>NZ_JBWKEY010000011.1:90558-344718 GCF_056435225.1 Streptomyces sp. NPDC043996 | reverse complement strand
CAACAACCGACTCATCCGCACTGCACCATGCACCTACAAGATCCCGCTCACCGAACTCTTGACATCGTCATCGGGGCCTTAACTTCGTGGGATTGGTCGATCGAGCGCCTGGGCTCGCACCCCGTCGGCCCCGTGTCAGCACCCGCAGGGTCAGGACGCCGGTCTCCCGACACGCCGAACGACAGGAGGACGACCGCCCCGAAACCAGCCGCACCGACACCAGCCGCACCGCCACACGCCTCGGCGTCACCATCCTCGAGCCCGCCGATCCCAGCCCCCACTGCCCGCCGCCTCCCGCGACGACCGGAACACTTCCCTGGTCAACGCCGTCGGCCCCGGCCTCTACACAGCCACCGAGTGGGTACCAACACCCCTACCAGCAGCGGAAATCCGTGGACTACCCGGCCGTGGGTCAAGGTCCCTCTGCTGAGACCAATGGTTCGCCCGCCCGGACCACTGGACACAACCGCACCGGAGCCCCCGCCCCCGACGAGGGGGTCGCCGCGGAAGACCCCTTGATCTCTACCGCCGGGCTCAACGGACTACCCGTGGCTTTTCGTGCTGGACGGAAGCGCCAGAAGTCCCGTCGCCGCAGTTCAGCAGGCACCCTTTCGCATTCCCTGTCCACGGGACGGCCGTCAATCGGTGGATCCAGGCTGATCAGCTCCAAGTGGTCTCATTTGGTGCGTCGCCGGCGGCAGAGGAAAGTGGCGGCGAGGCCGATGGAGGCGAGGGAGCATTCCGGTTTGCGTTCGTAGCATCGGTGTAGGGGGCGGGATTCGATCGGCCAGGTGACGTAGTCGTCGCCAGGTCTGCGTGGAGCTTGCCAGCCGCCCGAGGTGCCGGCCGCGCCGCGAGCGGATCGGCGGGAGGCCCTGCCTCCGCGGCTCGAGTGCCGGGTTGTCGTGGGAGGTTGGCGCCGGGAGTGCCCAGCGACACGGGTGGGCCGGTGCGTTCGGTGACGGGTCGGTCTTCGAGTCGATCACGCACCGCGACGCGACCGGTCCGGCTCGCCGTGGGTACCGAGGTCGTCCCGGACAGGCCGTTGCAGCTTGGCCCACACCCCGTTCTGGACCCTTCGGTGCAACGGCGGTGGGCGGTCGGACCGGAAGGCCCGAACATCGACGTCACCACCCTATGGAAACACTTCCATAACTCGTCCGGCACCAGCCGTTTCACCACTTCCATGCCCCTATTGCGAAGTGAAGCGGTCGCCAAATGAGATCAGTCCAAGCTAAGCGGAAGATAGTCCAACCCTTGCCCAATCCTTTGCGTTGTGCTTCTGTACGTCTTGGCTGCCGCGGACAATGGCATTGAAGAGGGTCCTCATTGGTGCGGTTGCGGCAGCTCCGTAGTCGGATGTGACTCAGTAGTTAAGGGGGTAACTCTGAGGTCATATGACACGACGCCAAGTGCGCCAAATCAGGTGCACGCGTCCTGCGTAACCGCGAAGTGGGCGAAGAACCGTCGCTGGTGCCGCCGCCAACGGCGCTGCTGTGCCACGTGATCTCGGCGGCGAAGTGACATAACCCCGTGCAGCACTGGTGGTCACCAGTGGCCGGGGAAACGGGGGAAGTACTCGAACATCGGGCCATGTCTCCGTTCCGTTGTGCGGAACAAAAAACTCCCCTTGAGACATCCAGCGCGGTGCGGTGCCTGGAGGCACGCGCGCTGCCGAGAGGCCCGTGAGGTGATGAGGAACATGTCGACAGTCGCAGTGATCGGCGCAGGCGTGATGGGCAAGGATGTGGCAATTACTTGCGCCGCCCACGGATACGACGTTGTCTTGGTGGACCGGGACGGCGGCGTTGTTGCCGCGGCGCCTCAGCAGATGCGGAAGTCGTTACGCCGGTATCGGATGATGTCGCCGACGGTGGCCGGCTGGGACTCGGCGGAGATCCTCGGCCGCATCCGCGTGACTACCGACGACGACGCTCTCGACGAGGCGGACTGGGTGGTCGAGAACATCGTGGAGAACGTCGACGCCAAGGAGCAGGTGTACAGCCGTCTCCGTGCGGTATGCCGGGAAGACGTGCAGGTCGCAGTCAACACTAGCTGCATCTCGATCACCAGGATCGCTGCGCTCATGCCGCGGCCGGACCTTGTCGTCGGCATGCACTTCATGAACCCGGTGCCGCTGCTCGGGGGCGTCGAGGTGATTCGCGGTGTGCACACCTCCGACCAGACGGTGAAAGCGGCAGAATCATTTGCCGCCACGATGGGCAAGCAGGCGATCGTAGTCAACGACTCACCTGGATTCGTGTCCAATCGCTTGTCCCACCTGTTCATGAACGAGGCAGCCTTTCTCGTCCAGGACTCGGTGGCTGGGCCCGAACAGATCGATGCCGTTTTCACCCTCGGCTATGGACATGCGATGGGCCCACTGGCCACTGCCGATCTCATCGGACTGGACACCGTCGTCGACTCGCTGGCCGTGCTCTACGACGAGTTCCAGGACTCGAAGTTCAGATGCTGCCCGCTGCTCAAGAAGATGGTCGCTGCGGGGCAGCTAGGACGTAAGTCCGGACAGGGCTTCTATGCCTACTGATTTTTTACCGTACCGATGAACCGAAAATTACGGGGGTCACGTGAATACGATGCGTCCGAGGTCGGCGCGATGACACAGTCGATCGCCGGCCAGTCGGCCGAGGCGGTGACGACGGTCAAGTGCGTCGTATGGGACCTCGACGACACGCTTTGGCACGGCACATTAGCTGACGGTGACGACGTAGTACTGAAGGACGGCGTGGCCGAACTCGTCCGGGCCCTCGATGCGCGCGGGATCCTGCAATCGATCGCGAGCAGGAACAACCATGACGACGCCGTGCGAAAACTGAGCGAGTTCGGCATTGCCGAGTACTTCCTGCGCCCACAGATCAACTGGAACAGCAAGTCCAGTTCGATCGCCGCGATCCGGGAGCAGTTGAACATCGGTATCGACACCATCATGTTCGTCGACGACCAGGCCTTCGAGCGTGACGAGGTGGCGTTCGTCCATCCCCAGGTGGAGACCGTCGACGCGGCGGAGTACCGCGGTCTCGCATCGGCCCCCCGGCTGTCGCCGACCGTGGTCACCGACGACGCGCGGCGACGGCGGCTGATGTACCTGGCGGACGAGGCGCGTACCGAGTCGGAGGTGGCGTACCAGGGACCGCGGGAGGACTTTCTGCGCAGCCTCGGCATGGTGTTCTCGCTTTCCCTGGCCACCCAGGAGGACCTGGCCCGACTGGAGGAACTGACTCGGCGGACCAATCAGTTGAACTCGACCGGCATCCACTATTCGTACGACGACCTCGAGCGACTGCTCGACGATCCCGAACACGACCTGTGGGTGTGCGAGCTGGTCGACCGCTACGGTTCCTACGGCAAGATCGGCATGGCGCTGGTGGCGAAGGACGACCACCGCTGGACGATCAAATTGTTGCTGATGTCCTGCCGGACAGTGTCCAAGGGCGTCGGGACCGTACTGCTGTCCGCGCTCATCCAGCGCACCTCCGAGCAGGGTGTCCGCCTCTTCGCGGACTTCCGTCGCACCGACCGGAACCGCCAGATGCTGCTCACCTACCAACTGGCGAACTTCCAGGTCGTGTCCTCCGACGGCGCGAACTACCTGTACGAGAACGACCTCAGTGTCCACCACGGATACCCCGACTACATCGTGGTCAACGTCGATGCCGAGTGAGGCGGTCAGCGATATGACGAGCGAAACGGAGACGGACGCAGCAGCCGCGATCCGGGCCTACGTGCGACAGCACATGTCCACGTTGGGCGAGGCAGACCTGCACGACGACGACAACATCTTCGAGAAGGGCTTCGTCACCTCGGTCTTCGCCATGCAGTTGCTGGACCATCTCGAAACCACGTTCCGAGTGGAGATTCCCGATGACTGCATCACCCTGGAGAACTTCAGTTCGGTGAACCGGATGGCCGTGATGGTCGGCACGCTGACGGATGGCAACGATGGCTGACACCACCGGGACCGTCGCACTGGCCCGCGCAGCGGCGTTCTCCGCCGCGCTGGCGCCGCGTGCCCAGGAGTTCGACCGCACCGAACGCCTCGCACCCGACGTGATCGACGAGATGGCCGCGGCCGGTTTCCTCGGCGCCGCCATTCCCGTCCGGTGGGGTGGGCTCGGTCTGGACCCGTTGGCTTACGGGGAGTTGACCGAGACGATTGGCAAAGCCTGCTGCTCGACGCGGGCACTCCTGACCGTCCACACCTCCCTGATCGGGGAGACGCTCGCCGCGCGCGGCTCGGACCGGCTCAAGGACAAGTACCTCCCGGACCTGGCCGCCGGGCGGCGCATCGGCTGCTTCGCGCTGTCCGAGCCCGGCGCCGGCTCCGACGCGGCCTCAGTGTCGACCACGTACGTGAACAAGGGCGATGTCTTCGTACTCAACGGCGAGAAGAAGTGGATCTCCTTCGCCGGTCTCGCCGACGTGTTCCTCGTCTTCGCTTCCGACAACGGCGCGGTCAGTGCGTTCATGGTCGACCGGGCCACCGACGGGGTCGAGGTCCACCCGATGTCGGGCCTGCTCGGCAACCGGGCGACCCATATGGCGCGGGTCTCGTTCACTGACGTGGCGGTGCCGAAGGAGAATCTCGTCGTCGGCATCGGCGTGGGGTTCGGGTTCGTCGCCAACACCGCTCTGTTCTTCGGCCGGTACAGCATCGCTTGGGCCGGGGTGGCCATCGCGCAGGCGGCGTTGGAACAGATGTGCGCGTACGCGACGAGCCGGGAGCAGTTCGGCGTGAAGATCGGCGCCCATCAGTTGGTGCAGAAGATGGTGGCCGACGCTGTGACCAACGTCGCCGCCGCCCGTGAGCTGTGCCGCCGGGCCGGCCGGTCGCGGGTCGAGCGCAGCACCGATGCCGTCATGAACACCAACGTGGCCAAGTACTTCTCGTCGACGATCGCCCAGCAGGTCACCTCGGACGCGGTGCAGGTGCTCGGCGGCAACGGGTGCTGGTCGGAGTATCCGGCGGAGCGCCTTTTCCGGGAGGCGAAGATCCTCGAAGTCATCGAAGGAACCTCGCAGTTGCAGCAGATTCTGATCGCCGACCACGGCTACAAGTCGTTCGCAGGGGGATACGGGGGCAGCCTGTCATGACGCGCACCGACGACGCGAGGGGCATACGCCCGCACGGCAACGTACCCCCACATCCCTGGATCCTCGGCGCCGAGACCGACGACACGCTGCGATCCTCGGCACGACGGCTGCGCCGGTACGTCGAACAGGCCGGCCCCGACCCGTGGGCCGTGGGCCGCGCGCTCGCGGCGACGGACCCGCCGCACAGGCATCGTGCGGTCGTGTGGGGTCACGGAGGTGACGTCACAGCCGCACTGACGGCGCTGGAGCACGGCCGGCCCCATGCGCACGTACTCCAGGGCACGGCCCCGCAGGAGACCGACCCGGTGTTCGTCTTCCCCGGTCAGGGTGCGGTGTTCCCCGGTATGGGCGCCGCCCTGCTCGAATCCTCGCCGGTCTTCTCCCGTCGGCTCGGCGAGTGCGCCGAGGCGCTTGAACAGCACGTCGACTGGTCGCTGCTCGACGTGCTGCGCGGCGAGGGCGCCGCTGGACAGGAAGCCGGCCCCGAAGTGGTCGAGCCCGCATTGTTCGCCGTCATGGTCTCGCTGGCCGAACTCTGGCAGTCCCACGGCGTCCGCCCCCGCGCCGTGCTCGGATTCAGCCTCGGCGAGATCGCGGCCGCCTGCGTGTCCGGCGCCCTGTCGCTGGAGGAGGCCGCACAGGTCGCGGTGCTCTGGAGCCGGGCGCACGTTCCCCTGGTGGGTCAGGGGTCGATGGCCATCATCGGGCTCACCGCGGACGAGGTCGCAAAGCGGTTCGGGCCCTCCGGGGCGGGCCTGGACCTCGCAGGACGGCTCGCACCGCGCTCCGTGGTCGTGGCCGGCACCACGCCGGCCATCGAGGAGACGATCGCGGTCCTGCGCGAAGAAGGCACCTACGCCCAGAGACTCTCGGTCGACTTCCCGGCACACTCGCCGCGGGTGGAGGGGCAACGCGAGCACCTGCTCGCCTCTCTCGGTGTCGTGGCCCCGCGCGCCACCGGGCTCCCGTTCTACTCCAGCGTGACCGGGGGGCGGATCGATACCGCCGGCCTGGACGCCGAGTACTGGTACAGCAATCTGCGACAGCCCGTGCTGTTCGAACAGGCGGCTCGGGCGGCCCTGGCCGACGGGCACCCGGCACTGCTGGAACTCAGCGCGCACCCGGTGTTGCTCACCGCGATGAACGAGATCGTGGGCGGTGACGCGACGCCAGTGATCGGCACACTGCGCCGGGACCAGCAGGGGCTGGACCGGTTCCGGGCGTCGCTGGCCGAGGCGTACGTACGTGGCGTCACCGTCGACTGGCGCCCGGTGTTCGAGGGACGCGGGGCAGAGATCGACCTGCCCGACCTGGGTACCCCAGCCATCGACGAAGCCCTCGTGGTCGAGGCCGGCCCCGAACCCGGCCCGGCGGGGGCGGGCGACCCGGTGGACACGGTGTGCGCGCACATCCTCGGTGAGCTGGGCTTCGGTGCCGCCGCGGAGCTGCCATCGCCGGCACCGGGTGCCGCCGCCGTGGCGACTGACGCCGCCGATCCGAGCCTGTTCGACCTGGGATTCGACTCGATCCAACTGGTCCGGCTGCAGACGCGGCTCCAGCGCCACCTCGACGTGACGCTGGAGAGCACCTGCATCATCGACCATCCCAGGATCGGGGCACTGGTCGGCGAGATCCGGCGGAGGCTGGATGGCCGGACCTCGGGCCTGTCCCGTACTGACGCGTCGGCGCCGGCCGCCGCACCGGTGCCGAGGAAGGCCGCGGCGTCGAGGGTGCCATCGACCGAGCGCGTAGCCGTGGTCGGGATGTCCTTCCGGCTGCCCGGCGGAATCCGGACCCGGGAACGGCTCTGGGACGTACTGAGCCGCCAGGAGGACGTGGTCACCGACATCCCGGCCGACCGGTGGCCGCAGAGTCCGCTGGATCTGAGCGAGGTGACCACCACTCAGGGCGGGTATCTGCCCGACGTCGACCAGTTCGACCCGCTGTTCTTCAACATCTCGCCGCATGAGGCCGAACAGATGGATCCGCAGCAGCGGCTGCTCCTCGAGCTGACGTGGGAGGCGTTCGAGGACGCCGGCATCGATCCGTACGCGGCGGGCGACAACGGCCGGGTCGGCACGTTCGTAGGCATCTACAACAACGACTACCGGCAGGTCGGCAAGGATCTGGGCTACTCGCACGAGGCATACGCCTACACCGGCAACATGGCGAACGCGGCCGCCGGACGGCTCTCTTACGTGTACGGCTTCCGCGGTCCGAGCATGGCGATCGACACCGCCTGCTCCTCGTCGCTGTACGCCCTGCATCTGGGTACCCGAGAGCTGAAACAGGGTAGCTGTGACCTGGTCGTGGCGGCCGGGGTGAACCTGATCCTGAGCCCGGAGGGCCACCTGTCGTGGTCCCGGCTTCGGGCCCTGTCGCCGTCCGGGCGGTGCCGGAGCTTCGACGCCGGTGCCGACGGCTACATCCGCAGCGAGGGCGGCGCGGTCGTCGTGCTCAAGCGGCTCTCCGACGCCGAACGGGACGGCGACGGCATCCTGGCCGTGCTCGGCGGTTCGGCGGTGAACCACAACGGCCACAACGGTGGGTTCACCGTGCCGAACGGGACTGCTCAGGCCGGGGTGATCGAGGAGGCCCTCGCCGAGGCGGGGCTCGGGATCGAAGACGTCGCCTATGTCGAGGCACACGGCTCGGGGACGCCGATCGGCGACCCGCAGGAGATCAACGCCCTGGCGCGGGTCTTCGCCGGTCGCTCGACTCCGCTGCGGGTCGGCAGCGTCAAGTCCAACCTCGGTCACCTGGAGTCCGCCGCCGGGATGGCGGCGCTGTGCAAGATCGTGGTCTCACTCGAGCATGGCCGCCTGCCGGGAACACTGCACTTCCGTGCCGGAAACCCGATGGTGGACTGGGCATCGATCCCGATCGAGGTCGTCGGCAGCGAGATGGCGTGGGAGCCCAGCGGTGGCCGCCGGCGTGCCGGCATCAGTTCCTTCGGCATCAGCGGGACCAACGCCCACCTGATCGTCGAGGAGTACGTCCGGCCCCAACCGGCCCTCGCCCCGCTCGACGCGTCGCCGCCCGACCTGCCGCGGTTGCTGCCGGTGTCCGCGGGCTCCGACCGGGCGCTGTGGACCGCCCTGGAGAACCTCGCCGAGTGGAGTTCCCGGACACCGGCTGAGGCGGCTGACATCGCCCGGACCCTGGGCGCCCGGCGAAGTCTCCGGCACCGCGCCGCACTGGTGTGCGCGGACGTCTCCGGCATCCCGGCCGCCGTCGGGACCGCGGTGGAATCCCGATCTTTGACAGCTTCCGGGCGCGGCGGTGCGCAGGAGGTGTTCGTCTTCTCCGGCCAGGGCACGCAGTACCCGGGGATGGCGCGGGAGCTGTACGACCACGCCGAGGCTTTCCGGCACGAACTGGGCGCACTTGACGACCAGTTCCGCAGGGCGGGCGACATCGCGCTGCTGGACATCATGTTCGGCGACGACGCGGACGCGTTCCGGTCACCGCTGTACTCCCAGCCGATGATCTTCGCGGTGGAACTGGCACTGGCCCGGTACTGGACGACGCTGGGGGTGACCCCGGTCGCCGTCATCGGGCACAGCATCGGCGAGTACGCGGCCGCCTGCTTCGCCGGCGTCATGGGGCGTGAGGACGCGGTCGACCTGGTGATGCACCGGGCCCGCGTCATGGAGGACACGCCGCGCGACGGCTCGATGGCGACCCTGCTGTGTTCGCTGGACCGCGCCGAGGAACTGCTCCGGCCGTTCCCGGACGTGAGCGTGGCCGCCGTGAACGCACGGGAGAACGTCACCGTGTCCGGGCTGACCGACAGCGTCAACGCCGCCCTGAGGGCTGCGCGCAAGCAGCGGATCTTCGCCGAGCGTCTGGACGTGTCGCATCCCTTCCACTCCGCCCAGATGGCCCGAGGCGCCGAGCACTTGCACGAGCTGATCCGCGATCGCCGCTTCGATGCTCCCACGATCCCGTGGATCTCCGCCCGGACCGGAGCACCGGTGGGACGCGACAGCACGATCGACGCCGCGTACTGGAGTCGCCATCTGGTCGAGCCCGTCATGTTCCGGGCGGCCGTCGGGTCGGCGTACGGCGCCGGTCTGCGCACCTTCGTCGAGATCGGCGCGATGGCGACCCTCGGTGGCCTGATCGCCCAGGAGTTCCCCGACGAGGTGCTGGTCCTGCCGAGTCTGCGCAAGGGACGTTCGGACGTCCGCCAGTTGCTCGAGAGCGCCGGCCGACTGTGGGAGCACGGCCGCGATCTCGCCTTCGACCGGCTGCCGGGAACGCCCGGACGGCTGGTGCGGGATCTGCCGCACACCCCGTGGGACCGGCAACGAATCTGGTATCCCGACCGCACCGGGAAGGGCTGCGACGTCGTGGAAGCCGACGCTCAGGAGGCAGAGACCACCGCACCGGGCCCCGCGGCCGATCGGGCCCCGGTCCTCGAGTTCGTCAAGCAGGCGCTGAACCAGGTCACCGGAGTCGCCATCGGGGAGATGGAGGAGTCCCTCGAACTGTTCTCGCTCGGGGTCGACTCCCTCATGCTCGTCCAGATGGGCAAACGCGTCGAGAAGGAGTACGACGTCGACATCCCGATCAGGATGTTCTTCGAGTCGCTGCACACCCTCGGTGCGTTAACCGACTTCGTCCTTCGGCACCGGCCCGTCGAGGCGACGGCGAGCGCGGCTCCTGAGCCGATCGCCGCGGCGGCGGCCGGTAGTGCGGCTCAGACCTCGGCGAGCGGTGCGGCGGCCGCCACGGCGGCCACCCCGGACAGCAGCGGTGCAGGCGGTGGAGCAAGTGCCCCCGTACCGGGCCTGGAGGGGGTCATCCGTTCCCAACTGGCGCTGATGGAGCAGCAGTTGCTGGCGCTGACAGGGGCCGCTGGCACCCCGGCACCCGACGCCGCGGCACCCGGTGCTCCGCCGGTACCGGTGCGGACGAAGCAGCAGCCGGCCAAGAAGGTGGGGACGTACTCGAACAACATCGCGCTCGCTGCCGACCGGCTCACCGACGAGCAGAGCCGGTTCGTCCGTGACTTCGTCGTGAAGTACACCGCCAAGACCCACCGGTCCAAGGTCTACGCAAGCGAGCACCGGGAGACCCTGGCCGACTGGATCGCGTCGCTCAACTTCGACCCGAGCCTGAAGGAAACCGTCTACCCGGTGGTCTCGGCCCGATCCCAGGGCGCCTTCTTCTGGGACCTGGACGGCAACGAGTACCTCGACACCGCCATGGGCTACGGGGTGCACTTCTTCGGACACCAGCCCGATTTCGTCGTCGACGCGGTGCGTGACCAGCTCGAGCGCGGATACGAGTTGGGGCCGCAGAACCGGCTGGCCGGCGAGGTGGCCGAACTCGTCCACGAGCTGGCGGGCGCCGAGCGGGTGGCGTTCTGCAACACCGGGACCGAGGCCGTCATGGTGTCGGTACGACTGGCACGAGCTGTCAGCGGCCGCGACCGGATTGCCCGGTTCACCACCTCGTTCCACGGAGCTTACGACGCGGTGCTCGCCGAAGCCGACGGTTCGGACAGCATGCCGATGTCGATCGGCATCCCGCAGTCGATGGTCAACGACACGATGGTGCTCGCCTACGGGAGCCCCGAGGCCCTCGCGCGGCTCCGGGAACACGGCCATGAGCTGGCCGCCGTCCTGGTTGAGCCCGTGCAGTCGCGCAACCCCGGCTTGCAGCCGCGGGAGTTCCTGCGGGAACTGCGGGAGATATGCACGGAACACGGGATCGCTCTGATCTTCGACGAGATGATCGTCGGGTTCCGGATCGAGCTGGGCGGCGCCCAGTCCTACTTCGGCGTCGAGTCCGACATGTCGCTCTACGGCAAACTCGTCGGCGGCGGCATGCCGATCGGCATCATCGCCGGGAAGAGCCGGTACCTGGACGCCGTCGACGGCGGTGCCTGGTCCGACGTCGACGACTCCAAGCCGGCCGTCCCAACGACCTTCTTCGCGGGCACGTTCTGCAAGCACCCGTTGACGATGGCGGCGTGCAAGGCGGTCCTGACCCGCTTGCAGAAATCCGGTGCCGAGGAACTGCCCAAGCTGAACCGGTTCACCGAGGAGTTCGCCCAGCGCGCGAATGACTACTTCGAGGCGGCCGACGTGCCCCTGAGGGTGGGCCACTTCTCCTCGCTGTACCGCTACGAGCCAATGGCCGCCGCGGACATGGCCGGGCTGTCAAGGACGCTGAACCTGTTCTTCAAGCTGATGTCCTACCACGGCGTCTACGTGTGGGAACGACGCACGGCGTTCTTCTCGTTCGCGCACACCCGGGAACACCAGGACCGGATTCTCGAGGCGATCCGCGTGAGCGTGGAGGCGCTGCGCGCCGGTGGCTTCGACTTCCGCCGGGCGGCGTCGTCGCCGGCCGAGGCGACACCGGCCGAGGCGACAGCGGCCGAGGCGACAGCGGCCGAGGCGACGTCGTTGCAGGAGAAGGGGGTCTACGTACTGTCCCGCATGCGCGGCGGCAACGAGGCCTACCAGATCCTCGCAGGACTGCGCTTCGCCGGCCCGCTCGATCCCGACGCGGTGCACCGGGCGTTCGCGGCCATCGCCGCCAAGCACCCGAAGCTGCGGGGCCGGTACGAGATCGACGGCGCCGAGATCCGAGCCCATGTCGAGCCGCACGTCACGGTCGAGTCCCACCTGTTCGACCAGCTCCGGTCCCCGGAGCTGAGCACCGAGGACATCAGGGCGGCGATGAACGCTCCGTTCGACCTCGACACGGCGCCGCTGTGGCGGTACGGCATCGTGATCGACACCGAGGGCTTGTACCACCTGGTGCTCTCGTTCCATCACATCATCGCCGACGGTGCCTCGCTGGAGATCATCCTGGATGACCTCGCCACCCACCTCACGCACGGCAGACTGGTCGAGGAGGAGCCCACCGCCGGGTACCAAGCGCTCGTACGACTTCAGTCCGAGGTGGCCGACCGGCCCGAGTACGAGCGGCACCGGCAGTGGTGGCTGCGACAGTTCGCGACTCCGCCGGAACCGCTGGACGTCCCGTCCGACGCGCCGTATCCCGTGGTGAGCGACTTCGCCGGCCATCATCACTACTTCGAGATCGACAGCGACCTGCATGAGGCGGCCACGGTAGTGATCCGGCGGCACAGGACGACGCCGTTCGTCTTCTACCTGTCGTTGTGGTCGGTGCTGCTGTCCAGGGTCGGCAAGAGCACGGACCTGTGCATCGGTGTGCCGATGGATCAGCGCATCCTCGGCTCGTTCGAGCGGACGGTCGGCATGTTCGCCCAGTCGCTGCCGCTACGGATCAGCCCGACGCCGGACACGCGGGTCAGCGAGCTGCTTGTGCGGGTCCAGGACACCAGTCTCGCCGCCATCGATCACTCACTGTACGCGTACGAGACGCTGGTCCAAGAACTGAATCTCACGCGTGACTACGGCCGCAACCCCCTGTTCGACGTGAACTTCACGTTCACCAACGCCCGTACGCGCGCACACCGGTTCGGCGAGGTCACCGGCACGACCGAGGACTTCGGCGGCGACCGCTCCATGGTGGCACTGAACCTCGAACTCACCGAGCGCGATGGCGGGCTGTACGGCGACTTGAGCTTCGCCGCCTTCTACGGCCGGCAGCGTGCCGCCGAGCTGATGGAGCAGTACCGGGCCCTCATAGCGCAGGTGGTCGCCGATCCCGACCGGACCATCGGGGAACTGCCGCTGCTTGACGACACCGCGCGGGACAAACTGCTGGCTTGGGGGGCCGGGCCGGTTCGCAGCGAACTGCCGGGGCTGACCGAGCTGTTCGAAGAGGCGTTCAAGAAGCACGCCCAGCAACCGGCGATCCGTTTCCGCAGCGAGGATCTGACCTACGAACACCTGGCGCAGCGGGTCGACCGCTACGCCGGACTCCTGCAGGCGCAGGGTGTGGGAACCGGGGACGTCGTCGGACTGCTGTTGCCGCCCTCACCGGACCTGGTCGTCGCGATGCTCGCGATCAACCGGGTCGGGGGTGCCTGGCTCCCGATGGACGTGACGAACCCGCCGGGCCGGCTCCGGTCGGTGATCGACATCGCCGCACCGGTGAAGGTCGTGTGCTCGACGGAGCTTGCCGTCGCTCTGGAGCTGGGAGAGCGAGCCTTGCAGGTCACCGAGGAGTACCTGGCGGCGGCCCAGCCACCGACGGTGGCCCCGGCCGAGGCCGAGGGCCTCGCTTACACCATCTTCACGTCTGGCTCCACAGGCGCTCCCAAGGGTGTCATGGTCACCAATTGCTCCCTGGCCAACTTCCTGTGCGGCATGCCCGACCCGCTCGGCTGGGTGGAGAGCCAGACGGTGGCGTGCCTGACGACGCCGTCGTTCGACATCCACCTGCTGGAGACCCTGTTGACCCTGACCCAGGGCGGCACCGTGGTCGTCGCCGAGGAGACCGATGCGCGCACGCCGACGGGCCTCGCGGCATTCCTGCGCGCCAACGAGGTCGACTACCTCCAGTTGACGCCCACGCGACTGCGCCTGCTGTGCAGCGATCCGCAAGCGGCCGCCGTCCTGGGCACCCTGAAGAAGATCTTCGTCGGCGGCGAGGCGTTCCCGGAGAACCTGCTGGCCGGCCTGAGGTCGCACGAGTCGTTGGAGATATACAACGTCTTCGGGCCGACGGAGACCTGCATCTGGTCCAGCGTCAAGGACCTCACCTCCGACACACCCGTAAGCATCGGGACGCCGATCGCCAACACGACCTTCTACGTGCTCGACGACAACCTTCAGTTGGTCCCGGAGGGCGCCGCCGGGAACCTGTGGATCGGCGGGCTCGGCGTCTCGCCCGGGTACCTCGACCGGCCGGATCTGACCGAGGACCTGTTCCGGGACGATCCGTTCACCGGCGGCCGGATGTACCTGTGCGGTGACCAGGCGTACTGGAAGGACGGCGAGGTCCATTGCCTCGGGCGCATCGACAACCAGGTGAAAGTCCGCGGCTACCGGATCGAGCTCGAGGAGATCGAGCTGGCGATGGCCGGACACGACCTGGTCGCAGGGGCGGCGGCGATCGTCCGGGAGATATCGCCCGGCAACCACGTCATGGACGGCTTCTATCAGGTGCGCGACGGAGCCGCCCTCCGTCCTGACGACCTCAAGCGGTTCCTCGCCCGAAGCCTGGCCGACTACATGCTTCCCGCCACGCTGACGGAGGTGCCGGACATCCCGACGACAACGAGCGGCAAGGTGGACCGGTCGGCGCTGGCACGCGTCGATGTGGCCGACGCCGCCGACGAGCCCGACGTCGGCAACGAAGGCACCCGGTCGCGCGTCGACGAGCCGGTGGTGGCCGCGTGGAAGAAGGTGCTCGGCAATATCCCGATCGGCTACGACGACAGCTTCTTCGACCTCGGCGGGAACTCGTTCAGCCTCGTACTCCTGCTGGAGGAACTGAACACCGCCTTCCCGGACATGCTCGACGTGAGTGACCTGTTCGCCAACCCCACGATCGGGCGGCTGCGCAGCCACCTGGCGACCGAGTTCGCCCGGCGCGCCGGCAACGACGGCCTCGTCGAGGCCGCGATCCCGGTCCCGGCCCCCTGGCAGGCCGACCAGGGGGCGGTCGCCGGACGGGTCGAAACGACCTTGCCGGACCGGATCCGCGACACGCTGAACCGGCTGCGGGACGCCACCGGCGACTCGGACGCCCCCTTGCACGCGGCGTTCGCCGTCACCCTGGGCAAGCTGCTGGACCGCGACGAGGTCACCCTCGGCGTTGTCCGGCCCGCCGGCGATGTGGTGCTGGCCCCGCTCGCACTGGCCGGCAAGACCGATCTGGGCGAGATCGTCAAGGAGTACCGGAGCCACGTCCACTCCGGCGGTCAGATGGTGGATCTGCGGCACGTGCCGCCCACCCGGCCCGGCGTCGGGGCCGTCACCGTCGCCTGCCGTACCAGCGGCACGCAGGCTGACACGACCGAGTTGCTCCGGCACTTCGACATCGTGCTCGCGGTGGACTCCCGCACCGAACGGGCCACCGCCAACATCTCCCATACCCGGACCGTCGACGCCGCACAGATGGAACTGCTCCTGAGCAGCTACATCAAGGTGCTCGGAGTCGTGGACGCCGCCGACTCGAACGCATCGAAGAAAGAGGACCGAGCATGAACAACCTGGTGATCGTGTTCCCCGGTCAGGGCTCCCAGTTCACCGGCATGGGCCGGACCTGGTTCGACACCCACGAGAGCGTCCGTGACCGTTTCACCCAGGCGTCGGAGATCGTGGGCTACTCGCTGGAGGAGCTCTGCTTCTCGGCGCCGCCGACAGAGCTGACGAAGACCCGGCACGCTCAGGTCGCTCTGCTGGTGCTCGGCTACTCGATGCATGAGGTTCTGACCGCGCAGCGCAAGCTCCCGGTCGCGGCCATGGCCGGGCACAGCCTGGGTGAGATCACGGCGCTGGCGTCAGCAGGGGTGCTGAGCTTCGAAGACGCGGTCCGGCTTGTCAAGGTGCGCGGCGAGGCGATGGAGGTCTGTGCCACCGAGAACCGCACAGGCATGATCGCGGTCCGGATGCCGGTCGCCGAGGTCGAGAAACACGTCGACGAGTTCAACGGCGCGAGCCACGACGTCCAGATCGCGAACTACAACGCCGAGGACCAGACGGTACTCTCAGGCACCCTGGACGACCTGAAAGCGATGACCTCCTACCTGGAGGAGCGGGACCACCGGGTCGTCCGCCTCAACGTGGCCGGCGCGTTCCACAGTACGTACATGGCCAGTGCCGTGCCCGCCTATGCCGAGGCGATCGGCGAGATCGAGTTCAGCGCGCCGCAGGTGCCGGTGTACTCCACCATCACCGGCCACGTCTACGGCAGCGCCCAGGAGATCCCCGACGCGCTCGCCCGCCAGCTGACCAGTCCGGTCCGGTGGAGTTCGGTCGTCTCGACGCTGGCCGCCCAGGACGTGAGCCTGTGGTTGGAGTCCGGACCGAAGAAGGTGCTGACGAAGCTGATCGGCGGCGTGGTCGGCTCGGAGGCCGTCTACAGCCTCGACGAGGACACCGCCGAGGCGTACGCGGCAGTTGACCGCCTGATCGCGGCGAAGAAGGCCGAACCCGGACTGGCGGGGTTGTGCATGGGGGCGGCCGCGGCGACGCGGAACCGCAACTTCGACGACACCGAGTACACCGCGGGCGTGCTGGCGCCCTATCGCGCACTCCAGGAACTGAACCGGATGGACAAGGACGAACTCACCGAGGAGCAGAAGCGTTCCGCCGTGGAACTGCTCCTGACGATCATGCGGACCAAGAGGGTTCCCGAGGCCGAGCAGAGCGACCGGATCGCGTCGATCCTGCGCCGGACCGGTGACGCCCTCGAGCCGACATCTGGAGGGTCCACCGCATGACGTCCCTGCTCGGTCTGGATGATCTGGACCTGTCCCGCACCGACTCGGACGACGAGGTGCGCATCACCCGCTCCGGCATGGAGCGGACGACTGCCCCGGTGGCCATCGTCGGGATGAGCGGCCGCGCCGGCGAGGCGGCGAACCTCGACGAGTTCTGGTCGATGGTCCTGCACGGCGAGCAGGGGTACCGCGCCCTGTCCAAAGAGCGCCGTGCCGACATCGACGCGTTCCTGACCGCCCGCGGTGCGCCACTGCCGGAGACCGACGAGCGCTACATCGGCGGCACGCGGATGCCGTCGGTGGCTGAGTTCGACCACAGGTTCTTCTCGTTGTCACCGCTCGAGGCCAAGACCATCGACCCCCATCAGCGGATCTTCCTGGAGACGTCGTGGGCCGCACTGGAGGACTCCGGCTACCTGAGCAAGGAGATCCGGGGCGAGAAGGTCGGCGTCTATGTGGGCATGTCGGCCGACTTCGGGATGGCCTACCGCGCGATCGTCCAAGGGATCGCGCCCGACGCCCCGGAGATCGCCGTCGCCGGCAACATCGCGTCGATCATCGGCAGCCGACTGGCCTACATGCTCGATCTACGGGGCCCATCGATGCTCGTCGACACGGCTTGCTCGTCCGGGCTGACGGCGGTGTACGTGGCCTACCGCGCGATCCAGGCCGGCGAATGCACCATGGCGCTGGCCGGCGCCGTGAACTGTGACCTGTTGCCGCTCGTGGCTGACGAGTCCGGCATCGGCATCAAGTACATCCGCGACAACGCCGCTGCCGACGGACGCACCCGGACGTTCGACCGACGCAGCGACGGCACCAGCGCCGCCGAGGGGTGCTTCGCCTTCGTCCTCAAGGATCTCGACCGCGCCCGTCGCGACGGAGACACCATCCACGCGGTCATCATGGGCGGCGCGGTCAACCAGGACGGGGCTTCCAACGGCATCACGGCTCCGAATGTGGCGGCGCAGGCCGACTTGATCGAGGCGGCCCAGGCCGACGCCGGTGTCACGGCCGACCAGATCAGCTTCATCGAGGCGCACGGCACGGCCACGAAACTCGGTGATCCGGCCGAGATCGGCGGCATCGAGCGGGCATTCTCCCGCCAGACCTCGCGGCGGCAGTTCTGCGGTATCGGTACGGTCAAGACGAACATCGGCCACATGGACAATGCCTCGGGCCTGGCCGGTCTTGCCAAGCTCGTGCTGTCCCTACGCCACCGGACTCTTCCGGCAAGCCTCCATTTCGCCGAGCCGAACCCGAACATCAACTTTCCGCAATCGCCGGTGTACGTCAACGACCGAACGGTCCCGTGGCCCGGCGGCGAACAGGAAACGCGCTACGCGGGGATCAACAGCTTCGGGCTGAGCGGCACGAACTGCCACCTCATTGTCCGCAGTGCCGACCCCGCCCCGGTCCGGGAAGCGCCCCGGCGGACGGGCGAGTGCTTCTTGCTGCCTCTGAGCGCTACGGGCCCCCGGGGCCTGAGCAGGCTCGCGCAGCTTTACCGTGACTTCGTTCTCAGCGCCGACGTGGAGCCGTCCGACTTGGCCTTCACCGCTTCGGTCGGCCGTCTGCACCATCGTTGCCGGGCCGCGTTCGTCTTCGAGGACCTGCAAGAACTCGCCGGCCATCTCGGTACGTTCGTGGACACCACCGGCATCCCCAGCGCCTGTGCCGACGTGAGCCAGGGCGAGTTCCGGCTGGTGCTGGGTGACAGTGAGAAGCGCGACGCGCGTGACGTCACCGAGAGCGAACGCGCGAAGCTGGACCGGGAGGCGACGGCCCTGGTGGCCGAGGTGGACGCCGGTCGCGGCCTGGTCCGCCGACTCGCCTCGCTCTATGTCCGGGGTGCGGAGATCGACTGGCGCGCAGCGATGTCCGAGGGGGCGCGCCGGGTGCCACTGCCGACGTATCCCTTCGAGCGGACCCGGTGTTGGATCGAGGCCGACCGTACGAGCGCCCGGAGTGGCGGGCTGCCGGCAGCGGCCGATGTCGTGCACATGTGGGATCGGGACGTCGTCATCCATCGGCTGCGCCCCGATGACCACTGGGAACTGGCTGAGCACCGGGTCCACGGGGTCAGCGTGCTGCCCGGGACGGGACTGGTGGAGATGATCGTCGCGGCCGCGCAGCAGCGGGGTCGCAGTTCCGCCGGGCTGACCCTGCGGAACGTGGTGTTCGAGACGCCGCTGGCGGTCGCGGACGGCGACGAGGCCGAGGTGCACGTCATCATCGCTGGTGATGACGACATCGCCGACGCCGTCATCACCAGCCGCTCCGCCCATGGCACGTGGGTGCGGAACGCGCGGGCCGAACTCGCCCTTGCCGACCCCGGTCCCGGCGAGCTCCTGCCAGTGGATGACCTACGGCGCCGGCTGAGCCGCTCGATCCCGGAGCCTGACGGGCCGGACCAGTCGAAGGGACTGAAGGCCGGCGAGCGCTGGAACGTGAGCCTGCACGACGCCCTGACCGACGACGAGTCGGCCGAGATCCTGTACGACCTGGAGCTTCCGGCGTGTTACCAGGACGAGATCGGCGACTACGTCCTGCACCCGGCGCTGTTCGACGCAGTCATCAACGCGCCGAGCAACCATGGCGACGACGAGCGGCTGTACCTCCCGTTCTCCTACGGCGCGCTAACCGTCCACGGCCCGCTCCCGGCCCGCGTCGTCGCACACTTCCGGAAGCGGCCGGAGTCGATCCCCGGTCGGTTGTACGCGTTCGACATCCGGGTCGCCGACCCTGACGGCCGCGTCGCGCTGACCGTCGACAACTACTGCCTCGTGTCCGCGGCCGACCTCGATCTGGGGGACTCCTCGGAGTACGGCTACGTGCAGGAGTACCGGCGGACGACGCAAAGCCCGGCCGCGTCGCCCGCAGGCAACGGCACGCGCGCCGTGCTCCTGTGCGGCGACTTCGGGGACGCGTCGGACGGTTTGGGGCGCGCGGTCGAGGCGGCCGGTTACACCCCCGTCCGGGTGGCCGGGCCCGCGGTCGGCGACCCGGACGAACCGCTGGGCGGGGTCACCGAGTTCGCCTTCGGACTGCTGTCGTCAGTCCCGGCGGCCGACACTTCGCTGGCCGAGCAGGTGTCCGGGCCGATCGACCGGGCGGTGTCCATGCTGGGCCGGATCGCGCAGGCCAAACCGGTCGTGCACGGCCACCTGGTGGTCGTGACCCAGGACGCCCTCGCGGTCACCGGCGACGAGACGGACCTCGATCCGGGCCAGGCCGGCGTGCTGGGCGCCATGCGGGTCGCCGCGCTGGAGTACGCGTCGTTACGGATGCGCTGCGTCGACAGCGACGCGCACACCGCGCCGGAGACCCTGGTCGCCGAGGCCGCCGCGATCGATCGGCCGCCGTTCGTGCTCTACCGCGACGGGCAACCGTACGAACCGACCATGAGCAAGCACACCCTCGCGGTCGAGTCCACGCCGTCGCCCGTCGCTGCCGCTGACGGCGTGATCGTCGTCTCCGGCGGCACGGGGGATCTCGGCACCGCGGTGACCGAGTACCTGGTCGGCCACGGTGCGCGCCGGGTTGTCCTGCTGGGATCGCCGGGCGCCGGCACCGAACGGGCGGAGTGGGAACGGTGGTCCGGCGAGCTGGACGCCTTCGAAGTGCTCCGGGTCGACCTCGGCGAACAGTCGGCGGTGCTGAACGCCGTTGACGGCGTCAGGCGGCGGCACGGCCGGATCTCCGGCGTCCTGCACCTGGCCGGTCGGCCCGGCAGCGGGTTCCTCTACGCCAAGAGCGCCGAGCAGTTCGCCGACGTCTACCGGCCCAAGGCGCTGGGGGGTGTGTACCTGCACGAGGCTACGCGCGCCGACGACTTGGACTTCTTCATCACGTTCTCGAGCATCTCCGGTCTGGATCTGGCTCCCGGGCAGACCGACTACACCGCCGCCAATCTCGTCCTGGACAGCCTGGCACAGTACCGGCGCCTGCACGGGTTGCCGGCGATGAGCGTCCAGTGGCCCGCTTGGCGGGAGACCGGGATGGCCTGGCGGCTGGGCGCGGTGGCGGAGGACGAGCGCTTCCTGCCCCTGGACACCGACGAAGCACTCGACGTGTTCGGTGCACTGCTGGCTCGGTCCGACCATCCGGCGATACTCATGCCCGGCCGGATGCGTGCCGCGGGGCCGGCGTCGCGGCCCGAAGCGCAGCGCGGGCCGTCACTGACGAGCACACGCACGGTGACGTTGCACGGCCTGGACACCATCGGCGACGTCGAACGCGCGGTCGCCGCGATATGGGGCGCCACGCTGGACATCACCGAGGCCGACGCCTTTGTGAACTTCGGCGAGTTGGGCGGTAACTCGCTGCTGACTTCGCAAATGTTCAGGCACTACGACGAGCGATATCCAGGAATTATGGATATAACCGACCTGTTCAGATTCACTACGATTGCCGAACAGGCAGCGTATATCAGGTCGCGACTCGACGTCGGGGGTGCTGGGGCCGGGGAGTCGCAGTCGGAGATCGCCAGCGATAGGGACAACATTGACCAACTGCTGGACATGTTGACCGAGGGAACCCTCTCTGTCGAAGAGTCCAAGGGTCTCCTTTAGGGGTGGGGTTCAGATGGACAACGTAAAGTCTTTTATCCTGCAGCAGCTCGTGAAGAAGCAGATTGGCAAAGCAGAGGCCAAGGCGCTGTTGGTCGAGTTGACCGAGGGAAAGCTGCACCAGGACGTCGCCGTGATCGGTTTGGCCGGACGTTTTGCGGAAGCTGATGGAGTCGATGAACTCTGGGAGCTGCTCAAGATCGGGAAGTCATCGATCCGCGACTATCCGCAATTGCGGAAGGATGATCTGAACCAGGTTCTGCGAGACCCGCGCTATTCTGAGCTGCTGCTCGGCAGGGTGATCGATGAGGCAGATCTGGACAAGATATATGCGCGCACCGGGTACTTGGAACGGATCGACCAGTTCGACGCGAGATTCTTCGGGATCCCGCCGATCGAGGCGGACTACATGGACCCCCACCAGCGGGTCGCCCTCGAAGTTGCCTACGAAGCGCTCGAGAACGCCGGATACGGCGGCACGAGTGTCAAGGGGAGCAATACGGGAGTGTTCCTCGGTCGTGACTACACGAACCACTCGTATTACCGCATGGTCTCCGAGGAGAATCCGATGCAGTTGTCCGGTTCGTGGGAAGGCCTGGTGGCCAGCCGGATCTCCTACCTGCTGGATCTCAAAGGACCGTGTCTCATGCTGGACACCGCGTGCTCGGCGGGCAGCGTCAGCATCCATCAGGCCATCCAGTCGTTGGTGCTGGGCGAATGCGACATGGCGTTGGCCGGCGGACTCAACCTGACGACGCTCGGCGAGACGACTGCGGAGTACGGCGCGGGGCTGAGCCTGGACAGCGTGATGTCCGATGACGCTGTGCGCACTTTCGACGCCCGTGCCTCCGGGACGCAGTGGGCCGAAGGCGCCGGCATCGTCCTGCTCAAGCCGCTGAAGCGGGCGCTGGCCGATCGCGATCACATTCGGGCTGTCATCAAGACCTCGGCCATCAACAATGACGGCGCCTCCACCAGCATCACCGCGCCCAACGCCCTGATGCAGGAGAAGGTGATCCTCGACGCGTGGGCGAAGGCCGACATCGACCCGGAAACGATCAGCTACGTGGAGGCGCACGGCACCGGCACGGTGCTCGGCGACCCTATCGAGATCAAGGGCCTGACCAATGCCTTCCGCCGGCACACCGCACGCCGGCAGTTCTGTGGGGTCGGTTCACTGAAGACGACGATGGGCCACATGGTGGCCGCATCGGGGGTGGCGTCCCTTGCCAAGGTCGTGAAGTCGCTGGAGACGCGCACCTTGGCACCCTCCGGAAACTTCGAGGAGCCCAACCCGTACATCAACTTCCCCGACAGTCCGCTGTACGTCAATGACCGGCTGGGGCCGTGGGAGGCCGGCGACGGTCCGCACCGTGCCGCCGTCAACTCGTTCGGATTCATCCGCACGAACAGTCACATGGTGCTGGAGGAAGCCCCCCGGTACCGCAGCGAGGAGCAGTCACAGGAACGCTACTTCTTCACCGTCAGCGCCAAGACCGACGCAGGGCTGCGGGAACTGCTGGACCGGTACGCCACCATGCTGGCCGACTCCCCCTGGTCACTGGCCGACATCTGCTATACCTCCAACACCGGACGCGGCCATTACGAGCACCGGGTACTGGTGGTCGCCGCGACGAAGGAGCAGCTCGCCGAATCCATAGACCGGCTGCGACGGCATGGCCTCGGAAGTTCCCCGGATCAGGGAATCTTCTACGGTGTGCACGCCGTTGTGAGCGAAAAGAAGGATGCCCCGGAGCCGGGTGACATCACCGCCAGGGACGCCCGGCGGCTCGCGAAGTCGGCGAACGCCCTGATCTCCGATATCCAGTCCGACGGGGCCGGCGTTGCCGACCTGGGCAATGCGTACATCCGTGGCGCCGATATCGACTTCGGACCGTACTACGACGGCGAGGCTCGGCGACGTGTGCCGTTGCCCACCTATCCGTACGAGAAGGCCCGCCACTGGGCCAAGCCGGTGAAGACACACGTCGAAAGAACTCCGACCGTCGAGCGGGCCCACCCGCTGCTCGGCGCGGAGGTCAGCCGGTCGGATTCGCGCGTCGTATTCGAGAACACGCTGTCGGTGGATCGGCACTGGGTGCTTTCGGACCACCGGATCGGACACACTTCGGTTATTCCGGGAACGACGTATCTCGAGATGGCCCGCGCGGCGTACGCCGCGGTGGAGAACACGCAGCGGATGCAGTTCGACAACGTCTTCTTTCTCGTTCCACTGGCCGTACAGGACGGGGTCGGTGCCGTCGTGCAGACCCGCCTCGTGCGCGGAGACAGCGACTATACGTTCCAGATCGCCAGCCAGCGGAACGGTGAATGGATCGCGCACGCCGAGGGCCGGGTCGGCCCGGTCGGCAACCACCAGCCCAGAACTGTCGACATCGAAGCGTCCAAGAGGGCGGCCGTCGAGGTCGAGGACCCGTACCCCTTCGCGGGAGACACCGGGGTATTCCAGTTCGGTCCGCGCTGGGACTCCGTCCGGACGGTGTGGAACCACGAGGCCGGCGCACTCGCCCTGCTCCGGCTCCCCCGGGACATCGATGCCGAGACCGAGGCTCTCGGTTTGCATCCGGCCAAGCTGGACAACGCGGTGAATCTCATCTCGCAGGACAGCGGGCACACCTACCTGCCCTACGTGTACAAGCAGTTGGTGCTCCATGGGCGCATGCCGGAGACGTTCTACACGTCGATCCGTGTCGCGCGGGACAACGGCGAGACGATCACCTACGACGTCGTCCTCGTCGACGAGGACGGTCGTCCGTTCGCCGAGATCACCGACTACACGGTCAAGAAGGTCGACTGGGAGAACTTCAGCCTCCAGGGCCCGAGCCGGTTCCTCAAGGTGGGCTGGAAGCCGACGTCGAACAGCGCCCCCGCGCCCAGCGCCCCCGGGAGCGAGAGCGTGGAGTGGGCCGTGGTGGTACTGGACACCACGGCAGGCCGGCAGGTGGTCGACGCGGTGAAGGCCGACGGACATCACGTCGTACCGTGCTACCTCGGCGAAGAGTCCGATCCCGACCGCCATCTGTTCGCGCCGGACCCGGACGGCGTGCGACTGCTGTGCGAGCGGCTGTTGCGGGAGCGGGTGCAGGGCATCGTGTTCGGTACGGACTTCGCCGCGGGCGCCGGACTGTCGCACGAGGAGCGCCGATCCTGCGGTGTCGACGCGCTGTTCGAGCTCTACCAGGGCCTCGGGGCGCATCGCGTGAAGCTGCCCCGCGGCCTGAAGGTGCTCGGAAAGAACGCCTGGTCGGTCGTGGCCGACGACGCGATGACCGACCCCTACTCCGCCGCCACGGCTTCCCTGGCGCTTGTCATCGGGCAGGAACACCTGCCGGTCGACGTGGTCGACGCACCCGCCGATGGGGACGTGCCGCACCTCGTGCGCGAACTCCTGAGGGGCGAGGGGCCGTCGCCGCGGGCCGTCCGCGGCTCGGAGACGTACGCACGGCATCTGGCCTACGCCGAGGCTGAGAAGGCCGTCGAGCCCTTCGAGGGCGGGACGTACCTGATCACCGGAGGTGCGGGTGGTCTCGGCCTCGCCATCGCCTCGCAGATGGCCCGCCAGGGCGCCGAACGCGTCCTCCTGGTCGGCCGGTCGGAGCTGAACGAGCAGAAGAGGAAGAGCGTCGAGGCCATCGGCGTGGCCGAGTACCAGCCGTGTGACGTGTCGCGGCCCGCCGCGGTCCGTGACCTGGCCGACCGCCTCCGCGCCGACGGGGTGCGGCTGCGGGGCATCGTGCACGCGGCCGGCGTCGCCGGTGACGGCTTCCTCGCGACCAAGAAGCGGGCGGCCTTCGACTCCGTTCTCGCGCCCAAGGTGGACGGGAGCGTGGCCCTGGTGGACCTGGCGAGAGAGCACCCCGAGGCGTTCCTGGTCTTCTTCTCGTCGATCACCGCGATCATGGGTGGCCCCGGTCAGAGTGACTACTGCGCCGCCAACGCCTTCATGGACTCGCTCGCCGTCCGGGCCCGCGCCGAGGGCGTCCCCGCGCTCTCGGTCAACTGGCCCACGTGGACCGACGTCGGGATGGCGGCCGACTACGGGATCGGGGCCCACGACGCGCCCTTCACCGCGGTGTCGGCAAAGGAAGGGGGGGTGTGGCTGTCCTACTTCCTCAAGAACCCCGCCGCCGGTGTCATCCCGGCGCAGTTCAACCTCGCTGTGTTGAAAGACCAGTTGGGCGGCCTGCCCTTCGAGATCCCGTTGGACGTGGCCGAGGCGGCCGAGAACTTCGGTACGGCCGCGGCGGCATCGGACGGGGCGCCGGTGGAGGTGCGTCTCACCGGCCTGTCCGACCCGTCCCCGGTCGAGTCCCGGGTGGGCGCGATCTACGGAGCCGTCCTCGGCCTCGCCGAAGTGGACGCCCATGCCGCCTTCCAGGAAATGGGCGGAAACTCCCTCATGTCGGCACAGGTGCTGTCGAGGATCGAGGAGGACTTCCCGGGCACGGTCGATATCGCGGACCTGTTCTCGTACGCCACCGTCGCCGACCTCGCCGGCCACATCAGCGGGCAACTCGGCGAGGAGTCGGCTGACATGGCAAACCAGGGATCCTCCGACGGCGGTCAGGAAGAAACGGCGGACGTCGGCACCGGCCTGGCACTCCAAGAGGCCCTGAAGGAGATCGGCGACTCGGAGCTGCTCTCGGTCTTCGGCGACATCGAAGGCGAGGAGCGGCCGTGACTGGTGCGACCCGGCAGGCGCGGAAGAAGGAACTCCTGAAGTACCTGCTCCTCCAGGTGCAGCGGAAGGAACTCGACGCGGATTTGGCGAAGGACTTCATTCGGGCCATCGGGCCGGCCCAGGAGGAAACGGATGACCCGATCGCGGTCGTGGGCATCGCCTGCCGACTGCCGGGTGCGCCCGACAAGGAGACATTCTGGAGCAACCTCGTCGACGGTCGCGAGTCGATCGGTGACTTCCCGGAGCTGCGGGTGGAGGATCTCCGGCGCATCGATGGCGGGGCCGCGTATGTGAAGAGGGGCGGCTACCTGGACCGGGTCGACCTCTTCGACCCGGAGTACTTCGGTATCCCCCCGAAGGCCGCCGAGGAACTCGACCCGTATCACCGGAACATGATGGAAGTCCTCGTCGAGACGATGGAGGACGCCGGCTATTCCAGGAGTGATCTGCACGGGTCGAAGACCGGAATCTTCGTCGGCAACGATCACACGCACCGGTTGATGAAGTCCTATCTGCCGTTCCTGCCGGAGATGGACTTCGCCGCGGTCTCAGGGTCGTGGTCCGGCATTCTGGCCAGTCGGCTGTCGTACCACCTGAACCTCCGAGGTCCGGCCACCGTCCTCGACACCGGGTGTTCGTCCGGTCTGATCGCGCTGGACGTGGCGACGAAAGCCATCCGGCAGGGTGACTGCGACACCGCATTCGTCTGTGCGATCAACCTCCTTCTCCAGCCGCTGGGCCTCGGGAACGAGACCGAGTCCGACTTCGCCCGGGTGCGGGCGTTCGACGCCGCAGCGAACGGCACGGTGTGGAGCGAGGGGGTGGCCGGTCTTCTCATCAAGCCGCTGTCACGCGCACTCGCTGACCGGGACCACGTCTACGGCATCATGATCGGCAACGCGGTCAACAGCGACGGCCGCAGCAACGGCATCACCGCCCCGAACGCCCGGTCCCAGCAGGAGCTGCTCATCAGCGCCTGGAAGCGGGCGGGCATCGCACCGGAGTCGTTGTCCTACATCGAGGCGCACGGTACGGGAACCTCCCTGGGTGACCCGATCGAGATCAAGGGACTCAAGGGCGCCTTCGGCGCCTTCACGAACCGCAAGCAGTTCTGCGCCGTCGGCTCGGTGAAGACGAACGTCGGTCACACCGTCGGGGCCGCGGGTCTGGTGTCGCTGATCAAGACCCTCCTGTCGTTGGAGCACGGCGTCATCCCGCCGTCACTGCACTTCGACGTACCGAACGCCTACGGTGATCTCGCCGACTCGCCGGTATACGTGAACGACCGCCTCGGCGTCTGGGAGGAGGGCGAGACCCCTCGTCGCGCCGGAGTGAGCAGCTTCAGCCTGACGGGGACGAACAGTCACGTGGTGCTGGAGGAGGCGCCGGCCGCGGCACGGCGGTCGGGCACCGGCCACGGTCCGAACCTCTACCCGATCTCGGCGCGGAGTGAGGACCTTCTCGTCAGGACGGTAGCCGTGCATCTGTCGGCGCTCGAGAACCACCCCGAGTACCGCCTCGACGACGTGTGTTTCACGATGCAGGTGGGTCGGGAGCACCAGCCCTTCCGCGCGGTCATCATGTGCGACGACCGCGCGGGACTCGTCGAAGGGCTGCGGCGCTTGCTGCGTCCGTGTGACGAGCGGGCGTCCCGCGACGACGTAGTCGTGCGGCGTGCCGACCTCGATTCCCCCGTGGCCGACACCGTGCCGTGGGGTCCGGGCGCTACCGCGCCCCAAACTGCCGGAACCAGTCGGCGGACCGATCTCCCCGACCGTTTCCGGCACCTTTCGGACGCCGCCCAGCGGTACCTCGAAGGCCGTGACCGCCCCTTCGCGGCTCTGGAACGGGACGCCGAGGTCCGCCGGGTGCCGCTCCCGCCCCAGATGTTCGACCACGCGCGGTACTGGAACGAGAGCGTGCGCGCGGCACCGGCCGCGACTCCCGTGGCTGAGCCGGAGTCCGGCGCGGACGACTGGGTCCGTGAGATCCTGGAGCAGCCGTCGCCGCTGGCGGGGGAACCGGACCCGGATCCGCACCGGCGCGTGATCGCGCGGGTCTGGTCCGACGTCCTCGGCTACCCGACCGTCCGCGGCGGTGACGACTTCTTCGCCATGGGCGGGGACTCGGTGTCGTCCATCAAGATCGCCAACATTCTGAACGCGCAGCTCGACCTCGACATCCCCGTCGGCGCGTTGCTGGCCGAACGGTACTTCGACGACTTCGTCCAGGTGCTCAGCCAGAGTTACGGGCTGACCGATGAGTACCTGCTCCAGCGGTCGAACAGCCAGTCCCGGAGCGTACCGCGGCGCGAGACCGTCGTCGGGACGTACGAGTTGCCCCTCACCGCGTCGCAACGCGGCATCTTCTGGTCCAGTCAGCTCGACGAGCAGTCCCTCGCCTATAACGAGACCGCGCTGACCATGCGGCAAGGCACCATCGACATGGCGCAGATGCAAGCCAGCATCCGTGCGCTGGTGCGCCGACACGACAGCCTCCGGTCGACCTTCCATCTCGTTGACGGTGAGCCGCTGCAACGTGTCCACGCGGAGGTTCCGGTGACGATCGACCATCGGCGGCTGGTCGGCCCCGCCGACGGGGAGACGCACGAGGACAGGGCGCGGGAACAGATGAAAGAGTTCGTGCGGCCCTTCCATCTGAGCGAGGGGCCCCTGTTCCGGGTCGGATACTTCGAGTTCGACGACGACGTGAGCTGCGTGGCAGTCGACTTCCACCACACGGTCATCGACGGCATGTCGATGGGAATCCTGCTCCGCGACTTCTCGATGATCTTTGACGCCGTGGAGCCCCCGCCGCTGGCACGGAGCTACCGGTCAGCGGTCCTTGAGCTCCGCGAACGGCAGAGCGGCACCGAGGTGGCCGCGCACCGGGACTACTGGGTGAGCAGGTTCGCCGACGGAGTGCCGACGCTCCAGCTCACCACCGACTGGCAACGGGCCGACGTCATCACGGGTTCCGGGGCGTCCCACTTCGCGGAGCTGGACGCGCGGACGCTCGAGGAGGTCAAGCGCTACGCGAGCGGGCACGACCTCACCCTCTACACCGTGCTCCTGGGCGTGTTCCAGCAGCTGCTGTCCCGGATGAGCGGGCACGACGACATCGTGGTCGGTGCTCCCGTCATGGGCCGGCCGGACCTGTCGTACCAGGACCTCGTGGGGATGTTCGTCAACACGCTGCCCCTGCGCATCACCGCTGTTCCAGAGTCGAGCGTCGATGAGTTCTTCACGGACCTGAGGTCCACGGTCCTTGGCGCCTTCGAGCACCAGATCTGTCCGCTGGAGTCGATCATCGAGGAGATCGCTCCGCCGCGGGAACCCGGACGCCGTCCGCTGTTCGACGTGTGCTTCGTGCACCAGAACGTGGACATGGGTCTGGACCGTGCGGACGGCCAGGTCATTCGCTTCGACGACGGCAGCACGAAGTACGACATCACCCTCAGTACCCGGGTGGTCGACGACCGGCTCCTGATGAAGTGGGAGTACGCGACCGACCTGTTCACGGAGGAGACGATTGCGCTGTACGCGGATCGGTACGTGACGCTGCTGCGCTCCTTCCTCTCCGCCCAGGACGATGCCGCGCTGGGCACCCTCGAGTTGATGCCCTCGCGGGAGGTCGAGCGCATCCAGCAGCTCGCGACAACACCGGCCTCGGCACCCGACACGGTGGGCGTGGTCGGTCTGTTCGAACGGCAAGTGGCGGCCGACCCGGAGAAGACGGCACTGATCATGGGCGATGAGCGGATGTCGTACCGCGAGCTCAACATCCGTGCCAACCGTGTCGCGCACGGCCTGACTCGGCAGGGCTCGACAACCGGCCGACCGGTCGCACTCCTGATGGACCGCTCCTTCGACATGGTCGTCGCGATACTCGGCGTTCTCAAGGCGGGCGGGCACTACCTGCCGTTGAGTACCGACTTCCCGGCCGAACGCCTCGCGATCATGGTGGACGACTCGGGCGCGGACACCCTCGTAGCCTCGGCCGGCCGGGTGGCCCAAGCCACTGGGCTCGCGTCCGAAGGGGTTCGGGTCACGGACCTCGACTCCTGCATGGGATCGACCGGCGAAACCCGTGACCCAGGCCTGCCGAGCAGAAGCGACGACCCGATCTACATCATGTACACATCCGGGACCACCGGGGTCCCGAAGGGGTCGGTCATCCGACAGCGAGGTGTACTTCGCGTCGCCCGCCCGTCGACCTTCGCCCAGCTCGACAGCAGCGACGTGTTCCTCACGCTGTCGGACTACTCGTTCGACGGTTCGGCCTACGACATGTTCGGCGCACTCACCAACGGTGCCTCCCTCGTGATCATGGACAAGGCGGATGTGCTGGATCTCGACCGGCTCAGCACGGCGATCGAGCAGCACGAGGTCACCAGCTTCTTCCTCACGGCCGCGATGTTCAACGCGTTGATCGACCACGCGCCGGAACGCCTTGGCAGCATCCGCATGATGATCTTCGGCGGCGAGATGGCCTCCCCGCCACACGTCAAGCGAGCGTTCGACATGCTCGGAACCGGACGGATCGCCAACGGATACGGTCCGACGGAGTCAGCGGTCTTCGCGGCGGTGCACCGGTTCGACAGCTTCGACGAACGGGACGCGATACCCATCGGCCGGCCCATCGACGACACCTCGCTGTGGGTCCTCAACGAGAAACTGCAGCTCCAGCCGATCGGTGCGCGGGGGGAGCTGTACATCGGCGGCAACGGGCTGGCTGACGGCTACCTCCGTCAGCCCGAGTTGACCGAGGAACGTTTCGTCACCTCGCCGGCCGTTCCGGGCCGGCGACTTTACAAGACCGGTGACCTCGTCACCCTCAAGAACAACGGGCTGCTCTACTACACAGGGCGCATCGACGACCAGATCAAACTGCGCGGGTACCGCATCGAGCTCGCCGAGATCGTCCATGTCGCGTTGGAGCAGCCGTACGTCCAACTGGCGCATGCCGGAACGTACGAGAGCGGTGAGGGCGGCCGCAGCCTCTGTCTGTGGGTGCGGTACGCGGAAGGGTTTGAACCCGACGACGCGCGACTGCGGTCAGCGCTGGAGCGGCACCTGCCGCCCTACATGGTGCCGGCGTTCACCGTCCCCATCGACGAGATCCCGTTGAACAAGAACGGCAAGGTGGACGTGGCGGCGCTGCCGCGTCCTGAGGTCTCGTCCAAGGCAGAGTCGAACGGCCCGACCACCGACGTGCAGCGGCGGATCGCCGCCGCCTGGTCCCACGTGCTCGGCAGTACCGTGGAAGATGTCGACGCCAACTTCTTCGCACTCGGCGGCGACTCGATCAAGGCCATCCAGATCGTCTCGGCGCTCAAGCAGGCCGACATCCCAGTCCAGGTCGGCGATCTCCTCGAACACCTGACGGTCCGCGGCTTGGCGGAAAAGGCCGCCGGCGGTCCGCGGGGTCGGCGTGAGATCCCGGTCTACGATCAGGCGCCGGTCACCGGTCGCATCATCCCGAACCCCATCCAGCAGCAGTTTCTCAGCGACATCGACAACCACGGCAGAGTATTCACCCAGTCGATGCTGATCACCTTCGCGGAACCGGTGCCCGAAGACCGGTTGGTGCATGCCGTGACGCGTCTGACGCGATATCACGACCTGCTCCGTGTCCGGATCGACGACCACGGTGGCCTCCTGATCCGGGATCCGGACGCGGAGCCGTTGGTTCATGCCGAAGCAGCACGTGAGGGACTGGCCGAGGACGGCCGATCGGAGTATCTGCGGGCGTTGCAGGCGCATGTGGAGGTGCGCGGCGGGCCGGCTGTTGCGGTGGCGACCGGGCTGGGTGAGCAGGGCGAGCAGTGCGCCTTGGCGGTACATCACCTCGCGGTGGACGTGGTCTCCTGGGGAGTCCTGGTGGAGGACCTCCTGGCGTGCCTGGCGGACCCGGACGTCGAGTTCGCGCCCAAGTCCATGCCGTTCTCGGAGTGGGTCGCCGAGCTCGCGAGGTATACGCAGGACGGCGGCTTCGGCTCGCAGGTGCCCTACTGGACCGAACTTGCCCAAGCAGCGAGTGACGTCGCCGACCTGTTTCCCGAACGGGAGGTCGTGCGCAAGGACACCGTCGCCGAGGTGATCCGCTTCGACGAGGCCGAGGTGGGTGGTCTCCTCGACATCGCACGGGACGTCTATCAACTCGATGCCGGCCAGCTTCTCGTCGCCGTCATGGCCCGTGCACTGGGCTCCTGGAAGGGACAGAACCGGATCCTGTTCACCCTGGAAGGTCATGGCCGCGAACCGTTTGCCGGTGACCACGACCTCAGCCGCACAGTGGGGTGGTTCACCAGTTCCTTCCCCCACCTGGTCAAGGTCGAGGACGGTGTGGACGGCACCCTCGATGCGATCCGACGTTCGTTCGAAAATCTTCCCGACAAAGGATTCGCGTTCGGCGCACTCCGGTGGTTCGACTCGAATCCCGGCGCGGAAAAGGGCCTGCTGGCCACTATTCGCCCACAGGTCAGCTTCAATTACTTGGGCGACCAAAGCAGGCACGCTGCCGATATCCAGGTCCTGCATCTCCCGGCGGACGTAACAGTTGCCGAGGACTACCGGTCGCCGTTTGTGCTGGACATCAACGCGTTCCGCAACGACGGGGACATTCTGGTAGAGGTCAGGTATCCGGCGACCTGGCGTGCCCGCGGCGACGGCCACGACCTGACTGCGGTCATACGGGCGACATTCCGCGAGATCCGCGACGCCGCCACGGCCGCTGATCGCATGGCCATGCGCACCTCGACGTCGGTTGACAAGAACGTTCTCGACAGCGTCCTCCTCGACGTACTCGGCGAGAACTGAGGTCCGACGACGATACGACACGGTGCACACAGGGAGCTTGATTCATGATTGAAAAAGAGAACATTCAGTCCATTTCGGGCCTGGCGGCAATGCAGAAGAGCATGTTCTTCAGCTATGCCGTGGACACGAAGACAGATGCCTACGTGGAGCAGTTCGACTTCACCGGCAGTGGCCCGCTGGACGTCGATTGTCTGAGCACCGCGCTGGGTGCGCTGTCTCAGCACTACAGCGTGCTGCGAACGGTCTTCTCCTTTCAGAACACCGACGACCCGTACCAGATCGTTCTCAAGGAGTGGGCGCCCACCCTCGAGGTCATCGACTACAGCAAGCTGCCTGACAGCGGACCGTCGATCGCGGCGTTCAAGAGGGCCGACCGCACCCGCGGATTCGATCTGACCAAGGATGTTCTGCTCCGGGCAACGTTGCTCAGGACCGGCGAGGAAAGCTGGCACCTGATCTTTACGTTCCACCACATCATCTTGGACGGCTGGTCGCTGGGTCCGCTTTTCGGCACTCTGTTCCGTTATTACGCCGAGCTGATTCGCACGGGCGAGTTTGAGCAGCGGTACGAAGCACGCCCGTACAGCGACTACATCACGTGGTACGAATCGCAGCGCAGCGACGACGCGCAGCAGTACTGGGCGGACATGCTCGAAGGCTACGAACGGACGGCATCGCTGATCCCGGATCAACCGCACCCTGGTCAGCAGCCCGACGGATACCGGGGGGTCAACCATCGATTCACTCTGACCGATGAACTCCGCGAAGGCCTCAAGCGGTTCGCCCAGCAGGCCCACCTGACGCAAAGCGCCGTATTCCAGGCAGCCTGGGGTGTCGTACTGCAGAAGTTCACGTACTCCGAAGACGTTGTGTTCGGCACCGTCGTGTCAGGCCGCAGCATCGACCTCCACGGTATCGAGGACATGCTCGGCCTGTTCGTGAACACTCAGCCGTTGCGGGTAACGACTCAGGCGAATCAAGACTTCATCGGCTTGTGTCGAGCCGTATACGACTCCTACCGCCGAGCCAACCCTTACGAGTACTTTCCGCTCTACGAAACACAGCGGCTGAGCCGGCTGAAGAGTGATCTGCTGGATCACTTCATCGCGTTCGAGAATTATCCCCTCTCGGACCAGATGCAGACGTTCGGCAGTGACCTGGCAGATGGCCTGCAGTTCGAGGGCGTTGATGTCATCGAACGGACCAGCTATGACCTCGCGATCACGGTCAACCCTGGTCACGATTTCGCGGTCACCTTCACTTACAACGCCAACCGCTACTCGTCCACGTTCATGAAGACGCTGGAGCGCAGTCTTGTGCGCGTGCTGTCGTCGGGCATCGTCAATCCGACCGTTCCCGTGCGGGAAATCGCGATTGCGGATCATGCCGGTCGATCCGTTCCGGCTGACCCAGCACTTTCTCCGCCGTCGATACCACTCGACTCATCGCTGATCTCCGTGTTCAAGCATGTCGTCGAGAGGCGCGGGGACAAGACCGCCCTCGTGTGGCACGACAAGGAGTACACATACCGCACGCTCGATCGCTGGTCCGATGCCGTGGCATGGCAACTCAGCGAGCTCGGAATGGGCGCCGGGCAGGGTATCGGTCTCCTTGCGGACCGCCGACCGCACATGATTGCGGCGATGCTCGGCATCCTGAAGATCGGTGGCCATTACGTGCCGATCGACACGAAGGACGCCACGTCTCGCGTCGAGTACATCCTGTCCGACGCGGGCGTTCCATTGGTGTGCACGGTGACGGACTTCGTTGAACAAGTCCCGGGGCCTGTGAAGTCGGTCCTGGTTGACGAACCCGCCGGGGAAGTTCCCGCTTTCCAGTGGTGTCACGAGGCAGATGCCGCCTACCTGATGTACACGTCGGGATCCGCTGGCAACCCCAAGGGCTGCGTGATCACACACCGCAACATCGTGCGCCTGGTCTCCGACCAGACGTACTTCGACTTCGACCACGAGCAGGTCATGCTGCAGAGCAGCTCGCCCGCATTCGACGCCTGTACGTTCGAGGTGTGGGGATCACTACTGGCCGGCGCGAAGCTGGTTCTCCCTGACGAGCTCGACATTCTCGACGGCGACCGGCTGCGCGAGCTGCTCAAAAGGCACCAGGTGCGAAGCATGTGGCTCACATCGCCGCTGTTCAACCAACTGTGTGACCACGATCCTACGACCTTCGCGTCGCTGGATCACCTGTTGATGGGCGGGAGTGCGCTGTCTGTTCCGCACATTGCGAAGGCTCGCCGGGCGTGTCCAGATCTGCGGATCACCAACGGGTACGGGCCCACCGAGAACACTGTCTTCTCCACGACTCACGCGATCGTCCAGGACGACCTGCTGGGGAGTCGCATCCCCATTGGACGCGCCTTGGCTCACTCGACAGCGTACGTCCTCGACTCCGGCCTCAACCTGCTTCCTCGCGGTGCGGTCGGTGAGTTGTGCGTGGGGGGAGAAGGGGTGTCCGCCGGCTATCACAACCGTGCCGACTTGAACGATGCCCGGTTCATCACCTCGGCGGCGCTGCCCGGCGAGCGGATTTACCGCACCGGCGACCTCGCCCGGATGTTGCCGGACGGGGCATTCGATTATCTCGGCCGTGTGGACGACCAGGTGAAGATCAACGGGTTCCGGGTCGAGCTGGGCGAGATCGAGAGCGTTCTGCAGTCCCTCGACACAATCGAGGACGGCGTCGTTATTGCCGTGGACAACGGCGGTGAGAAGCGGCTCCACGGATACTACGTTGCCGCCCGGCCCGTATCCTCCGAGAGGATTCGGCAGGAGCTGACACACGCGCTGGCCGGCTACATGATTCCCCCCGTCCTGGTTCCGATCGACCGCCTACCGCTCAACAAGAGCGGAAAAGTAGACCGTCACCGCTTGAAAGATCTGCGTCTCGAGCCCGACACCGAACAGGAAGCACCCGGATCCCGTGATTCGTCGTGGGCCGAGCAGCGGCTGCACGACATCGTGGCCGATGTCCTTTCCAGCTCAAAGGTCGACGTCCACCAGGATTTCTTCGATCTCGGAATCACTTCCCTGAATCTCCTGGCCATCAACAACCGGCTGCGCAAAACATTGGGACACAGTCTTCCGATACGACTCTACTTCGAGCACAACTCGATCTCCTCACTGGGAGCCCACATCGAATTTCTGACGAAGAAGAAAAGATCCGCCCCGGACTGGAACCCAGTGGATACTGAGGATGTAAAAGGTCATGGACAGAGGGATGGCGGTAAGTGAAATGGAAAAGATTCCGATGCTGTGCTTCCCGCACGCCGGTGCCGGCAAGCTCTACTACAGCAAGTGGCGCCCTGCGTTCACCGGCGTCATCGATTTGAATGTTGCCCAGTATCCGCTCCGGGAGCAGAAAATGCGAATCCCCATGCCTCCCACGGTTGCGGAACTGGCCGAGAACATATTTGCAGAATTTGCCGATGCATTCCGCCGGACGTATGCGATCTGGGGGCACAGCATGGGCAGCACCATCGGCTATGAGGTCGCTCGGTTGTGTCAGGACCGGTTGAACAATCCACCGTTGGCGTTCTTCAGTTCCGGCGCGTCAGCGCCTTCCAGGGCACGATTTGCGCACGTAGCGGAGCTTGATACGAGCGAGGGCTTCAGCGATGTCCTCTGGCGCTACGGCGGAGTATCGAAGGAGTACCTGCGGGACTCGGACTTCATGAAGTACATCGCACCGATCATCGAAGCCGACCTGCGGTTGATGGGTGGGTATCAGGATACGACGTTCGACAAGCTGCGCTGCCCGGTAGTGCTCATGATGGGCCGCAGCGATACGGCAACCACCGATATGTGGCAGCGCTACACAGATCACCCCCTGGAGGTCACGGAGTTCGACGGCGGGCACTTCTTCCTTGATGAACACCGGAGTGCGATGGCGTCGCTGATGGAATCCAAGGTCGTGTCCTTGTCTCCGGGCGGCGAGGGGGCGGCGGAGCGCGGGCGTGAAACCGCGGCCCTGCCAGAGATACGGTGACGGGTGCCTGACGTCCTTGCGTTTGACATCGGCGGCCTGCGGGACCAGGACCTCGAGCGGTTCGAGACGGCGGTGTCGGCAGAGCGACGCGCTCGCGCGGCGAAGTACTGGTTCCTCGACGACCGCAAGCGATGCCTGGCCGCTGGCGTGCTGTTGCGGTACGCGGTGAACAAGCGGCACGGTGTGCCGGTGCGCGAACTCCACGAAGCGAAGGGCGCACACGGCAAGCCGTTCCTCCCCGATCACCTGGGCGTTCATTTCAACCTGTCACATGCGGACGGGTGGGTGGTATGCGCAACGAGCGCGAATTCTGTCGGGGTCGATATCGAGCGAGTGGATGAGCGTCCGGTTGGAATCGCCCACAGGTTCGCGTCATCCGAGTATGCCTACGTCTGGAATGGTGCAGAAGAGGAGCGTCCGCGCCGCTTCACTCGGATCTGGACGCTGAAAGAGGCTTGCATAAAGTACGTCAGCCACGGTCTGCGTATACGCTTGGACTCGTTCAATGTGTCCGTGGATGACGTGCATCCGCAGGGTCTCGACCATTCCGGTAAAGAGCCCCCATTTCTGACGCAGGCGGTTCACGGCGACGACTACTACGTCGCGGAATGCTGCGAGGATGACACCGCACTGGCGATTGAGACGGTACCGCTTGACGAGCTTCTTTCGGTCTGCTGATGAGAATCCAAGGCTCCCACTCGATGTGGAAGTGCCATCGAGCCACGCGTGCAAAATGAGAACGTGAGGATCGCGATGAGTGATGTAGTACTTGAAGTCGGGGGCGTCACGAAACGGTTCGGCGATGTCGTCGCCAACGACGACGTGGGGCTTCGCGTCCGGGCCGGCGAAGTGGTCGGGTTGCTCGGCCACAACGGAGCCGGGAAGTCCACCCTGGTCTCGCAGATCGTCGGACTGCTCAAACCCGACAGCGGATCGATCCGGGTGGCGGGAGTGGATGCCGTCGCCAACCCGGGAACGGCGCGCCGCGCGGTGGCACTTCAGCCCCAGAGTCAGGCACCGCTCGACGGGATAAGTCCGGCCACGGCGATCGAGCTTGTCGCTCGGTTACGCGGACTTTCCCGCGCCGAAGCCAAGTCGGCGACGCTGGCACTGGCCACCGAGCTGGACATCAATGAATGGCTTGGCCGGCGGGCCATGCCCAACGGCGGGGGTATATCCAGTGGCGTCCGGCGGTTGACGGCATTCGCCATGGCGGCTGTCGGGCCTGTGCCGCTGTACGTCCTCGATGAGCCGACCAACGATGTTGATGCCGGTCGACGGCGACGCTTGTGGGACACGGTGCGCCGACTCGCGGACCAAGGGGCCGGAGTGCTGCTCGTCACCCATAACGTGGTCGAAGCAGAGCGCGTGGTGGACGAACTCGTCGTGCTGAACCACGGGAAGGTCGCCGCTGCCGGCTCGCCGAGTCAACTTCGCGGAGCGAGCGACGAATTCCTGAGGCTGGAGTTGTCATTGCCCCCGAACGGATCAGACCCTTCCGAGTCCGGCGATGGCATTCCGATTCCCATCACGCGTCGAGTACGTGCCGGACGGCGAGTACTGCTCACCCACAATGCTGCCGATGCCGAAGTCGCAGTTGCCTGGGCGACCACACTCCGCGCGCATCAGCGCATTGAGGGGTATGCCTTGTCCCCCGTCACTCTCGAGGACGCGTATCTGGCCATCACAAGCGCAGCCGAAGCCGTCACGGAGGAGCCCGCCCATGTCTGAGCAGACGGTTGCCGCGTCCGGTGAGCGAGTAGCTGTTGAGATCCCGGCGCAAATCAGCTTCGGAGCGATCAATGTGACCATTTTGCGTTGGACGCTGAGCGGGACCGGGGCGATGCTTCCGCTGTTCGTCGTAGCGCAGGCAGTCCTCGCCGCCGGTGTCATCATCGGCTTCGGTCTCCTTATCCCGAACCTTGACTCCGCCGCCGCGCAGTACTTGTCCTCGGGTGCGCCAACGGTGCTGATCATGGCTATCGGACTGGTCATGGTGCCTCAGGGCACATCGCAGTCGCGCATGAATGGGGCTTTCATGTACCAGCGCGCGCTTCCGGTGCCTCGCAGCATCCTCATGTTGAACGACCTGATCGTATGGCTGGTCATGGCGCTGCCTGGTGTTGCTGTCGCCGTGATCGTGTCGCTGGTGCGGTATGACTTCGCCTTTTCATTCAACTGGCCCCTTCTGGTGGGGGGATCGGTTCTGGCCGCGTTGATGGCGATTTCCATGGGTTACGCGATGGGTGTGATGCTGCGCCCGATGCCAGCCCAACTTCTCTCCCAGGTGCTGGTGTTCTTCGTGCTGCTGTTCTCGCCGGTCATATCTCCAGAGAGCCGGTTCCCCTCGTGGCTCCAGTCAGTCCATGAGGTACTCCCGATCCAGTCGGCCGGCGACATGATCCGCGCGGGTCTGTTGTCGGACACCTTCAGTACGGGATGGCAGGACGCGTTCGTCGTGGCCGCGTGGTGTGCGCTGGGGCTCCTGATCAGCGTTCGTGCCCTCGTCCGAAGGGGCTGACGTTCGGTTGTCAACGCTGGACCGGTGACGGCAGAAAGAAGGAGATTGCAGTGGAGAAGACACTCGCCGAGGAGATCGGCGCTTGGTTGCTGTCGGAGATGGACTCGCGGCCGAAGAAGCGATCCACCACGTATCTGCTCGGAAAGCATTGGGAGGTACTGCCCGAGGTATGGCCGCCGGATCCTGTGACCCGACTGTTCACCACGTGGTTGCCGTTCACCGCGGGCAGCCGGTTCCTTGAGGTGGGCTGTGGTGCGGGCATGACCTGTGTCGTTGCCGCAAAGCACAACTGCGCATCGGTGGTGGGCCTGGACATCAATCCCCGCGCGGCTGAGAACACCCTGCTCAACGCCCAGCGGCACGGCGTGGCCGACCTCGTGACGGCGCACACCAGTGACGTGTTCGACGCTCTCAACGGCAGTGCGAAGTTCGACATGATCTTCTCGAATCCACCGCAGATCAAGACGCCGATCGGGCGGGAGCACAGCACGGGGGCCGAAGCCGCAGCGCTCGACCCGGGATTCACGATGCACCGCCGGTTCTTCCGGGACGTGGGAAAGTTCCTGGCCCAAGAGGGCAGGATCTACATGGGTGCGAACGAGGCAGTGGGCGACGCACCCGAGCTGGAGCGCATCGCCGTCGAGGCTGGCTTCGTCGGCCGGAAGCTGCGTACCGAGCCGGTCCAGATACCGGCTGCTCTCATCAGCTCGGCTCCCGCGGTCAGGGAGGCCGCCGATGAGCACGGAATCCTGCACCTGGACGTCAGCATGTTCGAGTTCAGACGTCCCTGACTGCGCCTTGGTTCCTTGCAGGTCAGTAGTGAACGTGGGGAGGCTGTCCGATTCCGCAGGGCGGCGAGACGCAGAGGCGCCTGATGAAGCAGTGTTCACCCCTGCCGGGCAGGCATCGCATCCCTAGGGCCCTTCTGGTGGATCTCCGTGGGAGAAGGAGCGGCGTTCGGTGCGTGCTCTCGGCGTGCCGGACGGAAGTCCTCGAATGGGGCCTCCCCTGCTCGAGCGGAGCCGAGAGCTTGGGGAAGGAGCTACTTGGGCTTTCGTCCGGTGCGGCGAGAGGGCGTGCCGGGCGACGCGACGCCACGGAGATCCACCAGAAGGGCCCTAACCAAGCATTCCTTCGCGAATGGCTCGCAGTACGGCGTTGGTGCGGTCACGGGCTCCGAGCTTCACCAGGATGGAGGAGATGTAGTTCTTCACCGTGCCCTCGGCCAAGCGCACCAGTTCGGCGATCTGGCTGTTGGAGTAGCCTTCTGCCACTAGCCGCAATACCTCGATCTCACGGTCTGTGAGGTCTTCGACGACGACCCCGGCGGCGCCGCTGGGCTGTGCTCCGGACCGGATGAACCGCACCAGCCGATCGGTGATGGAGGGGCCGATGAAAGTACCGCCGGAGGCCAGCGACTCTACGGCCCGGGAAAGCTGGTCGACCGTGACGTCCTTGAGAAGGTAACCCTTGGCCCCGGCGCGCATGGCGTCGAGAACCAGGGCGTCGTCGTCGAAGGTGGTCAGCACCAGAACAGGGATCTCGATCCCCTGCTCGTACTGCTTCTTGAGAAACCAGAGCCCGTCATAGACCGGCATCCGGAGGTCGAGCAGGACGACGTCCGGGCTGTGGGCAGTGCATGCCTGAAGTGCCTCGGCACCGTCGCATGCCTCACCGATCACTGCGATGCCGGCAAGTTCAAGCAGGGTGCGGATGCCTTGGCGGACCAGGGTCTGGTCATCGACCACCAGTACGCGCGGATCGGTGACTGTCACTTCCGCGGTCGCCGATCATGTGTCGTCGGCAGCCGGGCCTCCACAGTGAACTGTGGTGTGTTGCGGATGGTCAGGTGTCCGCCGAGCGGCTTCAGGCGCTCTTTCAGCCCGGTAAGACCGTTTCCCATGGTGATGCTACGTGGCGTCGTACCGTCATTGACGCCTCTCAGGGTCAGCGTGCCGTCCTCCAGTTGCACCGTGAGTGCCAATTCAGCGGCCCTGGCATGCTTGATGGTATTGGTGATGATCTCTTGAGCCACTCGTACCAGGACTGCTGATTTCTCTTCGTCGGCTTCCACCTCGGCGTCAACCTCTACGTGTATCTCCAGGCTGGGCACAGCGCGGGCCAGCCGTTCCAAGTCCTGCTGCAGGTCGGCCTGGCTGGGCACCCGCAGCTCCCCGACCGAGCTGCGCAGATCGGCGAGCACGTCCTTGGCCATGCCCCCGGCGCGCCGGAGATGTTCCAGCACGGCAAGACCTTCGCCGTGCTGGGCGGGCTCCTTCTCCAGGCGGTGCTGGGCAGCCGTCAGTTCCAGGCTGAGCACAGTGAGCTGGTGGCCGAGCGAATCGTGGAGCTCCCGGGAGATGCGCAGTCGCTCGGAGGCGGCAGCGGACTCTTCCAGCAGCACTCCTGCCGCTTCCAGTTCCAGATTCTTCTGCTCCATTTCGGCCCGGAGCAGGGCTTCTCGCGACATCGCATAGGCGGTGGAGACCACGGCCAGATGAACTATGAGATAGAAGACCACAGACGCGATCGTCTTGATGAGATCCGCGCCGACGGACCACACATACGCAGAGGTCACCAGGCAGTTCAGCGACACCACACAGAGAACCCACCCCATCGGAACCAGATAGGTGCCCATCGCGGCGATCACGATCAGCAACGTCACGACCATGCTGCCGCTGGACGACACGGTCATCAGCAGCACCCAGGAGGTGAGCACAGCACACCCGTAGCACAGCAACTGGCCGGTGCGGCCGGGCAATCGGCTGACCGACAGGTTCGTGGCGACGAACCACGCCGCCAGAATGGTGGACCATATCCAGGCCGGTATCGCGAGTTCATCCATGGCCAGGGTGAGAACGCCAATGACCAGACTGAGCCCCACAATCGCGTGCCGAGCGAAGTCGTCGGCGCGGCGTCCGTCCTTGTGGCCGACAACCACATTGACCGGAGTGTGACTCATAGCGATCGAGCCTACCTGAGTCCGGGGACGGCCCACAGGTGCCGAAAGTCATGCTCGAGGTCATGACCGTCGGCACCTGCCTGCGGCAGACCAGGCGCACAAGACTGGTCAGCATGAGCAGCGAGACCAGGCCTCTGGCCATCGACGCACAACATCTGGTCAAACGGTACAAGAACAGGACAGTAGTCGACGACATCAGCCTGCAAGTGCCTGTAGGGGAGACCTTCGGTGTGCTGGGAACCAACGGGGCCGGCAAGACCACGACCGTGGAGATGATCGCCGGGCTGCGCCGGCCCACGAAAGGCAGTGTGCGGATTCTAGGCCTGGATCCCTTCAGCGACGGGGCCGAAGTGCGTCAGGTGCTCGGCGTCCAACTGCAGGAGGCCAACCTGCATGATGCCCTGACCACTCGTGAGCTGGTGGATCTCTACCGCAGCTTTTACCCCAACCCCCTGGCTGCCGACCGGGCCCTCGCCATGGTGGAGCTGCAGGACAAGGCCAAGACCAGATTCAGCAGGCTTTCCGGGGGACAGAAGCAGCGGCTCTCCATCGCCCTGGCGCTGGTCGGTCAACCTCAGGTGGTCATCCTCGATGAGCTCACCACCGGGCTGGACCCGAAGGCGCGACGCCGGGTGTGGGCGACCATCGAGTCGTTGAAGGATCAGACGGTGATCCTGATCAGCCACGCCATGGACGAGGTGGAACAGCTCTGTGACCGGGTGTTGATTATCGACGCCGGCCGCATCATCGCTCGGGGCAGCCCGGCGGAACTCAAAGCACAGGCTTCGGCCGCCACCCTGGAAGATGCCTTCGTGCGTCTGACCGGCAAAGCGCTTCTGGACGAGGAGGAAGAATACCGATGACCACCACCACGACGACACCTCCTGTCCACGCCATTCGGCCAGGGATCCGAGCATGGCTTCGGATGATCCAGGCCGAGGCAAGGATGACCACCCGGGACCCCGCGAACGTCATCATTCCACTAGCTGTTCCTGTGCTGCTCCTGGTGATGAATGGCCTCTCGCTCAAAAACCCCGACGAAGAGGTCCGGCCCGGTGTCACCGTTCTGGACTTTCACGCGGTGCCAGTGGTCCTGTCCCTGGTGGTGACCATGATCGCGGTGATGAACTTCCCCGGCTACCTGGCCACCTATCGCAAGACCAAAGTACTCCGCCGACTGGCCGTCACCCCGGCATCTCCCGCGATGGTGCTGGTGGCTCAGATGGTGGTCACTTTCCTCCAGATGCTCTTCGGCATCGCCATCGCTGTCGGGATCGCCATCCAGTTCTTCAACGCCGGCCTGCCCAGTGATGTGCTGGTGGCTGTGTTGGTCCTGCTCGCCCTGTGTCTGGCGATGTACTCCGTGGGCATGATCGTGGCATCAGTGGCTCCCACACCCAACGCGGCGGTCGCCCTTGGCTTGGTCGGCTTCTTCGGTATGGCTGCACTCGGCGGCATGTTCGGCCCCATGGAGAACCTGCCCGAGCGGCTGGCCGAAATCGGCTCCTGGCTCCCCTTCGGTGCTGCCGTCGAAGCCTTCCAGTCCACACGGGTGGGCGAGACCGTAGCTTGGGAGAACTGGGCCAGCCTCGGAGTCACGACTGTGCTCGGCGTCGCTGTGGCTTCCGCACTCTTCCGCTGGGAATGAGCACGGAGACGTCGCTGACCGAACGCCACCACCACCACGGGCCCAGTCTACTGCTCGAGTTGGTCTCGTTCGATGTGATCGTCGCTTCGCTGGGGGGGGGGACATGGAAGTGGTGGAACGGCTGGTGCCGGACGAGTTATGGGAATTGTTCATACGGGTAGTGCCGTCGGCACCGACGCGGCCGCAAGGCGGTGGCCGACGGCGGTACGGCGACCGGGAGGTACTCGCCGCGATCATCTTCGTGGCCACCACCGGGTGCGCCTGGCGGCAGTTGCCACCTGTGTTCGGGCCGTCCGGACCGACCGCGCACCGCCGTTTCACCGAGTGGTCCAGGGCCCGGGTGTGGACCAAGCTGCACCAACTGATCCGAGATCATCTCGGCTCCCACCGTGAGCTGGACTGGTCGCGGTGTGCGATCGACTCGGTGCACATGCGGGCACTGAAGGGCGGGAGCTGACAGGCCCGAATCCTCACCCCCTGGCCTCGATCTTTCGGGACGGCTCGTCCCTCTTGCCGGCGGGCTGTTTCGGATTGCTGGCGCCCATGCGGGCAGGGCGAGGGCCCGGCTGTCGCATCGAGTGGGCGGTTCCACAGCATCGGACAGGTCAGTCAAGTACGGCAGGCGTCGCTGCGAAGAGATCACGGCATGAAACGTGCAGGTCACCGCCCGGCCCTACGGGACACCGCTCTGGTTCTCCCGTCTGGTTCTCCCGCGCGACACCCGGCCGGACTCACGACCCAACGTCAGCCCGCGCGCACGCCCTTCGAAGCGGCAGACGAGGTCACGCGGGTCTCGTCCTCTTTGATCCCGCGACTCGTCCGGGTTCAATCCCGGGACAACCTTGCGCGTGGGTGGCGCGGCGCGGCATGTTCGCCGAGCGGGGGGGCGGCGTGTGGAAGGCGTGGAATCCACAACACCGAGTCCTCAGGGGACAGAACGAGTACGACATGCGTGTGCTGTCCCTGGTCTGCACGTTGAGTCCGTTGGGTCCTTCCCCCAAGAGGCACGCCCGACGAGGTGGCCCGCGGCATCGAACTGCTGCTGGACGCCGACTACATGGCCGGTCAGGTGCTGTCCGTCGACGGGATGTCGATCTCGTGACCCCCGTTTTCGGCGGGCTCCAGGATCGCCACACACTCCGCATGATGCGTCATAGGAAAGACGTCGACTTCTAACAGCGAGCTTCGAAGGCAGGCCCTGCTCAGGCAGCGTCAGGTGCGCCATCCGCTCCCACGCCACATCCGTCAGCTCACCGCGACGGCACTTCCTGGGGAGAATCTGGGGAGTTTCGACGGTGCTGGGGAGCGCGTGGGGAGAATCGACCGCGTAACGCAGCACTATCCTGGAAAGACGCTGAAAGACGTATCTGCCCATGTCAAGAACGGGTGCATGGGCATCAACGCTGGTCAGCTCCATCAGGAAGACGACTTCAAGAAGATCCCGTCGCCCACCAACGTCGCTCTTCAGGTGTCCTCACCAGCCCAGCAGCACACCTGACACCCCATCAAAAACATACGTCGGACGAGTGTCACGAGGGTCATGTCAGCGTCGAGGTATCGCCCGCCACGCCCGCACTGCATCAGCACAGGCCATCGCCCGCAGGCGGCACCTCGCCTCCGTCACGTGGTGAGAGCCAGCGCGCGGATGCCCGGCCCCGAGGGGCCGGGCATCCGGGCTTTGTCGGTGTGTCAGGGCATCGTTCCGCCCGCGTTGCGCATCAGCTGCTGGAGCACCTTCAGCGTGGTGACGTAGTCCGCGTCGTCGATGCCCTCGTGGAGGGCGGCGCGGATCGCGGGGGCGTTGCGCGCGAGGTCGACGCGGGCCTGTTCCCCCTCCTCGGTGAGCCACAGCCGGTCCGCCGCGTCCCGTCTCAGCCAGCCGCGCTCCACGAGCGCCACGGACTCCACCGCCAGGTCGTCCTCGGGCCTGATGTAGGAGGCCATGGCCGTGCGCAGCTCGGGCAGGGTCATCCCCTCGCCGTCGGGCGAGAGGTCGTTCGCCGACAGGTTGCGCAGCAGCCAGAACTGGGGCTGGGTGTAGCCCTTCTCCTCCTGCCGGGCCCGGGTGAACGCGATGAGCGCCTCGTAGGCCATACCGGTCCAGTAGGCGGCGGGCTGTCCGGCGAGTTCGGCGTCGGTCATCTGCTGGGTCGTCACGGGGTGGACTTCCTTCCTGGTACTTCGGGTTCGTATGCCTGTGTCGCGCGCCGTGCTGGTCGTCAGTCGACCGCGAGGGTGTTCTGGGCGGCGCCGACGCGCCACGTGCCGTCCTCCTTGACCAGGACGTAGAACGGGCGGCCCTCGGGCCGGTCGGCGATCCGGGTGCCGTCGGGGCTGACCGGCTGCTGGCGGACGTTCACCGCGGCGACGTCGGGCCGCAGGAACAGCACCCGCTCGACGTCATAGACAGCGGTGGACTCGGCCGTCGCGCCGGGCAGCACCTTCCCGGTGAAGGCCGCGATCTCCTCGTAGCCCGAAAGGCGCTTGCCGTGACCGGTGGTCCACACCGGGTCCTGCCGACGGAAGACACTCAGGAACCGGTCGACCAGCTCGTTCTGCTGGGCGTGCTCGACCTCGGCGACCAGACGGCGGATCGCGGCCACCTCGGCGTCGGTCTCCGGGCCTTCGGGGGCACCGAACACCTCGACCGGCCGGTACGAGCCCGAGGTCAGCTCGGCCACCGCGCTCGGCCGCTCCGGCCGCCAGCCGAGGGCGGTGCGGGCCGCGGCGCCGCTGACGCTCTGGTCGAGAGCGAGCGCGTCCGCGAACAGCGCGCCGAAGACCTCGGCGGCCTGCTCCACCGGCACCACCTGCGGGGCGGCGAGCACTCCGGCCGCGCGGCCCGCGGCCCGGGCGAGGTCACGGACCGGGACGGCCGCGTCGCCGACGCCGTGCCAGGTGGTGCCTGCATCGGCCCGCTCGGCGGCGGTCACGAATAGCGCGGCCAGGTCGTCCACGTGGACGGTCGGCCAGCGCACGCCCTCCTCGCCGTAGTACTCGGGCACTCCCTGCTGGCGGGCCCGGTCGGCCAGGATGGCGGGGATGCCGCCGCCACGGCCGTACACGATGCCGGGCCGGACGACGACCGCGCGCACGCCCTCGGCGGCCTCGGCGAGGACCCGCTGCTCGATCCGCGGGCGGTAGCCGACGATGCCGATCGGGTTGGTGGGGGCCTCCTCGCTGACCTCCTGGGCGTCGCCGGTGGCGCCGAGGACCCAGACGCCGCTGGTGTAGACGAGGGGACGGCCGGTACCGCGCAGCGGAGTGGCGAGCGCCTCGATGACGGCGGTGTCGACGTCCTCGTCGCCGCTCGGGGGAGCCAGGTGGAGCACGGCATCGATCTCGGGGGTCACCGCGTCGGCCAGCGATGCCGGGTCCGCGGTGTCGCCGACCAGCTGAGCGTGCCAGCCGCGGCCGGGCTGCGGCTCGGCGCCGCGGGTGACCGCGACGACCTGGTGGCCAGCGGCGATGAGGTGGTCGGTGACGGCGGAGCCGATGTAACCGGTGGCACCGGTGAGTAGAACGTTCATTACATTCCTGTCGTGAGGAACGAGATGCCGCATCTCGCTTGATGGTGTGCTGACTTGTTTCGAATCCGCGCGGGGACTCGTCTCAGAGGTTGGTCATTGGCGGGGGAACGTGGCGGTCAACTCGGCCCGGCACGCCATTGGTCGAGCCCCGCGTAGGCGGGCTGCCATCGATCCGCGTACGCGCGGTGCGCGGACTCGGGCAGGACCTGTGTCAGAACGGCGGTCACAGTCCGCTCGGCGGCGCCGTCCAGGAGCCACGGCAGGATCCGGGCGGCGTCGGCCTGGATCCACTGGGCGTGGAAGCGCCCGAAGCGCTCCCACTGCTTCTCCCCCAGGGCGGTCTGGACCAGCGGGAAAACGACCTCCTCCTCATGGCGGAGATGTCCGCGAAGGCCGGTGACCAGCGAGCCGGTGAGCTCACCGAACAGGTCCTGACCGACATCGGGGTCGGCCAGTGCCTGGTCGATCGCCGTGAGCAGGCGGCCGAGCACGGCGTGCTCGGCCTCGATCGCCTCAAGGCGCGCCAGGGGGAAGGGGCGGCCGCGCAGGGCCTCGCGGAGCAAGGGCCACAGTGCCTCGTCCTCGGCGGCGTGGTGGAGGTGCAGCGCCTCGCGGAACAGCTTCCAGCCCGTGGTGCGCACGACGTCCCGGGGATCGGGACCGGCGCGGGTGGTGGCGCGGGCGAGGCAGCGCAGCTCCCTTCGTAAGGCGTCGTGCGTCGCGTACATCACGGTCATGTCGAACCTGTCTGGCACGTCTGTCTGACTCCTGGCTCGGGGAACCCGATGAGCCCGCGTCAGGCAGTGGTGTCATGACTGTTTCCTCCAGAACAGGGCAGCGTGACGCCACGCCTGACGGAGCGGGGCATCATGGGAGAGGCGGCCGGGCGGGGATGGCCGGGGGAACCAACGCCCCCGACGAGCGGCCTGCCCGGGTGCCTCAAGCCTCCCGTGGGGGCAACGTCTGGATCAACACAGGTTTCGTGCGTTCATCGATAACTCGACGGTTATCGGAGTATGGCGGCGGTGCTTGAGCGGCGCCTCAGAACCGTGTGGGGCCCAGTTCGCGGACCACATCGGCGAGGGCACTGATCAGCTCGTTCTCTCCCTCGCTCCGCCAGACCAGAGCGTAAGACAGGGATGGCATGTCCGTGATGGGTATCCACCGGATGTTCGGCATGCCCCAGTACCGAGTGACATGGCCGGGAAAGCCGTGGATGATCTCGCCCATGCCGATCTGGTTGATCAGCTCCGCCGCGTTGTTCACGATGCGCCCGCGCTCGATCGGCCGCCCCTCGTGCGTGTGGAAGGGCAGGTAGCTGTCCTCCCAGTAGTCCGGCATTTCAGGGGCGACGGCGTGCTGGAAGTCGGCGAACACCTCCAGCCGCACCGACGTCCGCTGGGCGAGCTCGTGGTCGGCGGCCACGGCGAGGACGCGCGGGTCCACGCTCAGGACCGGGCCGACGGTGAGGCCCGGCTCCTCCACGGGCAGCCAGGTGACGAGCACATCCATCTCACCGTCACGGAGCCGGCCGAACGGGTCGACGTACGTCAGTTGGCGAACCTCCAGCGCCCACCGTGGATGACGCGCGCGGAAGGCCTTCCAGTACGGGTGTATGTCGACGATGTTGAACGGCATCATGCCGACGCGCAGCCTGCCGGTGACACCGCTGGCCGTCAGCCGGGCGCGTTCCAGGGACTCGTGCAGGCCCGCGTAGACCGGCTGCAGGTCATCGCGCAGCTGGCGGCCGACGTTGGTCAGGCGCACGGTGCGGCTGGTGCGCTCGAACAGCGGGGCGCCGATGCGCCGTTCCTGCTTCCTGATGGCCTGGCTGACCCGCGCCTGGGAGACCATGAGCCGTTCGGCACTCCGGCCGAAGTGCAGTTCCTCGGCCAAGACCAGAAAGATCTCGATGTCCCGCAGTTCCATCACACGCCCCCGTGTCCTTCTCCGCCGACGGCCTAGAGACCGCCGAGCCGCAGAAGTATATGTTGATCACCGCTGCGCACGCAGGCGCGGCGGTGGGACCCGCGCCCCCGCCGGACGACCGCTTGCCGACAGCGGATGACCGCCGCCCGACGCGGACAAGGCCGAGCGCCCACGCGCCCTACGGTTCCGGGGAAAACGGCGCTCTGGAGGCGTACATGAACAGCTGTGGCGATGCGCGGACGGCCCTGATCGTGGGTGCGGGAGTGGCCGGCCTGACAGCGGCCATCGCCCTGGCACGCGGCGGATGGCGGGTGGAGATCGCCGAGATCCACCCGCCTCGGGCGGATTCCGGCTGGGGCTTGTGCCTGACCGGACCTTCGCTGCGCGCGCTGGACGAGGTGGGACTCGCGGACGCGTGTCTGGCCGAGGGCTACGGCATGCGCACGGTCACGCAGGTGGAGGTGGACGGGGAGCCCGCGGGCGAGGTGCGGTTGCCGCGCCTGATCGGTCTGCGGCGCCCGGCGATGGTCGGCATCGCCCGCCCCGCACTGCACCGCGTCTTGTACGCGGAAGCCGAGCGGTGCGGGGCGGTGGTACGCCACGAAGTGACGGTCGCCACGGTGGATCAGGAGGGGGAGCTGGTCCGGGTGCGGCTGTCGGACGGGACGGTCCGGGAGGTCACACTCCTGGTGGGCGCGGACGGGATCCGCTCGTCGACGCGGGACCTGCTGCGGCTCGCAGCCCCGCTCGTCTTTCACGGGCAGATGGTCTGGAGGGCCCTGGTGCCCCGGCCGCCGTGGGCCACCGGAATCCATCACTTCGCCGGGAAGTCCGCCACGGCCGGACTCGTGCCCCTCTCCCCCAGGCAGGCGTACGTGTTCCTGACGGAGAACGGAGCGGAGCGGACCGCCCTGCCCAATGCCGCACTCGCCCCGCGCCTGCGCCAGCTCCTGCGCACGTTCCCCGGCCGGGTGGAGGAGATCCGCTCCCTGGTGTCCGCGTCGGAATCGGTGGTACGCCGCCCGGTCCTCACGGCACTCCTGAAGGGCGCCTGGAGCAGGGGCAGCGCCGTGGTCATCGGCGACGCCGCGCACGCGCCCGCACCGCAGCTGGCCAGCGGCGCCGCCCTGGCCATCGAGGACGGGCTCGTCCTGGCCCAGGAACTAGGACGGCACGGCTCCGTCGGCACGGCGCTCCGGGCGTTCACCAGCAGACGCGCGCGACGGTGCCGCACGCTCGTGGAGACCTCCGAGGCGATCGTCGGCCTGGAGCAGGCGGGGCGCTACCAGGAGACGTACGCGCTGACCGACTCCTGCCACCGGCTCATGGCCGAGCCCGTGTGACCCCCTCCGACGCCAAGTCCCACAACGACGCCGCCCCGGGGCTGTTCGCGCCCCCGCCGCCCGTCCGGGCCAAGCCGCTGCTCCGGCCTGCCTGTCCACACCCCGCGGGCATCCCTGACAATGGGCTGCCAGGGAGGTGACCCCACCGTCGTGCCGACGCCGCTGCGCAACCACCTCATCACCAGTTCCCCGAACCCCGCCGACCTCCTCAACGCCGCGACCCGCCTGTTCGGCGGCTCGATCACCAGATCGCCTCTGGACGAGCTCGGCGGCGACGGCGTCCACGAACTGCGCGGCGTCGCCGCGCACGACTTCGCGGTGGGCTATTTCGTCTCGCCGCTCGGCGTCCGCGTCGCCTCGGCCGGGAGCCGTGCCCGTCGCTCCTACTTCGTCAACATCGGTGTCTCCGGCGCCCTCTCGGCCTCGTGCGGCACCCTGCGGGCGACCCTCGACGGGGCGACGGCGGGAGTCGCCAACCCCGGCGACACGCAGGAACTACGGCCCCTGCGCGGTCGGCGAACCCGGTTCTTGGGCCTACGGATCGACGCCGCCCTAGTCGACCAGGAATACGCCGTGCTGACCGGGCATCCGCCAGTGTCCACCGTGCGCTTCGACTTCGCCCTCGACCTGGCCAAGCCCAAGGGCCGGGCGGTGCGGCTCCTCGTCCGCTCCCTCCTCGAACAGCTGGACTCCGAAGACCCCCTCTTCCAACGCCCGGAACTGCGGCGCAGCCAGCTGCGTTGCCTCGTCACCGCCCTGCTCCTGGCCCAGCCGCACTCCCACACCGGCGCACTGCACGACGGTCCGCGCCCCGGCTACCCGCGCCCCTTGCGGGAAGCCCTCGCGTTCATCGAAGCGAACCTCCCCGAGCGCATCAGCCTCGACGGCATCGCCGCCGCAGCGGGCTGCAGCCCACGCACGCTCAGCTCCGCGTTCCGCGACCGCCTCGGCCTCTCGCCCATGGCCTACGTCCGCAACCTGCGGCTGGACCGCGTCCGCCAGGACATCCTCGCCTCCACCGACCCCGTGGGCGCGATCGCCTACCGGTGGGGCGTCTCCCACCTCGGCCGCTTCGCCAGCCAGTACCGCGACCGCTTCGCCGAGCTCCCTTCCGACACCGCGCGCCGCAGGTAGAGAGCGGCAGCCTGCCGCCGCTCGCCATGCCGCCGTACGCACATCTCCCTGTGGTGAGACCGCACGTGCACCCCGCCTCGCCCCCGGAAGTCGGCGTGCTTCCTGGCACACCGGGTCCTCGACCAGGATCTCGTCGTCGGCGACGTCGAAGTGCTCGTGCAGCAGCGTGAGACCGAAGCGTCGCAGTGCGCCGTGCCGCTCCAGGACCACCCGCACCTCGTCGACGCACGCCTGATCGGCGGCTGAGGCGGGTTCAACGTCATCGATGTCGGGCAGCTTCGGCAGCGAGGTGTTCGCACGCACCCCGAGCCGAAGAGCGTGCAGCCGCCGCTCAGGAGGGCGGGCAGAAGACCGCCTCCACCGCCTTGCCCACGTCGAGCTCCACGGCGCTGGGGTTGGCGCTCAGGGTGAACGACACCGCGAGCTGGCGGCGGCCGTCCGCTGAGTAGAGGGTCATGGCGAGGGAGCCGGGCGCCAACCCGCCCGTGACGTAGAAATCGTCGCCGCAACCGCCGCGGCCCTTGCCTCGGGTCTGCGCGGCGCTGGGCAGCCGGTCGGTCAGTACGCGCTGGAGTTCCGGCGGCAGCAACTTCCCCTGGCTGAAGGCCCGGTTGAAGGCGCTCACGTCGTGCGCGGTGGAGACCACACCTCCGGCCGCACCGGTGAAGCTGGCGTTGAACCGGTCCACGTCGCGCAGCCTGCCGTCGGCGTCGGGGTAGTAGCCGTGGCCGTGCGGCCCCTTGACGCCGTCCGGCGGCTTGACCATGAGGTAGGTCTTGGTCATCCCGAGCGGGCCGAACAGGTGCGTGTCCAGCTCGATGGCCAGGTCACGCCCTGTCACCCTCTCGATGATCATGCCGAGCAGGGTGTAGTTGGTGTTGGAGTAGGACCACTTCTCGCCCGGCTCCCCGGTCCGGGGCCGACCACGGCTCCACCGCACCAGGTCCAGCGGCTGGTAGGGGGTCGTGAAGTCGAAGACGTCGAACGAGGGCTCCCCCTCGCTCCCGTCCGGGTTCGGCTTGCCCGCGTACCAGTCGGGGATGCCGGAGGTGTGCCGGAGCAGCTGCCGTACCGTGATCTCGTCGGCCCGCGCCACCAGGTCCTTCTCCACCACCACCGGCAGCAGGTCGCTGAGCTTGTCATCCACCCCCAACTCGCCCTTCTCGACGAGCTTCAGCACCACGGTGGCCACCATCTGCTTGGTCTGCGACCAGATCCGGAAGCGGGCGTTCGCGGGTATCCTCCCGCCCCCGCCGTCCAGCAACCGGGAGCCCGCGCTGCCAAGCCCGACGGACCTCCCGTCGACGTAGGCCCCGCCGACGACCCCCACCACCCCGGGAACCCTGGCCAACTCCTCCATCGCCTGCTGCACGCTCCCGACCCGCGCCGGGGCGGCCGTAGCAGGCCCGGCATGGGCGGCCATCATCAGCACCGCGACACTGGCGGCCAGACCGGCCCGCCTGAGTAACGGACGAACATTCCTGTACGGCACCACGCACCCCGTCCCGCGATCACCCTGTGGAGCCGGGGTCACCCTGCCCTCGGCACGGACCGCCGCGGCCCGTACCTCCATGGAAAGCCGGAGATCGTTCCGGCGGCGTATGCGCTTTTCGATACGCCCGCGATACGTCTGCGATACGCCTCCCTTACGCCCGCTGGTCCCCGGCGGGACACCCACAGGACGCCCGCGATACACCCAATCCCCGCCATCCCCACCACAGCGCCACCCCCACCGCCCACACCATCCCCAACCTCCAGACACAGCGGCACCGAGCTAAACCTCAAACGACCCACGGATATGTGGGAGTATCACCAAGACCCGCTGAGTAAGGGGCGGCGACGCTCCCCGCCTTCGTGGACAACGGCGCTGGTCAGCCCATAACCCGGCCCTCGCAAGACCGTTCGCCACGGCCCGCCCCGACAGCACTCAGAACAGGCGCCGTTGCCCCACCAGGGCCGCCATCGCTCCCGCAAAGTTGCTGCCCGTTATCGGGCTTTCGGAGCCCGCCGAGCCTCCGCGCGCGGCGGGCCGGGCGCCCGGATCCAGCCTTCTTCGAATCGGTCATAGCCGAAGAATCCGCTGTCGCTGATCTTGAGTTCGCAAGTCGGCGGCGTTGCACGGAGCAGAAGGGGAACGGCTGATTCCCCTACGCAAGATCAACAGCCGCCCCGCGTAGGGTGCATATGCCAGCTACCAGACCCCCCTTCCCCAGGAAGGCATGTGCATGGTCAAAAGCGCGATCTTATTCGATCTGGACGGCACGCTCGTCGACTCCTATCCGGACGCCGAGGACTGCTGGGGCGAGTGGGCCCAATCGGTCGGCGTGGGCGCGGAGTTCGACCTGAACCGGTTCTACGGGCAGAAGCGCAGCGACATCGTACGGACGATGCTTCCGCACCTGTCCGAGCAGGAGATCCTCGACCACGCGGAACGCGTGCGGCTCGCCGAGCGGGAGCGCGTCGCGAAGGTGGTGGCACTGCCCGGCGCGGCCGAGTTGCTCGACGCGCTGCCCCGCGACCGCTGGTCCATCGTCACCTCGAACGACACGGAGGTGGCACAGGCGCGGCTGCGCAGCGCGGGCCTGCCCCTCCCCGACGTACTCGTCAGCGCCGACGACGTCGCTCTGCCCAAGCCCGATCCGGAGGGGTTCCTGCTCGCCGCGCGGAAGATGGGCGTCGACCCCGCGTCCGCGGTGGGCATCGACGACTCCCCCATGGGCATCGCCGCGGCCAGGGCCGCGGGCCTCACGACGATCGCCGTGCGCTTCCGTACGCACGACGACAACGCACTGCGCGAAGCGCACGCCGTGGCGGACGGCGTGGGCTCCATCGCTTTCCAGGTCCTCCCCGACGGCATCTCCCTCAAGATCCCTGGAGCCGAGCTATGACCCTGCGCATCTCGCCGAGCGTCCTCGCGGCGGACTTCACCCGGCTCGCCGAGGAGGCGGACGCGGTGGCCAACGACGCCGACATGCTCCATGTCGACGTGATGGACAACCACTTCGTACCCAACCTCACGGTGGGGCTCCCGGTCGTCGAGTCCCTGGTCAAGAACGTGCGCTTGCCCCTCGACATCCACCTCGGCATCGCCGACCCCGACCGCTGGGCTCCGGACTACGCCGAGTCGGGGGCGGGCAGCGTGACGATCCACGCGGAGGCCACCCACTCGCCGGTCCGCACCCTGCGGGCCATCCGCGCGGCGGGCGCCCAGGCGGGCCTCGCGCTCAGCCCCGCCACTCCCTTCCTGCCCTACGAAGGGCTGCTCGGCGAGGTCGACACGCTCCTTGTGATGACCGTCGAACCCGGCTTCGGCAGCCAGAAGTTCCTCGAGTTCACGCTGGACAAGGTCCGCCAGGCGCGCGAGGCCATCGACTCCCTGCGGCGCGTGAGCGGCCAGGAGATACCCCTGTGGCTCCAGGTCGACGGCGGTGTCAACGAGTCCACCATCGCGCGCTGCGCGGAGGCGGGAGCGGACTCCTTCGTGGCCGGCTCGGCCGTCTACGCCGCGGAGGACCCGGCCGCCGCCGTGCGCGCCCTGCGCGCCAAGGCCAAGGACGCACGGCTGGTCACCACCGAAGCGTCCTGAGCACCCCCACACCCCCCCCACATATCCGGCACATTGGAAGGAACCATCGCATGGGACGCGTAGAGGGCAAGGTCGCCCTGATCACCGGTGCCGCACGCGGGCAGGGTCGCTCGCACGCCGTCCGGCTGGCGCAGGAAGGCGCGCACATCATCGCCTCCGACATCTGCCAGGAGGTCGGCAGCACCCACTACACGCTGGCCACCAGCGACGACCTGGAGGAGACCAGGCGGCTCGTCGAGAACGAGGGCGGGAAGATCCTCACCGTCAGCGCCGACGTGCGCGAGCCCGAGCAGGTGCGGGCCGCCGTCGACGCCGGTCTCGCGGAGTTCGGCCACATCGACGTGGTGTGCGCCAATGCCGGGATCGGCTCCCTCGGACGGGCCTGGGAGCTCTCCGACAAGCAGTGGAACGACATGATCGACGTCAATCTGACCGGAGCGTGGAACACGGTACGGGCCGTGATCCCGCACATGATCGAGGCCGACCGCGGCGGTTCCATCATCTTCACCAACTCGGTCGCCGGCACCCTCGGACGGCCCAACATGGCGCACTACGCGGCGTCCAAGCACGGCCTCGTGGGCCTGATGCGCTCCCTCGCCAACGAGCTGGCGCCCCACTACATCCGGGTCAACAGCATCCACCCGGGCAACGTCGACACCGACATGGTGCAGAACGTCACCGGGCGCAAGCTGCTGCTTCCCGACGTCGAGGACCCCTCCCGCGAGGAGTTCGCCGAGGCCGCCGCCGCGCTGAGCGTGATCCCCGTTCCCTGGGTCGAGTCCATCGACGTCAGCAACGCCGTGCTGTGGCTGGCGTCCGAGGAGGCCCGCTACGTCACGGGCGCGACCCTGCCGGTGGACGCCGGCGCCGCGATCAAGGCCTGAGACCGTACCGGCGAGGAGACAGCACGTCCATGACGAATCGATTCAGCGAATCATTGGGTGACCCCTTAAAGCAGTTGAGTGAGCACGGCGTGTCGATCTGGCTGGACGATCTCAGCCGCGAGCGTCTGGACTCCGGGAATCTCGCCGCCGTCATGCGGGACAAGGCGGTCGTCGGCGTCACCACCAATCCGTCCATCTTCCACCGGGCCATCGCGGGCGACTCCGGCTCGGCGTACGAGGAGCAGCTGCGCGACCTGGCCCTGCGCGGGGTCACCGCGGACGAAGCGGTCCGCGTGCTGACCACCGCGGACGTGCGCGCGGCGGCCGACATCCTGCGGCCGGTGTTCGACCGCACCTCGGGGCACGACGGCCGCGTCTCGCTGGAGGTCGACCCCCGCCTCGCCCACCAGACGGAGGCCACGGTCGCCGAGGCCCGGCAGCTGTGGTGGATGGTGGACCGGCCCAACGTACTCATCAAGATCCCCGCCACCCGGGCGGGACTCCCCGCGATCACCCGGGCCATCGCCGAGGGCATCAGCGTGAACGTGACGCTGATCTTCTCGATCGAGCGGTACCGGGCGGTGGCGGACGCCTATCTCAGCGGCCTCGAAGCGGCGCTCGAAGCGGGCCTCGACCTCTCCGGAATCGAGTCGGTGGCCTCCTTCTTCGTCTCCCGGCTCGACACCGAGACCGACCGGCGCCTCGAGCGGATCGGCGGCGAGAAGGCCCTCGCGCTGCGCGGCCGGACCGGCCTCGCCAACTCCCGTCTGGCCCACGAGGTGTACGAGGAGATCACCGCGTCGCCGCGGTGGCAGGCGCTGCGGGCGGCCGGGGCCAATCCCCAGCGCCTGCTGTGGACCTCGACCAGCACCAAGAACCCCGACTACCCCGACACCTGCTACGTCACCGGCCTGGTGACGGCGGGCACGGTCAACACCCTGCCGGAGCAGACCCTGGACGCCGTGGCCGACCACGGCGAGATCCAGCGAGACACCGTGCGGGGCCTGTACGCGGAGGCGGCGGAGGACTTCGCCGGTCTCGCGGGGGTCGGCATCGACTACGACGACGTCGTGGAGGTGCTTGAGGCCGAGGGGGTCGAGGCGTTCGAGAAGGCGTGGCAGACCCTCCTCGACAGCGTGGCGAGCACGCTCGTCCGCCTGGGCGAGGAAGCGGCCGCGCCCCGGCCGGATGGGGAAGCGTCCGCGCGCCGTGTACGACCGACCGGCAGTGGAACGGACGCGGGAGCACGATGACCGTAGCCGCATCGGCGGCTGAGACCGGGCCACGGGTGTCACGGGCATTCGTGGTCCGGCTCGGTCTCGGCTACCTCGGCCTGTACAGCGCGGTCCTGTCCGTGGCCCTGGTGACCCTCGCCCTGCGCGTCGAGGACGTCGACCCTGGGCACAAGGAGACCAGCCTCGCGGTGGTGGCCAGCCTCGGGGCCCTGGTGGCCCTGCTGGCCAACCCCCTGGCCGGGCGCCTCTCGGACCGCACGTCCTCGCGGTTCGGGCGGCGCAGGCCCTGGCTCGTCGGCGGGGTCATCGGTGGCACCCTCGGCCTGGCTGTGATGGCCGTGGTCCCGTCGATCGTCGCCGTCGCCGTCGGCTGGTGTCTGGCGCAGCTGTGCTTCAACGCGACCATCGCCGCGCTCGCCGCCACCGTGCCGGAGCAGGTGCCGGTCGCCCAGCGCGGCCTGGTCTCCGGCGTCGTGGGGTTCAGCCAGCGCCTCGCGGTTCCCATCGGCATGGGAGCGGCCGCCCTGTTCTCCGCGGGTGCCGCCGGGTTCCTGGTGCCCGCGGCGGTGGCGGTCGTCGTCATCACCCTGTTCGCCGTACCCCTGCGCGACGCGAGCGCGCCGGCGGGCCAAGCACCGTTCTCCACCCGGGAGTTGCTCGGCAGCTTCTGGACCGACCCGCGAAGCCACCCGGACTTCGGCTGGGTATGGCTGACGCGGTTCCTGGTGTTCTTCGCGGCGGTCGCACCCGTTCCGTACCTCGCCTACTACCTCACCTCCGAGCTTGACGTCTCCGATGGCGAGGTGGCGGGCACCGTCGCGCTGCTGACCACGCTCAACTACGGTCTCAGCGGCGTGACGGCGGTGCTGTGCGGCTGGCTGTCCGACCGGATCGGCCGCCGCAAGCCCTTCGTGACGGCGGCCGCCGTGTTCCTCGCCGCGGGCCTGGCCCTCCTGGCCACGTCCACCACACTGCCCTGGACGTACGTCGCCCAGGCCCTGTTGGGCGTCGGCTCCGGCTTCTACTTCGCCGTGGACATGGCCTTGGCCACCGCCGTCCTGCCCAACTCCGACGACGTCGGCAAGGACCTCGGCGTCATCAACAGCGCCGACGTCCTGCCCCAGTCCATCGGCCCCGCCCTCGCCCCGCTGCTGCTCGCGCTGGGCTCGGGCCACAACTACACGGCCCTTTACCTGTTCACGATGGTCGTGGGCCTCCTAGGAGCCCTCACGGTCACCCGCATCAAGACCATCCGCTGACCACCCCCCTCACTGGAGAAACCGTGATCTACGAATACGCCTACCTGTACATCACCCCCGGCCGGGAATCCGAGTTCGAGCAGGCCCTCCTCGCGGCGAGCCCCATCCTCAAGTCCGCGGAGGGCTGCCAGTCCGTCGAACTCCACCGCGATGTGGAGACCGAGGGCGCCTATCTGCTCCGCGTGGGCTGGGCGACCCTCGAGGACCACGTCGAGAAGTTCCCCAAGAGCGAGCAGGCCCCGAAGTTCGCCGCGGCCATCGAGCACTTCTTCGACCGCGAGCCCACCCTGCGCCACTTCGCCTCCCAGCCGGTGGGGACCACCGGCGGCTGAGCCCGGCACGCGAGTGGGGACGTCTCGCCGTCGGAGGCTCCGGCGGCGGGCCGGTCCCGGAGGCCGGCGCGCGGCAGCCGTGGCGCCTCTGCTCCGCCGGTGGTTCCAGGCGCGGTGGCCACGCCGCCGTCCCGGCCGGTCCCTGTCGGAGGTCGGCGCTCACCGCCGCCGCCCTGACAGCCTCCAATTCGACGCGCTCGCACGGTGACCACGCGAGCAACGGCACTTAGCATGGCATCAGTTGATCCTGCCGCTGCCTCCACAGGCCTCCTGCGATCCGACGGAGAGTTGACTGTGATCGATGTTCCTGATGTCCCACCCGCCGTGGTCCACGTGGTCGAGGGTTTGCAAGGGCAGCACACGGCACGTCCGGCCGGTCTGATCGACGGCTCGCGCAACGACGAGGTCATCACGGTCCATGTCTTCGGTCCGATGACCGTGACGACGACCCCGGGCATCGCGGACCTGTACGCCCACCGGCCCGCCTCACTCGTCAGCAACGTCGGCGAAGACGACTCGACGGACCCGTCGGAGGGGTGAGGTGACGACCAGTCACCCCTCGGCCGGTCTGGACTTCGACGACTGGTTCTCACCGCTGAGCCTTGCCGAATTCTCGCGGTCGGTCCTCGGCCGCGAGGCATACGTCACCCCGCCGCGCGAGGAGCTCGCCGAGCGGCTCCGGGACGCGTTGGGCGTGCACTCCGTCGCCGAGGTGCTTACCAAGCAGGTCCAGAAGGTGTTCGCCTGGTTCTACGCCCCCGACGGCCAGAACAGCTCCGCGGCGATCCCGGCGACGAGCGCGCAGCGCTTCTACGACGCCGGCCTCACCTTGTTCATCCAACAGGTCGCCGAGTTCGCCCCGTTCGAGCGCGAAGTCGCCCGTACGTTCCGGGTGACGGACAAGTCGGCGAAGTGCCAGCTGTTCTGCAACCGGCCGGGCGCCGCCACCAGGGTGCACTTCGATCCGATCGACGTGATCACCGTGCAGCTGACCGGCCGGAAGGTCTGGCGGGTGGCCCCCAACGCGTTCGCGCCGCTGCCGCTGGAGGGCTGGGGCCCCCACCAGCCGGTCTACCCCAACATGCGCAACTACGTACAGGGCACGCCGCCGGTCCGCATCCCGGATGACGCCATCGAGTACGTCCTTGAGCCCGGGGCGGTCTTGCACGTACCCCGGGGCTACTGGCACGAGACCACTTCGGACCAGGATTCGATCTCGCTGCACGTCCTGCTGATTCCCCCGCTGCGGGTCGACTTCCTGCTCGCCTCGCTCAAGAACGAGCTCCTGAGGCAACCGCTGTGGCGCGAGGCCGTGTACGACGTCGAGGCCCCTGAGGTGACAGCGGCCAGGCTGGCGGACGACCGGGAAGCCCTCCGGGTGGCACTGGACCGCCTTGACTGGCGAGATCTGTCCCGCACCCCCGTGGCCGAGCGTCCCGTCGGCCCCGGCGTCAAGTTCGTCCGCGCCGGTCAGGCCGCGTTCGGCATCGACGAGGTGACCGGGGACACCGCCACGATCTCGGTGACCGCCTACGGCTTCCACGAGACGCTGACGTCGACCACGCGGATCGACCGGCGGCTGCTCCCCGTCGTCGAATGGCTCGGCTCCATGCCGACCGGCGCCGCACTGGACCTCGCCGACGTGACACGGCGATCGCCGGAGCTGTCCGAGGCCGACGCGCGAGCACTGCTGCTCCTGCTGGAACGAGCCAGGCTCATACGCCGCGTGGTCTGAACGGGCACCGCCTCGCCAGCCCTCCCCTCCCCGGACATGCCCTCCTTCACCAATGCCCGCCACCACCACACCCCCCGCACGAGCCGCCCCGAAAACATCCGCGAAAAAGTGTTGTCCCCAGACCCTCCGCCCGGTCTCCCCTACGTCGGACCGACCGACGATCACCACAGAGCGGAGCGGACATGCACCTGGGCACAGACACCAACGACCACACCGGCGGGGAGCGCGGGCGGCACGGGCGGAGTCGTCGCGGACTGAAGGTTCGCGTCCTGGCGGGCGGAGCCGTCGCGGCCGCGGCCCTCGCGTCGGTGGGCACGTTCGCCCTCGCGGACACCACCGGTGACCAGAAGCCGGGCGCCGCCGCCCCGCAGGCCGAGAAGACGCCGATGCAGACCGCGTCGAGCAAGACCGCGCGGTACCAGAAGCGGCTTCTGGTCCTGGTCAACGCCGAGCGGAAGAAGGCGGGCTGCAGGCCGCTGCGCCTCGACCGGCGCGTGCAGGCCGCCGCGCAGGCCCACGCCAAGGACATGGCGGCGCGCGACTACTACGACCACACCAGCCCGGAGGGCAAGAGCGCGGGCGACCGCATGCGGAAGGCGGGCTACCGCGCCGGGGCGTGGGGCGAGAACATACACAAGGGGCCCAAGGGCCCCAAGACCGCCATGCGTGACTGGATGCGCAGCTCCGGGCACCGCGCCAACATCCTCAACTGCGCGTACAAGGACTTCGGCGCCGGAGTCAGCCTGAAGGCCAACGGCCCGTGGTGGGTCCAGAACTTCGCCACCAAGCTCTGACACCGCGACACTCAGGCCCGGGTGGGTTCGGGGGCTGGCCGTGCGGCCAGTCCCGAACCTGCCCGGGTCATCCGCTCCCCCGGCCAACACCCCTTCGTCGGCGCACGGTTCCGTCGGCGGCGGTCAGTGCTGGATCAGGCCACCGACCGGCACGGGAGCAACGCGGCCGGTTGCCGGAGCGGTCCGCGCCAGCGTGAGTCCGACATCAACCAGCGACGACCGGCACAGGTGGGCGACGTCGGGCAGCGGAGTCCAAACGGACTCAGCGGTGTCGCCGTTCGGCTCGGGCCGGAGTCGTCCGCCGGTGACACGGACCCGGTAGAACACGCCGATGTTCTGGTGCTCGGTGCCGGAACGGGCCTCCGCCGCGGGGATCACCCTTGAGTCCACGCCCAGCAGGCGTTCGACCACCGCTTCGCAGCCGGTCTCCTCGGCGAATTCCCGGAGCACCGCGTCGAACGGGTCCTCCGCGTGCTCCACCCCTCCGCCCGGAAGCGTCCAGTTGGACCCGCCCTCCGGGGGCACGTGACGCGCGAGCAGTACGCGCCCGTCCTCGATGCATACGGCGTACGCCGCCAGCCGGAAACTCCTCATTCCCACCCATCCCTCCGGTCTCCACGGCGCCCACGGTGCCCGCACGGTGCCTCAGTGACTTCAAAGTGCCTTCTTCCGTCTCCTGCCCCGCTGCCGCAGGATGCCATTGGTTACGAGAAGGAACTGGCCATCAATGGCGTAACCGCTACCGCTACCGCCACGCACCGAAGGAGTCTCCATGGGCGCCCGCGCCTGGGCACTACTGCTGGTCCTCTGCGGAACGATCTTCCTAGAGGGCGCCGACATCGCCATGCTCGCCGTGGCCATCCCCAGCATCCGGTCCGACCTGGATCTTTCGACCGGCACCGCGGCCTGGGTGATCAGTGCCTACGTCCTCGGGTACGCGGGCTTCACCCTGCTCGGCGGCCGCGCGGCGGACCTGCTCGGCAGGCGGCGGATGTTCCTGACCTGGCTCGGGGTCTTCCTCCTGTTCTCCGGGCTCGGCGGCTTCGCCACCGAGGGCTGGATGCTGGTCGTGGCGCGGTTCGTGACCGGGGTGGCCGCGGCGTTCATGACGCCCGCCGCGATGTCCATCATCACCACCTCCTACGCGGAAGGGCCGGACCGCGACCGGGCGCTGCTGATCTTCGCGGGGACGTCCGCGGGCGGCTTCTCGCTCGGCCTGGTCGTCGGCGGGCTGCTCACCGAGATCGGCTGGCGGTGGGCGTTCTTCGCGCCGGTGTTCGTCGCGGGCATGATCCTCGCGGCGGCAATCCGGCTCATCCCGAAGCAAGCGCCGAACGGCGCGGACAGAACCATCGGAACCACGCGCACGCGCGGCGCCCTCAAGGGCTTCGACCTGCCGGGAGCGGCCGCGGCCGCGGGCGCCATGCTGCTGCTCGCCTTCAGCATCGTCCAGCTCGAACACGGCTTCGACGACTGGCCGTTGACGGCCGCCGCTCTGGCCGCGGGCCTGCTGCTCGTCGCCGCCTTCGTGCGGATCGAGCGACGTGCGGCGCAGCCACTGGTGCGCCTGGGGATCTTCCGTACGGGGTCGGTGGTGCGGGCCGGACTCGGCGCGCTGCTGTACCTCGGGGCCTTCATGGGCTTCCAGCTCGTCCTGACCCTCTACCTCCAGGACCTGCGCGGCTGGCCGTCCTGGCAGGCCGCCATCGCGATGGTCGTGCTGGGCTGCGACGTGGCCCTGTCGCCGACGCTCACACCGCGCCTGGTGCGGCGGTTCGGCAACACACGCGTGATCCTCGGCGGCTTCCTGATGGCGTTCGTGGCGTACGTCCTGTTCCTGCCCGTCGGCATGGACTGGCCGTACCTGCTGATGTTCCCGACGCTGCTCCTTGCCGGAACCGGCTTCGCGCTCACGCTCGGCCCGCAGATGATCGCGGCGACGGACGGCGTGGCCGAGCGGGAACAGGGCCTGGCGAGCGGCCTGCTGCAGACCGCCACGCAGTTCGGCGCCGCGATCGGCATCTCCGCGGTGACGGCCGTCATCGGCCTGGTCTCGACGGGCTCCCACGCGGGCGCGGGCGCCGAGCCGGACCTCACGGCGTTCCGCTGGGCGCTGGTCGTCCCGGTGGTCATGGCGGCCCTCGGCGTGGTTGTCGCGGCGGTCGGGGTACGCAGGGGGACGGGCAGGGACGGCAGGGTTTCCCAGCCGGTCGCGGGCAGCACTCGGCCCGCCGCCTTGAGCGGGTCCGCGGCTTCTCGGAGTACGTGAAGTCCGTGGCGGCAGCGCCCACCCAGCCCGGAGCCACCGCGTGGGCAGAGTCCGCGAACGTACGCCAGGCGTGTGCGCCCTCTTCAGGTGCGCCGGGCGGCGTCGACACGAACGGGGTGCTCCGCTCGCGCCGTACCGGTGTGCCAACCGTCGCCGGGCAGCATGAGTCTCTCCGGTGAAAGGGTGAGAGGGAGGTTCCCATGGCCATGCGCACGCTATGGACCACGCTGGCCGCCGTCGTCGCGGCGGCCTCGGTGGTCGCCGCGACCGGGCTTGCGGCCCCATCGGCAGCGGCGGAGGCGGCGGTCGCGACGGCGGTACCTGCCGGTTCGGATCGGGCGGTACCCGGCGGATCGGATCGGGGGCACGAACAGACCCGGGCCGCACTGGACTTCGCCGTCCGGGAGGGGGTGCCCGGCGTCCTGGCGCGGGCGCACGACGCGCGCGGCACCTGGCGCGGCTCCGCCGGGGTCGCCGACCTCCGTACGGGGCGCCCGCCCTTGTCGGCCGACCGGTTCCGGGTGGGCAGCGTCTCCAAGGTGTTCATCGCGACGGTCCTGCTCCAGCTGACGGCGGAGGGCAGGCTGAGCCTGTCGGACACCGTGGAGAAGTGGCTGCCCGGCGTGGTCCGGGGCCACGGCCACGACGGCCGCGCGATCCGCGTCAGGCAGCTCCTCAACCACACCAGCGGCGTCTACGACTACACCGAAGACCCCGGCCTGCACCTTCAGGGCATCCAGTACCTGACCCACCGCTACGACACCTGGACGCCTGAACAGCTCATCGCGCTCGCCATGAACCACAAGCCGACGTTCGCCCCCGGAACCGGCTGGAACTACACCACCACCTCCTACGTGCTCGCCGCGATGATCATCGAACGGGTGACGGGCCACACCTACGCCGCGGAGGCCGGACGGCGGATCTTCACACCCCTCGGACTGCACGCCACCTCACTGCCCGGCACCGCCACGACGATTCCCCAGCCGAGCGGGCGGATGTACACCAAGTTCCCCGACGACCCTGAGCGAGCGGTCCACGACATCACGGAGTTCAACCCCTCCTGGGGCTGGTCCGCGGGCGAGGTCATCACAAGCCCCGCCGACCTCGACCGCTTCCTGACGGCCCTGATGCGCGGAAAGCTGCTGCCCAAGGCCCAGTTGGACGAGATGACGACCACCGTCCCCTCCCCCGACTTCGGCGACGGCCAGGAGGACGGCCTGGGCATCTTCCGCGCCACGCTGCCCTGCGGCGAGGTGATCTGGGGGCACACCGGCTTCATGCCCGGCTCGCAGAGCATGGCCTACACCACCCGGGACGGCCGGCACCGCCTGGTGGCCAACTTCAACACCGACTGGGCCGGGGACACCGATGCCGCCGCGTATGTGCTCCTCGCGGAATTCTGCGGAACGGTCCCGCCTGCCGCAGCGAACCGGTAACCAGTGACCCACCACCAGCGCCCAACAGACGGAGGCCGAGCCCACCGCCTGCCAGACCGTCGTACCCATGTGTCACAGAACGTCAACAGCGCCAACCGCACAGCCGGTTCGCCCCTCTTATCTCTCGCAGCGCGGGCGGACCGCCCGTTCACCACCGCATCAGTCGAGGAGACATCCGTCATGCCCGAGACATCCACGTCCACGAGCCGGACCCTTCGGCACCGGGCCGCAGGGCTCGCCGTGGTCACCACGGCCCTCGCCCTCGCCGCCCCGGTCCCGGCGATGGCCGCGGTCGAGCAGGCCGGGGCCGCCTCGGCCGACCCGGTCTCCGTCATGACGTACACCGCCAAGGAACGCCGGGACGCGCTCGCCTACTGGACGCCCGCGCGGATAGCAGCCGTCGGGAAGTCCGTGGACCTCGGGCCGACCGGGCCGAAGGCCAAGCCGTGGCGGGGCACCACCCTCAAGACGGTGGGCCGGCTCTTCTTCGTCAACGCGGGCGGCGCCGACACCTGGTGCACGGCCACCGCCGTGAAGAGCGCCAACCGCTCCGCGGTGATGACCGCCGCCCACTGCGTGCGCCGAGGCTCCTCGCCCTACAACACCAACACCACGATGGTGTTCGCACCCGCTTACCACAACGGCAAGACACCGTACGGCGCGTTCGCGGTCCGTACCGTCGCGTCCCCGCGCAGCTGGGAGACGGACTCCACCAACGACGTGTCCGCGCTGACCGTCGACGCCGACAAGAGCGGCAAGAAGCTCACCGACGTCGTGGGCGGTCAGGCCATCGCCTTCAACCGCCCGGTCGGCGGCGCCATCTCCTCCTTCGGCTACTCCGCAACCCGCCCGCAGCGAGGCGAGCGGCTCCTGCGCTGCGTGGGTACGGCGAAGAAGGAGCACGGCCAGCAGTTCATCCCCTGTGACATGTCCGGCGGCTCCAGCGGCGGCCCGTGGCTGGCCGACTTCGACGCCACCACGGGCAAGGGCGTCCTGGTCTCGGTCAACAGCTCACTGGACTCGCTGACACCGACCAAGATGTACGGAGAGGTGCTGCGGGCCACGGCCAAGAAGGTGTACGAGCGGGCGCAGCGACGCTGACGCGGGGGCGCGGGGGCCGGGCTCCCGGCCCGCGTCGGCCCGTAGTGCGTAGGCACCAGGACACCTGAAGTGCTGGTCCAGGCGCACCAGGAGAAGACGGGGGCGGGGAACGATGCCCGGCCGGACGCCGGGAGGAAGGGTGGAAGACGCGTGGATCTCACGCGTCTCCCCCTGTGCCGCACGGCGTCTGGAGTGATCAACAGATGGCTATGTTTCCCCGCCCGGCCGGGCAGGCCCCCGTCCATGCTCACCGCCCACGGTGAACGGCACGGCCCCGCCCGTCGCCGTGGTGTCCCCGGTCCGCGTCGGAAGGCTGTCGATCGGTGCCCTCGGCGTCCTGGCACTCGCTCTCGGCACCCTGCAGTCCGTGGTGGACCCCGCCCTCCCGCAGCTGCAACGTGAGTTGGGGGTCAGCCCGGCCGAAGGGGCGCTGATCGGCAACACCTTGCTCGTCACCGGCGCGGTCGTCGCACCCGTAGCGGGCAAACTCGGCGACCGCTACGGTGGAAAGCGGGTGCTGGTCTGGCTGATGGCCGTGGTGTCGGCCGGTGGTCTGCTGGCCAGCCTCGCGCCCAACCTACCGGTGTTGTTGCTGGGGCAGGTCTTGCAGGGCGTCATGGTGGGTGCGCTGCCCCTCACCTTCATCCTGGTGCGCGAACATCTCCCCGCACGAGCGTCACAGGTGGCGATCGGCCTCGTCATGGCGCTGTTCACGGGCGGCGGCATGGTGGGGACGCTGATCGCCGGGCCGCTCGCGGAAGGTCTTTCCTGGCACTGGATGTTCGCGCTGCCGACGCTCGCGGTCATCGCGACGACGCTGGTCGTGGCGCGGCTGATGCCACATGATCCACCGGTCTCGTCGGATCACCGGATCGACTGGCCCGGCATGCTGCTCCTGAGCGGCACCTTGCTGACGTTCATGCTCGGGCTCGTGCGGGTGACGGGCGCCGGCCTTTCGCCCCTCGCGGTCGCCGCCCTCGTGGTGACCGTGGCCGCGCTCGCGACCGGCTGGGTCGCCGTCGAGCGCCGGGCGGCCTCGCCCATGATCGATCTGCGCATGCTGGCGAAGCCCGCGATGTGGCACTCATGCGTACTGACCCTCGTCATCACCGCCAGTCTCGGGATGGTGACCTTCCTGCTCCCGCAGCTGTTGGCGCTCTCTGCCGACGGGTACGGCTTCGGGCTCAGCACCACCGACATCGGCCTCGCCCTGCTGCCCGGCGCCATCGCCGGGGCGGTGAGCGACTCGGTCGGCGGGGTCGCGGCGCGGCGTTTCGGTCTGCGGACCGTGCTCGTCGTGGGCGCCGTCGTCACGGCGGCCACGACGATCGCCCTGGTGTCGCTGCACAGCGCGGCATGGCAGCTCGTCCTCGCGAAGGCGCTCACCGCGATCGCCGCGGGCATCGCCGCCACGGCGCTGCTCATCCGCGCCGCCACCGCCGTCGACGCCAAGGACACCGGCATCGCCACCAGCCTGCTCGTGGTGACCCGCGTGATCGGCGTCGCCCTGGGCGTCCAGACCGGCGGCGCGATCCTCGACGCCGGGGCCGACGCGACGACGGGCCAGCCCACCGAGTCGGCCTTCGCCACCGGCTTCGCCATCGCCGGGCTCATCGCCGCCCTGTCACTGCTCGTCGTCCGCATCACGAAGAAGGGAACCCGGACATGACACGCACACCCACCAGTCCGTGGCCGATTACGCGCACGAACGAAAGGCGCAGGATTCTGATCTCGGGGGCCAGCATCGCCGGACCCGCCCTTGCCTACTGGCTGCACCGGTCCGGATACGCGGTCACCGTGGTGGAGAAGGCGGGCGCGCTGCGCGACGGCGGCTACCCGATCGACATCCGCGGTACCGCGACGGAGGTGGTCCGGCGCATGGGGATACTGCCGCGGCTGCGGGACGCGCACGTCGGCACGCGTCGCTCCACCTTCCTCAACGCCGACGGCAGCACGGTGGCCTCGATCTACGAGCGCGGCGCCGCCGACCGCGCCGAGGGACAGGACCTGGAGGTGCGCCGCGGGGATCTGGCCGCGACCCTCTACGCGCTCGTGCGCGACGACGTGGAGTTCCTCTTCGGCGACTCCATCGACACCCTCGACCAGTCCGGACAAGAGGTCGACGTCACGTTCCGCGGTGGGCGACAGCGCACGTTCGACCTGGTCGTCGGCGCCGACGGCATGCACTCCCGCACCCGGGAGTCCGTGTTCGGCCCCGAAGAGCGGTTCCACCACTACCTCGGCCACTGCTTCGCCATCTTCACCATGCCGAACACCTTCGGGCTCTCCCACGAGCTGATGATGTGGAACACCCCGGGGAGGGCCGCGGTGCTCTACGCCGTCGAGGACACCGACGAACTGCACGCCTTCCTGAACTTCCACCGGCCAGAACCGCCGCTGTACGCCCTCCGCGACCCCGACGCCCAACGGGACCTGGTCGCCACGGTCTTCACGGGCGCGGGCTGGGAGGTCCCGAACATGGTCAGCGCCATGTGCGTCGCGGACGACCTGTTCTTCGACACGGTCGGTCAGATCCGCATGCCCCGCTGGTCAAGCGGCCGCGTCGCGCTCGTCGGCGACGCCGCGTACGCGCCCTCGTTCCTCACCGGACAAGGCTCGAGCCTCGCCCTCGCCGGTGCCTACATGCTCGCCGACGCCCTCACCACGCACCGGGACCACACCACGGCCTTCGCCGCCTACGAAGGCAGCGTCCGCGGGTTCGTCACCATGAACCAGGCACTGGTCGACAAGGGCGAGGCCGCGCTCTTCCCCACCACGGCGCGGGCCCTGGAGCAGCGCAACGCCATGCTGCGCGGCCTCACCACCATGCCCGCCGCGACACCGCGACCGGCCCACTCCGCCCTCGCGCTGCCCGCGTTCGCCCCGATGCCGTGACCTGACACGGCGGCCGCAGGACGGGCGGCGTCGGCCAGCCGGGCCCACCGGTGGGTGGCGTCAGCGGTCGGCGCCGCCGTCGGGGGCGGCGTGGGCGAGGCCCGTCCGGTAGGCGATGACGACGAGTTGCGCCCGGTCGCGGGCCTCCAGCTTCGTCATGGCGCGCTGCACATGGGCGCGGACGGTGAAGGGGCTGAGGAACATCCGCTCGGCGATCTCCTGGTTGGACAGGCCGGTCGCGACCAGCGCCACCATCTCGCGTTCGCGCGGGGTGAGCACGGCGAGCTGCGCGGAGCGGTCCGGCGGGGCGCCTTCCGGCGTGGCCAGGAATCGGGCGACCAGGGAGCGCGTGGCGGCCGGGGAAAGGAGCGTGTCGCCGTCGGCGATCGTGCGTACGGCGTCAAGGAGGTCCTCGGCGCCGATGCCCTTGCCGATGAACCCGCCGGCGCCCGCGCGCAGCGCCTGGGCGACGTATTCGTCGGTCTCGTACGTGGTGAGGATCAGGATGCGGCTGGCCCGCAGTTCCGGGTCCGCGCAGATCTGTGACGTGGCGGTGAGGCCGTCCACCTCGGGCATGCGGATGTCCATGATCACCACGTCCGGGTGCAGCTCCCGCGTGAGTCGCACCGCTTCCCTGCCGTCGGCGGCCTCGCCGACCACGGTGATGTCGTCGGCGGAGTCGAGCAGCAGCCGGAAGGCGCCGCGCAGCAGGGCCTGGTCGTCGGCGAGCAGCACGCGGAGGGTCATGGCGCGCCCCCGGCCTCGCGGTCGCCCGTACTCCCGTCGTCCTTCGCTTCGTCCGGCATGCGTCCCTCGATGGTCGTGGCTCCGTCAGTCATGCGCGTCGTGTCCTTGGCGGGCGGCAGCGGCAGTTGGGTGGAGACGAGGAAGCCGCCCTCCGGGCGCCTGCCCGCGGAGAGGTGTCCCCCGACCGCCGTGGCGCGTTCACGCATCCCGATGAGACCGTAACCGGGCGGGCGGTCCCCCGCCGCGACTGCGCCCGGCGCCTCGGCTGAGGCTGAGGTCGGCGTCGTCCGGGCGCCCCGTCCGTCGTCGGCGACGGTGAGGGTGACGCGGTCGCGGTGCCAGGCCAGGCGCACCCGGGCGCTTCCGGTACCGGCGTGCTTGGTCACGTTGGTCAGCGCCTCTTGGACGATGCGGTAGGCGGTGAGGTCCACCCCCGGCGGCAGCGGCCTGGCCACGCCCTCCTGACGTACCGTCACCTCCAGGCCCGCGCGGCGGAAGGACTCCAGGAGCGTGGGCAGTTGGGAGAGGCCGGGCGCCGGTTCGGCGGAGGCGGCCGCGTCCCCGGACTGACGCAGCAGTCCGACGGTGGCCCGCAGGTCGTCGAGCGCGTCGCTGGTGGTCTCGACCAGCTCCTTGAGGCTTTTGCGGGTCTGTTCCGGGCGGGTGTCGAAGAGGTGGGCGGCCACCGTGGCCTGCGCGTTGGCCAGGGTGATCTGATGGGCCACCAGGTCGTGCAGTTCCCGGGCGATGCGCACGCGTTCCTCGGCGACCCTCCGGCGCGCCTCGCTGTCCCGGCTCTCCTCGGCCCGCAGCGCGCGCTCCTCCACGGCCGCCAGATAGGCCCGCCGGTTCCGCACCGAGCGGCCGAGCACCCCGGCCACCAGCGGGAACGCCGCCACCGCCCCCACCCTGCTGGCGTCCTTCCAGGAGAGGGCCCCGAACAGGGGGGTGGCGGCGAGGAGCAGCGCCCCGGAGACGAGCGACACCGCGGTCGCCACGCGCCGTTCGCTGCGCATGGTGAGCGCGTAGGAGTACGCGGTGATCACGGCGGGGGCCACGATGAGCGGGCTGAGCAGGAGGCCCAGGGGCGGCACGAGCATGCCGCACGCGGTCGTGACCGCCATGGCGGCCAGGGGCGCCCGGTGCCGCGCCAGCAGCGCGGCGCTGGACACCACGGCGATGACGTAGGCGGCGAAGGACGGCGGCGTTGGCGCGCTGTTGTCCTCCTTCAGCACGCCGCCGAGCAGGCAGAGCGAGAACGCCGTCGCCACGACCGCCGCCTCCCGCCATCGCGCGCCGCGTGGTCGCGGGCCGCCGCCCTCCGTGTGCGTCATGACCGGCTCAGGACCGGTGCCGGCCGGCGGGGAACGGCACCGCGGCTTCCGGCGCGGTCGCGGGGGCCGGGACGCGCGTGCTCAGCCTCTCGCCCTCGATGTCCACGTTCGGCAGCACACGGTTCAGGATACGGGGCAGCCACCAGGCCCGGTGGCCGAGCAGCGCGAGGACCGCGGGCACGATCGCCATCCGCACCACGAAGGCGTCGAAGGCGACGGCGGCGGCGAGGCCGACGCCCATCGTCTGGATGGTCGGGTTGCTCATCCCGATGAATCCGGCGAAGACGCTGACCATGATGACCGCCGCCGCGGCCACCACGCGTCCGCTGTGCCGGAACCCGCTGACGATGGCCTCGCCCGGGGACGCGCCGTGGACGTAGGCCTCTCGCATCCGGGTGAGGAGGAAGACCTCGTAGTCCATGGCGAGGCCGAAGACGATGCCGATGACGAGGATCGGCATCAGCGACATGACGGGACCGGTCTGCTCGATGCCGATGACGTCCGCCGCCCAGCCCCACTGGAAGACGGCGACGAGGACGCCGAAGGCGGCGCCCACTGACAGCAGGAAGCCGAGCGCGGCCTTGACCGGGACGAGGACCGAGCGGAAGACGACCGTCAGCAGGAGCACCGCCAGGCCGATGACCACGGTCAGATAGGGGATGAGGGCGTCGGACATGGCTTCGGAGATGTCGATGTTCATCGCGGTCTTGCCGGTCACCAGGACGCCCGCGCCCGTGTCGGCCTCGATGCCGGAGGCCGCGCCCCGGAGCGCCTGCACCAGGTCTTTCGTCTCGCCGCTGTTCGGCGCGGTCCGCGGTACGACGGTGAGGACGGCCGTGTCCTTGGTCCGGCTGAGCACCGGATCACCGACCGACGCGACGCCGTCCACGGCCCGTACGGTCTTGGCGACCCGGTCCGTGGTGGAGCGGGTGTCCCCGGAGTCCGAGGTGTCCACGACCACGGTCAGCGGGCCGTTGAAGCCGGGGCCGAAGCCCTCTGACAGCAGGTCGTAGGCGCGGCGCTGGGTGGTCTCGACCGACTTGGACTCGTCTCCGGGCAGGCCGAGTTCGAGGCTCAGGGTCGGCAGGGCGACGGCGCCGAGGCCGAGTCCGGCGATCATCAGGACGGCCACGGGGCGGCGCAGCACGAACCGTGCCCACCGGGTGCCGAGCCCGGGCCGTCCGGTCTCGGCGGCCTCCGGGTGCGGGCTTCCGGGACGGGCGGCCTTGCGGACGGCGCGGGACAGCACCCGCTCGCCGAAGGAGCCGAACAGCGCGGGGACGAGGGTCAGCGCGACGAGTACGGCGAGGGCCACGGCGCCCGCGCCGCCCAGGCCCATCTTGGTGAGTTCGGGGATTCCGACGACCCCGAGGCCGACCAGGGCGATGAAGACGGTCGCTCCGGCGAAGACGACGGCGGAGCCCGCCGTGCCGACGGCCCGCCCCGCGGCCTCCTCCGGTTCGCTGCCCCGGGCGCGCTCGTCGCGGTAGCGCGAGGTGATGAAGAGCGCGTAGTCGATGCCGACCGCGAGCCCCAGCATCAGCGCCAGGATGGCCACGGTGGACGTCAGGCCCAGCGGCACGGCCAGCGCGGAGACCAGGCCGAAGGCGATGGCCACGCCCACGAAGGCGGTCAGCAGCGACAGTCCGGCCGCGACCAGCGACCCGAGGGTGACGACGAGCACCACTGCCGCCACGACCACGCCGACGATCTCCGTCGTACCGCCCGGTGCTTCTTCCGCTTCCAGCGCCGAGCCACCGATCTCCACGGTCAGGCCCGTGTCCCGGCCCTGGCTCGCGGCGCCTTCGAGGGCGCTCTTCGTCGACGCGGTCAGATCGACGGCGTCCGCGGTGTAGGTGATCGTGGAGTAGGCGATGGTGCCGTCCTCGCTGATGGCGCCGGTCTCGTAGGGGTCGGCGGTCGAGGCGACCTGACCGCCCCGGTCCAGCAGGCCGAGCGCGTCCTTGACGGCTGCCTTGTTCTCCCCGGCCGTCACCCGCTGTCCGTCCGGGGCCTGGAACACCAAGCGGGCCTCGGCGCCTTGGGAGTTGCCCTGCGGGAAGCGCTCGTCAAGGAGGTCGAACGCCTGCTGCGACTCGGTGCCGGGCATGGAGAGGCCCTCGTCCTCCGCCGCCGGTGCCACGGCCGCGGCGACCATGGCCAGCAGCAGGGCGCCCAGCCAGGCACCTCCCACGAGCCGACGCCGCCGGAAGGCCCACCGTCCGATCCGGTACAGGAATATGGCCACTTGTCGATCACTCCAGACGCCGTGAGGCACAGGGGGAGACGCGTGAGATCCACGCGTCAACCACCCTTCCTCCCGGCGTCCGGCCGGGCATCGTTCCCCGCCCCCGTCTTCGTCTGGTGCGCCTGGACCAGCGCTTCAGGTGTCCTGGTGCGTACGCACTACGGGCTGGGGCGGGGCTTCACGGGGCCGAGGCGGACTCCCCCGGGCCGACGGCGCTCAGTAGGTGAGGCTCGCGATGAGTTCAGCGCGGCTGGTGACCCGCGTTTTGCGGTAGACGGCCTTGAAGTGGTCGTTGACGGTGTGCGCGGACACGTCCAAGCGGCGGGCGATCTGTTTGACGGAGAGACCTTCCAGCGCGCGTTCGACGACTGCCCGTTCTCGAGGGGTGATGCCGTACCAGGCGGCGATGGCGGGAAGGAGCACCTCGGCACGGGCCGGTTGGATGGTGACCGCCACCTCGCCGTCCGCTGGCTCCCCCAGAGGCTGGGCGTGCATGGCGACCCAGCCCCGAGCGGCGAGGCCCCGGCACACCACGGGCCCGCCGGTCTGGCGGGCCCGTTGGGCGATGTCCCACACGGGGTCGAGGATTTCCTCACCGCCGTGGGTTCGGTCGTGCGTCAGGGAGCGCACGGCTTCACGTCCGCTCGGAGTGATCGCTGTGATGCCGTTGTCGGGGCCGAGAACGATCAGGCCGGGTGGGAGATCGCTGCGCGCCGACCCGAGCGGGGTGGCGGCGACGAAGCGCCTGAGCAGGCCGGCGAGCGGCTGGGACAGGTTCGCGGCGTGTGCGGTGTCGGCGGGTGAGAAGGGTGTGCGGCCTCGTTCACGCAGCAGGATCAGCGTGCCCCAGGTCCGGCCGCCGTCAGTGAGCTCGACGCGTAGCTCGCTGGCGAATCCCTCGTCCCGCATGATGCGCAGCTGGGCGCTGTGCCGGGGGTCGGACATCCCGTGAGTGAGCACGCGGACAACACCGGTGTGCTCGCGCCCGCTGTCGGCGCGCCCGCTGTCGGCGCGCGCGGTGTCGCTGACGATCCGGCGCAGCGCCCGCGCGGAGTAGCAGTTGTTCGCGCTGCCGAAGCAGCCGGCGCGGGTGACGGGATCCATCCCGAACAGGATGTGTCCGTCGTGCGGGAGGACGCGCCCGACCAGGCCCGAGACCAGGTCGCCCAGTTCGGGCACGGTGCCGGCCTCTGCGGCTGCCGCCGTCGCGGTGCGGCGGATCGACTCAACGCCCGCGGTCATGCGAGCAGCGTGGCACAGGTCAACCCCCGAGTTCTCGGGATTCCCGGCTGTTGGGGTGCGAGGGATATTTGTCGACCAGCGGGCCTTGATGCCGTCTCGACCGTGTCGTTCGGCACCGCTCGGGGGAGTGGCTCGCCGTCCATCGGTACGTCGATCGTGCGCCGGTTCCTCCCGGCGCACGCCGGGAGAAGCCGCGCGCCGCGTGCGTGGATGCGCCACGCACGCGGAGGACGTACTGCCGTACAGACAGGGGGACATGTGATCAGCAAGACCAAACGCTGGTGGTCGTTCGGTGCCGCGGTGGCCGCGCTGGCGATGGCAGGGAGCTCGCTGACGACCGCGGAGGCGCGGGCGGTGGCCTTCCGTGACTTCCGGGTCGGCGTCCAGCTGGCCGATGACGCGGGCAGATCCGGCTTCGGGGTCGAACGGTTCACCAACTACGCCAACTTCGAGAACAGCGCCTCGCCGTGGGCCGGTGACAGCAACTACTACGACCCGGACGCGATGTCCATCAATCTGGACATGACACCGTTCAGGACCTTGCGGGACCTGGACTTCCGCATCGGGGCGCAGGCCAACGACAACAACGCCGAGGAAGGGCCGGTCCATTACACGCCCTGGGCCAGTCAGGGCGGCGGCCAGACGGACCTCGTCACGGACGCCAACGGGCACGATCCCGACGGCTACCGGGTCTTCCTCGACGTCCGCGAGTGGCCCGGGACCTACCGGCTGAACAACTTCCGGCTGTCCGTCGAGGCGTTCGACAACGGGCTCTACGGCGTACGGCAGTACACGCCGTGGGCCCACCAGCACGGCGGCAGGAGCCCGTACGCGATCGACGCCAACGGCTACGACCCCGACGGCTTCCGGTTCGGTCTCGAAGCCTACTGATTCCATGGTGCCCGGCCCCTGTGACGGGGGCCGGGCGTCGCCACGAGCGAGGCCGCGAGGTGGGAACCGGCCGCTCCGGGCGGGATCAACGCCCCAGGTGCTGCCGCGCGGCCTCCTCGCGGAGGGCTTGGATGAGCGTGGTGACGTGGGGGCGGTCGCCGCGGTCGGTCGCGGCGACGCCGATGTGCCGGATCGGCCCCGGCGGCTTGACCGGGACGGTGCGCAGGCCGGGGATGTCCGGGGTGAGGGCGATGGAGGGGATCAGGGAGATCCCCATGCCCGCGGCGACCAGCGAGCGGGCGAAGAAGTAGTCGGTGGTGGTCCCGCGCACTTCGGGGTCGAATCCCGCCCGCGCGGCGTAGCGGCGCAGGTACGCCTCGGTCTTCAGACAGCCGAGCACCCAGGGTTCGGCCGCCAGTTCGGCGAGGTCGAGCGCGTCGCTCGCGGCGAGCCGGTGCCGCCGGGGCAGGACGACGTGCAGGGGGTCTTCCAGGAGCGGTGTCCACTCCAGGCTGGGGCTTGGGCCCGGCCCCATGGGCAGGGGGCCGTCGAAGTGGTAGGCGAGCGCGAGGTCCACGGCGCCCTGGCGGACGAGCGGCAGGGTGTCCTCGGGTTCGCCTTCCCTGACGTGGAGCACGGTGTGGGGGTGGGCCGCCATGAGCCGGGTGAGCGCGGCGGGCAGCAGGAGTCTGCCGCCGCTGGTGAAGGTGGCGACGGTGAGCTGGAGGCGCCCCGTGCTGAGTTGGTCCACCCGCTGGCGCGCGTACTCGAGTTCCGCGGCGACGGATTCGGCGGCACCGACCATGATCTGACCGGCCTGGGTGAGGGTGACGCCGCGGGTGCTGCGGGCGACGACCTGGGCGCCGAGGCCGCGCTCCAGGGCGGCCACCTGCTGGGAGACGGCCGAAGGAGTCAGGCGCAGCGCCGCGGCCGCCCGGTTGAAGCTGCCGTGTTCCGCCACCGCCCGCAGGACACGAAGCCGCTGCACATCGATCAACAGTTTTCCTTCATACGTACCCAGTAAGTCATGACTTCCGCTGCGGACGGTAGGTCTCCAGGCTGGGGGCATGCAAGAGATCTGCGTCATCGGCGGAAGCCGGTACTTCGGGAAACTCCTGGTGGAGCGCCTGCGGGCGGTCGGCCACCAGGTCACGGTGATCAACCGCGGCTCGATCCGGCCGCCCGCGGGTGTCGAGCACCTCGTCGTCGACCGCGATGACGAAGCCGCCCTCACCGCCGCACTCGGCTCCCGCACCTTTGACGTCGTGGTCGATCAGGTCTGCTACACCCCCGTGCAGGCGGCGATCGCCGCCCGCGCCTTCGACGGCCGCACCCGGCGATACGTCATGACCTCCACGATCGAGGTCTACGACCCGGCGACCGCCGCGCTGCCGAGGGTGCCGGTGGGTACGCCGGTGCCAGAGGAGTGCGTGGACCCCGCCGCCTGGACGGTGGCCCTGGACCTGCCGTGGCACGACGACGCGTACCTTCAGGCGCACTACGCCGAGGGCAAGCGCCAGGCGGAGTCCCTCTTCACCCGCGCGGGCCGCTTCGCGTTCGCCAGTGTGCGCAGCGCCCATGTACTCGGCGGCGGAACGCGGGAGTTCACCGGCCGCCTCGCGTACTACACCGAGCGCATCGCCGAGGGCGAGGAGATCGCCGTGCACGCGAAGCCGCTGCCCACGGTCTTCATCCACTACGAGGAGCTGGCGGACCTGCTGCTGTGGGCGGCCACGGCCGACTTCACGGGTCCGCTCAACGCCTGCTCCGACGGACCGCTCGATGTGCGGGGCCTCGCCGCGGTCGTGGCCGCGCGGGTGGGCCAGGAGCCCGTCTACCGGACCGTTCCCGTGGGTGGGGCGGCTTCGGCGTTCTCCTTCGACCGCCACTACGCCATGAGCAACGCCCGCGCGAAGGAGTGGGGTTTCTCCTTCTCCCGGACCATCGACTGGCTGCCCGGCGCCGTCGCCGAGGCCCTGTCCACCGAACCGTCATCGACCAGGCCGTCGTCCACCGAACCGTCATCGACCAGGCCGTCGTCCGCCGAGCCGTCGTCCGCCAAGCCATCGTCCACCGAACCGTCATCCACCAAGCCATCGCCCACCGAACCGTCGTCCGCCGAGCCGTCGTCCGCCGTCTGAGGAGCCGAGCCTTCATGCAGTACCGCACCATCGCCGACACCGCCGTCAGCGCCATCGGCCTGGGCGCCATGCCGCTGTCCATCGAGCACCGCCCGGACGAGACGCGGGCCATCGCCACCGTGCACGCCGCGCTCGACGCCGGTGTCACGCTCATCGACACCGCCGACAGCTACCACTGGTACGCCGACGAGGCGGGCCACAACGAGCTCCTGATCGCCCGCGCCCTGGCCCGCTACGGTGGCGACACGTCCGGCGTCCTGGTGGCCACCAAGGGCGGCCGCGGCCGTCCCGGCGACGGCGGCTGGACCGTCGACGCCACCCCCGCCCACCTCAAGCGGGCCGCCGAAGCCTCCGCCAAGCGGCTGGGCGTGGCCGCGATCGGCCTGTACCAGCTGCACAAGCCGGACCCGGCCGTGCCCTGGGCGGAGTCCGTCGGCGCGCTGCGGGACCTGCTCGACGCCGGCACGATCCGCGCCGCGGGAATCTCCAACGTCACCAGCGACCAGATCCGCCAGGCCCACCAGATCCTCGGCGCCGGGCTCGTCTCCGTACAGAACCAGTACTCGCCCGCCGTCCGCGACTCCGAGCCCGAGCTGCGGCTGAGCACCCAGCTGGGTCTTGCCTTCCTGCCCTGGAGTCCTCTCGGCGGCATCTCCCGCAGCTCCCTCGACGGCCCCTCAGGACCCGCCTCCATCGGCACGGCCTTCCACCGCGTCGCGGCCGAGCACGGCGTCAGCCCGCAGCAGGTCGCCCTGGCCTGGCTGCTCGCCCGCTCCCCCGCGGTGATCCCGGTCCCCGGAGCCAGCCGCCCCGCCTCCATCACCGACTCGGCCGGGGCGACGGAGCTGACGCTGAGCGCGGAGGAGCTGGCGCGGCTCTCCGAGGCCGTCGCCGGGTAAGGCACCCCACCCCGCCTAAGGTGCCCCGCCCCCGCAAGATGCGGAACCTTCCCGATGTGCCGCACCCCCCTGGGAAACGAAAGTGGAGTCATCGCAGAGAGCGAGACACCAACACTCCAGGGGGACCCGAAATGTTCGACTACGAACTCCACCAGTTCCGCGCCGCCGAGCTCGCCCAGGAGGCCGCCCGCCAGGGTCTCGTACGGCAGGCGCTGAAGGCCGTGAAGACCCGGCGGACGCTCGGCCGCGAGGCCGCCGAGGCCCGTCTGGCAGCGGACCGCACCGAGCTCACCGCCCGCCAGGCCGAGCACTTCACCCGCGCGGCCTGAGCCCGGCCCGTCACGTACACCATCCTCCGCACCCAGCACAGCGAGCACCGCCCCGCATCAGGCAGGATGAACCCTCATGACGGGTGGGACAGACGGGTTCATACCGCTGCTGCGACGTGCCGGGCTGGCGATCGTGGACGACGCGCGAGCCGCGGGGACGCTGGCGCCGGGTGCCGTGTGGCGTCTGGCCGCCGCGGCCGACATCACGTCGGCCGTGATCGTACGGGCCGACGAGCGCGACCTGGTCGCCGAGATCAACGCGCGGTGGCACCGGCTCGCGACCGAGTGTCAGATCTTCGACAGGGACGGCGGCTTCCTCATCGATATCGCCGAGGAGGAGGACAGCGCCGAGGACGGGGCGGACCGCGCCGCGCGGCGCTGGACGCGGGTGCGGCTGGCCGACCAGTGGGACGTGACCGCGCTGCTGAGCGCACGGTCCGGGCGGCCGGAGTTCGCCACGCTCGCGGTGAGCGGGGACGCCGCGGTGCTGGTAGGCACCGGGGACGGGGGCGAGGTGCGGCTCATCGCCGTGGACCGCCTGCCGGAGCGGCAGGAGGCGGCCGCGTGGGCGGCCGTCCAGGAGAGTCCGCGGGAGCGGGCAGCCGCATGGGAAGCGCTGTTCCAGGAGCCGGGTCCTTCGCGGAGGGCGCGTGAGCGGTGGGCGGACGGCCTCGCCTTCAACCCGGCCGCCCCCGAGGACGTACGCGCCCGTCTCGTGGGCCTGTCAGATCACGCCCTGTTGCGTCCCCTTCCGGACGCGGCCATCGAGGCGGCCCTCGTCCACCCCGACTGGCTGGTCAGGCAGTTGCTGGCCGAATACCAGCCCCGCATCACTGCCGAGCAGTGGGAGCGCCTGGTCCTGGGAGAGCGGGAGGACCGGAACCGCTGGGTCCTGACCATGCTCGCGGCGGACCGGCGCGCCGGGCTCACCGACACCGCCCACCAGCGGCTCGCCGCCGACCCTTCCGCCCGCGTCCGCGCGGAGGCCACGCGCCTGCACCAGCTCCCGGTGTCGTTGCTGACCGCGCTGGCCGCCGACGACGATCCCTCAGTACGAGCCAGTGCCTGCCCGAGACTGTGGCCGCAGGCGGGCGACAGCGTCCGGCGCGCGCTCCTCTCCGACCCCTCCGGCACGGTGCGCGCCGTGGCGCTGTTCCACCACCACCAAGAGCACCCGCTGCCCCGGTCGGTCTTCGACACCGAAGACCTCACCGACCGCGCGCTGGAGACCTGCCGCCTGGAACGCGGCCTCGCCGAGCACCTGGCCCGCCACGGCGAACCCGCCCAGCGCCGCCTTCTCGCGGACAATCCGCACCTGGATCCGGACCTGGTCGCACTGCTCGCCCTGGACCCCGAGGAACGCGTCCGCTCCGTGGTGGCCACGCGCGCCGACCTCACCGAGGAACAGCGCGCGGAGATCGACATCGACTTCGACCCGCGCGTCCACCACCACGCGCTCGACTGGGTCGTGGCCCTGCACGAGGACTCCGCCGCCATGCGCCGCCTGGCCGCCTCCGCCCACCCCCTGGTCCGCAGGAGCGTCGCCCGCGCCCGGCACCTGCCGCCCGACGTCGTCGCGCTCCTCGCCCAGGACGACGACCGCGTCGTCCAGCTCTTCCTCGCGGAGTCCTGCGACGACGCACCCGCCGACATGCTGCTGCGGGTCTGGCAGTGGTGGTCCGGCAGCCTCAGCACCCCCGACCGCCCTCGCGGCCACCCCAACTTCCCCCGCCGCGGCCTGCTCCGCCACGCCGGCGACCCGGACCCGAGGATGCGTCAACTGGCCCTGGACGACCCGGAGTCGACCGCGGAACTGGTGGAGACGTTCAGCCGGGACAGCGATCCATCCGTACGGTACCGGGCCGCGTCCGACCCACGGCTGGCTCCCGCGGCGGCGGTGCGCCTGCTCGACGACCCGAACGACCACATCCGCGACATCGCCGCCCACCACCCCGCACTGCCCACACAGACGTTGTCCCGGCTGCTGCGCGACCCCGACACCGCACAGACAGCGGCCCGACACCCGGGGCTGCCCCTGCCCATCATGCGACGCATGGTCCACCAGATCGCGGCGACTCAAGGAGCGCGGCGCCAAGAGCGGTAAGGGTGTGCAGTGCCGTGTTGCGGTACCGGGTGGTGCGCACCAGTCCGGCACGGCGCAGGGTGGTGGCGTGCAACGGCCCCTCGACCGGGCACGGAACCTTCTCGCACCTGCCCGCGGACTTCTCCGGCGACTTCGACGCCGTGCACACCGTCGGCAACGACGTCCGCCTCTTCAACGAGAACCGGCTGGTGGTCATCGACTACGCCGACGGCAACAAGATCACTTTCGATGACCGCGCCAAGAACCACGGCACCTACAGGAACGTCCCGCGAGGCTGGCTGGACTGACCACGAGACAGCCCACTCGGCACCCAGCGCCGCCGCACGCGCACCCCGGGTGGGCGGTCTTGAGGGCTTCCCCTGCCGTGCTCTGCACTCCTTCGCGTCCGCCGCCCCCGCGCGAGCCGCATTCCTCGATCAACCTTCCGTGTTCTAGGGTCCAAGAAGGCACCTCGGCATGACACAGCCGAGGTCGTGGAACGGGGCGGCAGGGAAGTTCGGTGCACGATCAGCGGGGGAAGCTCTGTTTTCGGCTGCTTGGGCCCGTCAGTGGGCAGGCCGGTGACGAGCCGCTCAACGTCGGTTCCCCGCAGCAGCAGGCGGTTCTCGCCATGCTGCTGCTGCGCGAGGGCCGGACGGTTTCGAGGGACGAGTTGGTCGACGGTCTGTGGGGGGAGAACCCGCCGCGGTCGGAACACCGCGCGGTGCTCACGTACATCTCGCGGCTCAGGACCGCCTTCGATCCGGGGCGGCGTCCCGGGGACAGCAGTGCGGTGCTGCCGTCCGTGCCGGGCGGTTACGCGTTGCGGGCGGCGGGCGTCGAGGTCGACTCCGTGCTCTTCGAGCGGGAGGTGGCCGACCGGAGCGGCGGCACCCGCATCGTGCACGACCGCCTCGTCGCGGCGCTGGCGCGATGGCGGGGAAGCCCGCTCGTCGGGGTGCCGGGGCCCTGGGCGGAGCGCGAGCGGAACCGGCTTGAGGAAGTGCGCGCCACGGCGCGCGAGGCGCTGTTCGGGCACGCGCTCGACCTGGGGATGCACACCACGGTCCTGCCGGATCTACAGGCCATGGTCAGGGAGTTCCCGCTGCGCGAGCGCCTGAGCGAACTGCTCATGCTGGCCCTGTACCGGTGCGGGCGCCAAGCCGAGGCGCTCGCCGTCCACGGCGCCGCGCGCCGCGCGCTGCGGAGCGAACTCCAAGTCGAGCCCTCGGCGGCGCTCACCACGCTCCAGCGGAGAATCCTCGCCGGGGATCCCGGGCTCATGCCGCCCGCCCCCACGGCGACGCCCAGCAGGGCGGCGGTCTCCAGCGCTCCCCGGCCCGCGCCCGCGGGCCAGCCGCTGCCTCAGCAGCTGCCCGCCGCCGTGCCCGACTTCACCGGGCGCGCCGCGACGGTCGACGCGATCCGCGCCGCGCTGGTCAGCGGCAGCGCGGGCCCCGGCCACGCGGTCACGGTGTGCACGCTCAGCGGCACGGCGGGCGTGGGCAAGACCACCGTCGCCGTCCACGTCGCGCACACGCTCGGTGACGCGTTTCCCGACGGGCGGCTCCACGTGGACCTCGGGGCGGACAGTTCCCCCGCCGACCCGGCCAGTGTCCTCGCCGACTTCCTGGCGGCCCTCGGCACGCCGTCCGACCAGATCCCGCTCGACCTGGAGCGACGGGCCGCGCTCTACCGCACGCTCCTGGCGGACCGGCGCGCGCTGCTCGTCCTCGACAACGCCCGCGACGCCGAGCAGATCCGCACGCTCCTTCCGGGGACCTCCGGGTGCGCCGTCCTGGTGACCAGCCGCGCCCGTGACCTGGCGATCCCCGGCGCACGCCGCTTCGACCTCGACGTGCCGCCCGAGTCCGAGGCGCTCGCCCTTTTCACCTCGATCGTCGGCCCCGGGCGCGTCGCCGTCGAGCCCGAGGCCGCGCGTTCGCTGGTGGCGGCCTGTGGGCGGCTCCCGCTCGCCGTGCGGATCGCGGCGTCCCGGCTCGCGAGCCGCCCCGGCCGCACCATCTCCTCGCTCGACCGGCGGCTGCGCGACGAACGCGCCCGGCTCGACGAGCTCCGCGTCGGCGACCTGGCGGTCGCCCCGGCCTTCCGCCTCGGCTATGAGGCGCTGCCCGCCGACGCCGCCCGCGCGTTCCGGCTGCTCGCGCTCTGCGACGCGCCGGACTTCCCGCTGACCGTCGCGGCCGCCTTGCTGGACACCGACGAACGCGCCGCGGAGCGCCTGGCCGAGACGCTGGTGGACGCCGGCATGCTCGAGTCGCCCACACCTGACCGCTACCGCTTCCACGACCTGCTGCGCCTGTACGCCCGTCAACGCGCCGAGGACACCGAGAGCACGGCGGAGCGGAACGAGGCGGTGCTGCGCGTGGGAGACCTGCTCCTCGAGACGGTGATGCGGGCCGCGCGAACCGCCGCGGCCGCCGAGCCGCCGTCCGCGTGGCCGCGCCTCGTGCCGTACTCGGGTGCGGGCTTCACGGACATCGAGGAGATACGGGAGTGGTTCGGCGCCGAGCACGCCCTGCTGACCTCGACGGTGGCGCAGCTGCTGCTGTGCGGTCCGCACGCGCTGCGCAAGGCCATCGATCTGCTCACCGTCACCGCGGTCAGCGGGCACTTCATGGGCCGGGCGCACTACCTGGAGACCATCAGGATCACCGGCGTCGCCGCCGACATGGCCCTGGAGCAACAGGACCTCGACTTCCGGGCGCGCACCCTGCACACCCGCGCCTGGCTGGCCTTCCTCGCCGCGCGCTACGACGCGGCGGAGGCCGACCTCCGTGCCGCCCTTGACTGCGCCGCCGAGACCGGCACCGCCATGCGCCACTACATGTCCGGCATCCTGCTCGCGGTGGTGCTCTGGGCGACGGACCGGCCCGAAGAGGCCGAGCACACGGTCGCCACGGCCGCGCGCTACGCGGGCGACGCCGCGGATCCCGACAGCCCCGCGTCCTTCGGCCGTTTCGTCGCTCGGGTGTACCGGGCGCTAGGCTCCCGGCAACCCGATCTCGCGGCCGTGTCGCCGTTCATGCGGGTGGCCGATGCCACCGGTGAGTCCCTGACCACCGTGGAGGGGCTGAAGCAGCTGGGGTCGACGGTGCAGCGCCTGCCACGTGACCGGACAGAGCGTTGACCGTTAGTTGACCGTTGATCGTTCGTTGATCCGGCATTGATCACGGCACCGCACTGTGAACGGCATGATGAGAAGCGCCATTCCGCCGTCGGCCGACACGGCGTCGTCCCTGCCCGTCCTGCCCGACCTGCCCGACCTCACCGGCATGCGCCTGGTCCACCGCGCCATCCTGGTCGACATCGCGCGCCTCGCCGCGCTCCTGTCCGGCGCCGACGCGTCGACGATGCCGTCGGTCCGGGCGGGCGCCGTCGCCACGTACATCCACCGGTACAACGACGTCGTACGCCACCACCACCGCAACGAGGACGACCTGCTATGGCCCGTGATCGCGGCCGCGGCGGGCGAGGGCGTCGACCTCTCGGACTACATCGGGGAACACGAGGCCCTCGACCGGCTCCAGGACGCCGCTGACGAGGCCGCCACGCAGTTCGCCGAGGACCCGTCCCGCCACGCGCGGCGGCTCGCCGCGCTCCTGGCCGAGCAGCGCGATCTGCTCATCGAGCACATCGCCGCCGAGGAGCAGCGCCTCTTCCCCGTCATCCTGCGCCAGGTGAGCGCCGCCCGGTACGCCGCGGCCGAGGCCGAGATCCGCGACGCCACGCCGCCCGATCTAGCCCCGTGGATGCTGCCCTGGCTGTGGCGGTACGCCAACGCCGACGACCGTCGGCTGCTGCCGCCCGCCGCGGTCATCGAACCGCTCCTGGTCGCGTACGCCGCCCACGAGGCGCAGACGTTCGGCCGGGCCAGCTGACGGCACTAGACCAGCCGTCAGACCACCGCCGCGGCCGCGGCGGCTTCGAGAACACCACGGGGAAAGACACCACCACCATGCGCATCGCCATCGTCGACGGGTATCTGTCCGGCCGACATCTGACGCGGGAACTGCATGACCGGGGAGCCGAGTGCTTCCACATCCGCAGCCGCCCCCGCCTGCCGAGGACCGTCACCGCGTCCTTCGCGCCCCGCCTGTACGAGAAGGACTTCGGCTACATCGACGACTTCGCCCGCCTGGTCGCCACGCTGCGCGCCCTGCGGGTGCGCCGGGTCGTGGCGGGCGCCGAGACCGGGGTGCTGCTCGCCGAGAACCTCGCGAGCGCGCTCGGCCTGCCGGGCAACCCCCCGCTGAGCAGCGCCCTTCGCCGCAGCAAGCCCCTGATGTCGGCCGCGCTGCGGCGGGCCGGACTCGCCGCCGCCGCCGACACGGTGGTCGAGTCGCCCGACGAGGCGGTGCGGTGGTGCGAGGAGCAGGGGTTCACCGAGGTCGTCGTGAAGCCCGTCGACAGCTCCGCCTCGGACAACGTCTGGTTCTGCCGCGACGCCACCGAGGCCGCCGACGCCTGCCGTACGGTCCTCACCTCGCCGAACTTCTTCGGCGACGCCAACCGGCGCGCCCTGGTCCAAGAACGCCTCACGGGAGACGAGTTCTACGTCAACACCCTCTCGGAGGACGGCGTCCACTCGGTCACCGAGTCATGGCAGTACACCAAGCGCACCGTCTGGGGCCGCTTTCCCGTGTACGACTACGAGGAGCCGATCGACCCCGCGGACCCGCGGACCCGGGCCCTGCACACCTATGTGCGCGCGGCGCTCACCGCGCTCGGCGTGCGCCAGGGCGCGGCGCACACCGAGGTCATGCTCACCGCGCGCGGCCCGGTCCTGATCGAGGCCGGGGCCCGCCTCGGCGGCGGTGTCCTGCCGCAGGTCACCGCCCGGCACACCGGCGCGTCGCACGCGGGCCTGCTCGCCGACCTGATCCTCGGCTCGGGCACTCCGCGCGGCTACGAGCCGACGCTGCGCTGGCCCGGTCACGTCCGCTATGTCTCGCTGATCAACCAGGCTGACGGTGTCGTGCGCTCGGCGCACTGGGAGCGGCTGGTGTCGGCGCTGCCCACGGCGGACACCTTGGTGCCCCTCGTGCGGCCGGGCGAGCGCCTGCGTCCCACCAGGGATCTGGCGACGTCGCCCGGTTACCTCTATCTGACGGGCCCCGACCGGGCGGCCGTGGAGCGCGACTACGCAACCCTGCGCGCCTGGGAGGCCTCGGGCCTGTACACCGTGCCCGTCCCCGCCGTCACGGCCGGCATGCTCCGCCCGCTGCCCGAGATCGGCGGCTTGGCGAACGCCTCGTGACAGCGCGCGAGCGCGCCCGGAGCGGCGGTTGCCGCTCCGGGCGCGCTCGCGGCGGCTCAGTGGTTGAGCAGGGTCAGGGTCTTCACCCCCGTCAGGTCCGCCGACGGCAGGAACGTGGGCGGGTTGTCGGGGTCCGCGCGCAGGGCGGGGAAGCGGTCGAGGAGGATGTCGAGGACGATGCGGCCCTCCAGGCGGGCCAGGGGCGCGCCGACGCAGAAGTGGATGCCGCGGCCGAAGCCCAGGTGCGGGTTGGCGGCGCGGGCCGGGTCGAAGGCGTGCGGGTTCGCGAAGACGCGCTCGTCGCGGTTGGCGGCGCCGAGGCGCACCGCGACCACCTTGTCCTTGGGTATCCGGTGGCCGCCGATCTCCACCTCGGTCGTGGTGACCCGGTACAGGGCCGAGAACGGCGACAGGTAGCGCAGCGACTCCTCGATGACCTTCGGCAGGAGCGAGCGGTCGGCGCGCACGCGCGCCTGGGCGTCCGGTTCCGCGTCGAGGCACAGGAGCGTGTTGCCGAGCAGCATCGTGGTGGTGACGTGCCCGCCGAACAGCAGCGTGGTGCCGAAGTTGGCGACCTCGGTGGCGCTGAGGCGCTGCCCGTCGACCTCGGCCTCGACGAGTTTGGTCAGCAGGTCCTCGCGGGGCGCGCGCCTGCGTTCCTCCGCGCGGTCGTGCAGGTAGTCCTGCAGCTTCTTGGAGAGCGCGAGGGCCTCCTGGAGTTCGCGCTTCTGCTCCTCGGTGGGGTTGAGGGACACCTCCTGCTCGCTGTCGTAGATCTTGTCGATCCAGCCCTTGAACAGGCCCCGGTCCTCGGCGGGCACCCCCAGGAGCTCGGCGATCACGATCACCGGCAGGGGGTAGGCGAGGGCCGACACGATCTCGACCCGGTCGCGGCCCGCGACCTCGTCGAGGAGTTCGTGCGTGAGGGCGGCGATCCGCGGCTCCAGATCGGCGACCGTCCTCGGCGTGAAGGCGCGGCTGACCAGCTTGCGCAGCTTGCCGTGGAGCGGCGGGTCCATCTGGGCCGGGTTGCCCACGAACGCGTCGCCGAAGTCCACATCGGTGTCGGCGGCGTACACCCGCGCGGTGTTGGAGGAGAACGTCGTCGGATCCTCGAGTATCGCGAGGACCTCGGCGTGACCGTGGACGTTCCACAGTCCTGTCGGCTCGTCGAACTGCACGATCTCCCGCGGCGCTCGGCCGTGCAGCCAGAAGCGGTTCTCGTCCACGTTCCACTTGGTGGCGAGATCGGTCATGGTGGTTCCTTCCTTTCGATGCCGCGTGGAGCGGTTCGGGGGGTCGTTGTCCCTGGCTGGCTCGTCCGGGCGCGACGACGCGCGCACCCGCGCCGTCACTCCTCGGCCAGCTTGCGGACGATGACCTTCATGATCTGGCCCGCCGGTTTCGGCATATGCAGGTCCGTGTGCGAGGCGTCCACCTCGTGTACGTCGACACGACCGAGGGCGTACGACCGCCAGGCGGCCCCGTACCACGAGGTCTCCTCGTCCTTGTCCAGCGTCGCGCTGAAATAGAGCAGATCGCCGCTGAAGACCGGTGACGTGAACGCGGCCATCAGGTTCAGGTTGTTGGCGCCCACCCTCGACATGTTGCCCAGGAAGCCGTCCATGTTGTCGGTGTTCATGTACTGCACGAGGACCTCCTCGACGTCCTCGCGGTACTCCGCCTGGGTCCGGCCCACCACTTGCTTGTACGGGCTCTCCGGACCGTCGATCGCCGGCGGGGCGTCCAGGACGGCCAGGAGGGCCACCTCGTCGCCGTCCTGGTCGAGGCGCGCCGCGACGGCGTGCGCGACCGGACCGCCGAAGGACCAGCCGATGAGGTAGTACGGCCCCTCCGGTTGGGCCTTGCGGATCTGTGCGAGGTAGTCCTCGACCATCTCCTCCACCGAACCCGCCAACGGATCCTTGCCGTTGGAGCCGCGGGACTGCAGGGAGTAGGCCGGGCGGTCCAGGTAGGGCGCGAAGGTGTAGTAGGCCCAGCCGAGGCCGCCGCCGCCGTGGAAGAACCACACCGGCGGCTTGCCCGTGCCGGGGTCCCGGTTCAGCGGCAGCACGACGCCGTACGAGTCGGCCTTGTTGTCGGGAATGCCGCCGGCGAGCACCAGGCCGCCCAGCTCGGCCACCGTGGGGTGGTCGATGATCGTCCGCAGCGGCAGGTCGACGCGGAACGCCTCGCTGATGCGGGCGGTCAGCCGGGTGGCCAGCAGGGAGTGTCCACCGAGGACGAAGAAGTCGTCGTCGATGCCGACCCGCTCCAGACCGAGCAGCTCACAGAAGAGGGCGCACAGCTTCTCTTCCTGGGTGTTGCGCGGGCCTTGGCCGCTCACGGTGGTGGAGTGTTTCGCGGGCAGGGCCCCCCGGTCGAGCTTGCCGGAGTCGTTCAGCGGGAGCTCCGAGAGCGGCACGAGGACGGCCGGGACCATGTAGTCCGGGAGGCGCTCACGCAGGTACGCGGGCAGCCCGGCAAGGAGCGGACCGATCGCCGTGGCCAGAGCGGGGGCGTTCGCCCGGGCCCGCCCGGCCGTCGCGCCGGGAAGGAACCCGCCGGACACCATCGGCTGGTCTGCGCGCTGGTCCGTGTGCTGGTCGGTTCGTTGTTCGGGCAGGAGGATCGCGTCGAAGCTGCTGACGTCCTGGCCCGACCAGGTGATGACCGCTTCCCGGCCCCGCTGACGCGCCCATGCGGCGAGGTCCTCCGGGTCGAGCGGCTTGCCGGAGGGGGCGGCCACACCGGGTATGCCGCTGAGGACCGCCGCGTCGACCTCCTGCAGCAGGCGTGCGTTGGGGATCCCGGTCACCCGCACCGGGCCGCCGCCCGCCCGGTCCACACAGCCGTCCAGGCCGTCCGGGCCGTCCAGGGCGGACACCTCCCGGCCCCACGGCACGGCGGGCACACCGGTGAGGTCGAGGACGTCGGCCGGTTGCTTGTGGAGGACGACCTCGTAGCGGTGCCGGGTCAGCTCGTTGTGTGCCTGGCCCGCCTTGAGCCGGATGTCGACGCCTCCGGCGTGCTCACGCGCCCACTCCGCGAACCACTCCGGGGCGATGACCAGCTCCTGTTCGGCGAGCAGTGCCCTCTCCATCAGCGCCCGCACCTCGTCGCGCGAGGCATGGGGCTGGGACGTGCGCCACGCCGCGGCCAGCAGGACGCGGAGGGTGGTGGCGTTGCGGACGTCACCGACGATCACCCGGCCGCCCGGCACGAGGAGTTCCATGGCCTGACGCAGGACCCGGTCCAGGTAGTCGATGCTGGGGAAGTACTGGGCCACCGAGTTGAGTACGACGGTGTCGAACTGGCCGTGGGGCAGCCCGGAGACGTCGTCGGCCGCCTGGACGCTGAGCCGGACCCGGTCGCCGAACCCGGCCTGCTCGGCCTGTGCCCGGACGCGGTCCACGACGGTGGCGGAGATGTCGGTGCCCCAGTACTCGTCGACCTCACCCACGATCTTCGCGAGCAGCAGGCCGGACCCTACCCCGATCTCCAGGACCCGTCGGGGCGCGCGGCGCAGCACCTGGGCGACGGCCGCGTCGCGCCACTCCCGCATCTCCTCCAGCGGAATCGGCTCACCGGTGTACAGCGACTTCCACAGCTGGAAGTCCTCGCCCCAGGCCTCGTTGGCGGAGGCGGCGTAGCGGTCGTTGTAGAGGCGCCGCCACTCCCCCACCTGCGCGTCGGCATCGGCCACCGCGGCAGCGGGGTCGGGCACCACATACGCCACGAGCCGCTGGTCGTCCTTCTGGTCCTCGCGCGCCACGACCGCGGCCCGCGCCACACCGGGGTGTTGGCTCAGGGCGTGCTCGATGTCGCCGAGTTCGATGCGGTAGCCGCGGAGTTTGACTTGGTGGTCGGTGCGGCCGAGGTAGTCGACCTGGCCGTCCTTGGTCCAGCGGGCCAGGTCGCCGGTGCGGTACATCCGGGTCCCCGGCTCACCGAAGGGACAGGCCACGAACCGCTCGGCGCTCAGCCCACTCTGGCCGAGGTAGCCGCGGGCCAGACCGGCCCCGGCCAGATACAGCTCGCCCGCGACGCCGGGTGCGACCGGGCGCAGTGCCGCGTCCAGGACGTACACCTGGGTGTTCCAGATCGGCGCGCCGATCGGCAGCCGCTCCGAGCCCGGCACGTGCCGCCACGCGGTGACCTCCACCGACGCCTCGGTGGGCCCGTACAGATTGTGCACCGAGCAGCCGGGCAACAGGGCGCTGGCCTTGTCGGCCAGCGCGACGGGGAAGGCCTCGCCCGCGACCTCGATCCAGCGCAGGCTCACGCACTCTTGCGCCGACGGCTCGGCGAGGAACGCCTCAAGCAGCGACGGCACGAAGTCCGCACCCGTCACCCCCTCCCGCTGGATCAGCTCGGCCAGGTAGGCCGGGTCCCGGCGGCCATCGGGCCGCGCGATGACCACGGCCGCACCCACTTGCAGCGGCGCGAACAGCTCCGGCACCGACACATCGAAGCTCGCCGACGTGCTCAACAACACCCGGTCCTCGACACCGACCTCGAAGTGCTCAAGCCCCCACGCCAACCGGTTCATGATCGACCGGTGCGACACCGGCACACCCTTCGGCACACCAGTGGACCCGGACGTGAAGATGACATACGCGACATGGTCCGGCACCAGCACACGCTCAGGGTTCGTCTCCGGGTACGCGGACACATCCGGAAGGCCGTCGTCGAGCACCAGCAGCGGCCTCGCGCTGTCCAGCACATGCCGCACCCGCTCATCGGGCAGATCGGTGTCGACCGGCACGTAGGCCGCACCCGCCTTGACCACCGCATAGACGGCCACCAGCAGATCCACCGAGCGCGGGATGCGCACCGCCACCAGCTGCTCGGGGCCCGCCCCCTGAGCGATCAGCCAGTGCGCCAGCTGGTTAGCACGCCGGTTGAACTCCCCATACGACAGCGTCTCCCGCTCGCCGATCAGAGCGACCGCGTCCGGGGAGCGCTCCGCCTGGGCCTCGAACGCCGCGGGCAGAGTACTCGCGGCCACCGGGTGCGCGGTGTCGTTGACACCCCGCACCAGCCGGTCCCGCTCGTCCTCCGCGAGCACGTCGATCGCCCCGATGGGCGTCGACGGGTCGGCGACGACCTGCTCGATCACCCGCGCGAACCGGGTGGCGATGGCCTCGGCCGTGTCCCGGTCGAACAGCGCGGTCGCGTACTGGAGGTCGCCCCACACCGCCCCCGAGGCGTCCTCGGCCATGCTGAACACCAGGTCGGCGAGGGAGGTCCGCGTCAGGTGCTGCTCGAACCGCACCTCGAGCCCGCGGAGTTCCAGCTCCTGCCGCTCGAAGTTCTGCCAGGCGAACATCACCTGGAACAAAGGCTGGTAGGCCGCGGAACGCTTGGGGTTGAGGGCCTCGACCAGCGTCTCGAACGGCACGTCCTGGTGCTCGTACGCGGCCAGGGACTTCTCCCGCACCCACGCGAGGAGGTCGGCGAAGGACGGGTTGCCCGCGAGGTCGACCCGCAGGACCTGGGTGTTGACGAAGAACCCGACCAGATCGGAGAGACCGTCGTCGGTGCGCCCCGCGATCGGGCCGCCGATCGGCACGTCGTCCCCGCCGCCCAGCTTGCCCAGGAGCAGCCCCAGCGCGGTCTGCATGACCATCGCCATGGTCAGCCCGCGCTCGTCGGCCAGCTGCCGCAGTCCGGCCGCCACCCTCGGCTCCACCACGATGTCGACCACGTCGCCCCGCGGGCTGCGCACCACGGGCCGCGGCCGGTCCAGCGGCAGCCGCAGCGGCTGCGGCACCCCGGCCAGCTCCGCGCGCCAGTACGCGATCTGCTCCGCGGCCAGGCTGTCCGGATCCGCCGGGTCACCGAGGAGCTCGCGCTGCCAGGCCGCGTAGTCCTGGTACTGCGCGGCCAGCGGCTCCCACGCCGGTGCCCGGCCTTCCAGGCGCGCGGCGTAGGCCTCGCCGAGGCCCCGGGCCAGCGGACCGCCCGAGCTGCCGTCCGAGGCGATGTGGTGGATGACCAGGACCAGGACGTGTTCCCGGGCGGAGCGGCGCAGCAGCGTCGCCCGCAGCGGGATCTCCGTCGCCAGGTCGAACCGGTGCGCCACGGCTTCCTCGATCGCGCCGGCCTCGTCGTCGGCCGTCACCTCGATCACCGGCACCCGCACCAGTGCCTCCGCCGACGGCAGGATCCGCGGGCAGGGCTCACCGGTGTCGTCCTTCACGTACGTGGTGCGCAGGATCTCGTGCCGGTCGACGACGTCGCGGATCGCCGCCACGAGAGCGTCCTGGTCCAGCGGCCCCGTGAGGCGGAACACCGGCGAGATGTTGTACGTCGCCGCTCCCTGCTCCAGCTGGTGGGCCAGCCACATGCGGCGCTGCGCGAAGGACATCACCAGCGCGGCGTCGTCGTCCGCGCGCTTGGTGAAGCGGGGGCGGCGCGGGGCGGCGGCTCCCTGCTCCCAGGCGGCGACCGCGGCCACCGTCTGCAGCTCGAAGAAGGTGCGGATGGGGATCTCGACGCCCATCTCGGCGCGCACCCGGTTGATCAGCCGGGAGGCGAGCAGGGAGTGCCCGCCGAGCAGGAAGAAGTTGTCGTCGATGCCGACGCGTTCCAGGCCGAGCAGTTCACCGAAGAGGGCGCACAGCTTCTCTTCCCGGGCGTCGCGCGGGCCCCGGCTGCTGACGGTGGTGGTGTGCTTCACCGGCAGTGCCCGCGGGTCGAGTTCACCGGCCTCGTCCAGCGGCAGCTCCGCGAGGGCGACGACCGCGGCCGGGACCATGTAGTCGGGGAGACGCCCGCGCAGGTACTCGGGCAGCCCGGCGAGGAGCGGGCCGATCGCCGTGGCCAGGGCGGGGGCGTTCGCGTGCGCCCGCCCCGCGGCACCGCTGGGAACGAACGCGCCGGACACGGCCCGCCCCGTCGGCTGCGCGGGCAGGAGCACCGCTTCGAAGCAGTGGGCGGCCGTGCCCGAGCAGGTGAGGACCGCGTCCAGGCCCCGCCCGCGCGCCCACTCGGCGAGGTCCTGCGGGTCGAGCGCCTTGCCGGAGGGGGCGCCGCCGCGCAGGACGCCGACGGAGGCCGCCGCGGCGAACTCCACCGCCACGCGCGCGTTGGGTATCCCGGTCACCCGCACCGGGCCGCCGCCCGCCCGGGCCACGCAGCCCTCCAGGCCGTCCAGGCGGGACACTTCCTCGCCCCAGGGCACGGTGGGCACACCGGTCAGGTCGAGCACGTCGGACGGCTGCTTGTGCAGGACGACCTCGAAGCGGTGCCGGGTCAGTTCGTTGCGGGCCCGCCCCGGCTTGAGGCGGATGTCCACGCCGTCGGCGTGCTCACGCGCCCACGCGGCGAACCACTCCGGGGTGATGACCAGCTCCTGCTCGGCGAGCAGCGCCTGCTCCACCCGGGCCCGCAGCTCGTCGTGCGAGGCCTGGGGCTGGCTCGCGCGCTCCACGGCGCTCAGGAAGACCCGCAGTGTCGTGGCGTTGCGGACGTCACCGACGATCACCCGGCCGCCCGGTGCGAGGAGCTCCATGGCCTGGCGCAGCACCTGGTCCAGGTACTCGACGCTCGGGAAGTACTGCACCACCGAGTTGAGCACCACGGTGTCGAAGGTGCCCCGGGGCAAGCCGGTCACGTCGTGGGCCGCTTGGGGCGCGGTGAGGTGGACCCGGTCGCCGTAACCGGCCCGCGCGGCCTGTTCGCGGACGCGGTCCGCGATCGTGGCCGAGATGTCGATGCCCCAGTACTCGTCGACCTCACTGACGATCTTGGAGAGGAGCAGGCCGGTGCCCACGCCGATCTCCAGCATCCGTCGCGGTGCGAACCGCAGCACCTGCGCCACGGCCTCCTCGCGCCACTCGGCCATCTGGTCGAGCGGAATCGGCTTGCCGGTGTAGCTGGAGTCCCAGCCCTTGAAGTCCTCGCCCCACGTCTCCACGCCGGGTTCGGTGTACGTGTCGTCGTAGAGGCCGCGCCACTCCTCCACCTGCGCCTCGGCATCGGCACCGGCCACGGCGGCGTCCGGGTCGGGCACCACATACGCCACCAGGCGCTGCTCGTCGTTCTCGTCGTCGCGCACCACGACCACGGCCTGTGCCACGCCGGGGTGCTCGGTCAGCGCGTGTTCGATGTCGCCGAGCTCGACGTCGAAGCCGAGGACCTTGACCTGGTGGTCGGTGCGTGGGACGTACTCGACCTGGCCTTCCTCGTTCCACCGGACCAGGTCGCCGGTGCGGTACATCCGCGTGCCCGGCTCGCCGAAGGGGCAGGCCACGAACCGCTCGGCCGTGAGCGCGGTCTGCCCGAGGTAGCCCCGCGCCAGCCCGGCACCCGCCAGATACAGCTCACCGGCCACCCCCGGCGCGACCGGACGCAGCGCCGCGTCCAGGACGTACACCTGGGTGTTCCAGATCCGCGTACCGACCGCGAGGCGGTCCGTCCCCGGCTCGCGCTGCCAGCCGGTGACCTCGGCGGTCGCCCGCGCGCTTGTGCGCGGAGGGGCGAACAGCTCCGGCACCGACGCCTCGAAGCCCGCTGATCCGCTCAGCGGCATCCCGTCCTCAACCGCGGTGGCGTCGCACCGCTCAAGCTCCCACTGGACGCGGTTCATGACCGACCGGTGTGACACCGGTACGCCCTTCGGGCCGCCGGTGGCCCCGGGCGTGAAGAGGACGTAGGCGACGTTGTCCGGCGTCAGCGCGCGCTCCGGGTTCGTCTCCGGGTAGCCGGAGACGTCGGGGAGTTCCGCGTCGAGGGTGAGCAGGGGGGTGGTGGTGTCGAGGACGTGCCGCATCCGTGCCTCGGGCAGGTCGGGGTCGACCGGCACGAAGGCGGCGCCCGCCTTGACCACCGCGTACACCGCCACCAGCAGTTCGAAGGAACCCGCGGTGCGCACCGCGACCAGCTGTTCGGGGCCCGCTCCCTGTGCGATCAGCCAGTGCGCCAGCTGGTTGGCGCGCCGGTTCAGCTCGCTGTAGGTCAGCGTCGCGTCGTCGGCGGTCACCGCGACGCGGTCCGGCGTCCGCTCGACCTGCGTCTCGAACACCTCCGCCACGGTGTTGGCGGCCACCGGGTGCGCGGTGTCGTTGACGCCCCGTACCAGCCAGTCCCGTTCGTCCGCCGCGAGGACGTCGATCGCTCCGATCGGCACCGACGGGTCGGCGATCAGCTGCCGCAGCACGCGCACGAGACGGTCGGCCAAGCTCGCCGCCGCGTCCTCGTCCAACTGGTCCCGCTGGTACTGAAGGGCCATCTGCAGCTGCGGGCTGGTCGCGGCGGTCAGCATGACGGGGTAGTGCGAGCCCGCGAACGGGCGAAGGCCGGTGATGGCGACACCGGCCGAGGAGTTCGCCTCGACGATGGCTTCCCGGTCGACGGGGAAGGACTCGAACACGACCATGGTGTCGAACAGGGTGTTGAGGCCGGTGGCGCGCTGGATCTCCGCGAGGCTGTGCTGGTGGTGGTCGAGCAGTCCGCCTTGCCGGTCCTGCAGCGCGGTGAGCACGTCGGCGAAGGTGTCCTGGTGCGCGCACCGCACGCGGACGGGAACGGTGTTGATGAACAGGCCGACGATGTCGTCGACGCCCTTCACCGCGGGCGGGCGCCCGGACACGGTGGCACCGAAGACGATGTCGGAGCGCCCGGTGAGCTTGGCCAGGAGCACGGCCCACGTGCCCTGCACGAGGGTGTTGAGGGTGACGCCGAGCTGCGCGGCCCGCCGGGAAAGGCCTTGCTTGTCGTCGAAGACCACTTCGAGGTTCCTGATGCCCGTGTTGTCGTGCCGGGTGCGGGAGTGCGGTCTGAACAGCGTGGGTTCCCGCACCCCTTCGAGTTCCTCCGCCCACACGCGCGCGGATTCCGCGCGGTCCTGCTGGTCGAGCCAGGACAGGAAGTCGCCGTAGTCACGGGCCGCGGGCAGCCCGGACACGTCGCCGTCGGCGCCGTAGAGCAGCAGCAAGTCCCGCATGAGCAGGGGCGTGGACCAGCCGTCGAAGAGCACGTGGTGGGCGCTCAGGACGAGTTCGGACCGGTCGGATTCGAGGGCCACCAGGATGAGGCGCAGGAGCGGCGGGCTGCCCATCTCGAAGTGGGTGGCCCGGTCCTGGGTGAGGAACCGCTCGAAGGTCTCGGTCCGCTCCGGCTCCTCGACGGCGGTCAGATCCAGGTACTGCCAGGGCAGGGTCACCGCCTCCGGCACCACCTGTACGACCTCGCCGTCCGCCCGGTCGACGAAGGCCGCGCGCAGGGCGGGGTAGCGGTCCAGGAGAGCCTGTCCGGCGCGGCGCATGCGCTCGGGGTCGACCTGGCCGGACAGGTGGAACACCAGCTGCATGTGGTACGCGTCGAACGAGGCCCCGGCCAGCATCGACTCGAACAGCAGGCCTGATTGCGCCGGGGTGACCGGCCACACCGTCTCCAGCTTCCCGAAGCGCTCTTCCCAGGCGTCGATCTCGCCCTGGCCGACGGCGGCCAGGGGGGCGTCGCTGGGGGTCAGGCCGCCCGCTCGCGGAGTGGTGGTGTGGCGGGCCAGGGCGGTGAGGGCCTCGACCCACAGTCCGGCGAGCTCGGTGACCTCCTCGCGGGAGAGCACACCGGTAGGGAAGCCGAAGTACGCGGTCAGTTCCTCGCCGCCGCCTTCGGTGCTGGGGGTGGCGACGGCGTTGATCTCCAGGGCGGACAGGGCGGGCATGTCCGCGTCCGGGGCTGCGATCAGGTCGGCGTGGGTGGTGTCGGGGGCCCAGCCCAGGCCGCGCAGCTCTTCGGGGAGGTCGGCGCTTGACGCCTTGCCGAGGTAGTTGAAGCCGATCCGCGGCGACCGCTCCTTGGCGAGGGCGGTGGCGGTGGTGGGGTTGAGGTGGCGCAGCAGGCCGTAGCCGAGACCGTTGTCCGGGATCGCGCGCAGCTGCTCCTTCACGGTTTTGATGGCCTTGCCCGCGGCCTTGCCGCCGTTGAAGGCGTCGGTGAGGTCGATGCCGGTGACGTCCAGGCGGACGGGGTACATCGCGGTGAACCAGCCGATGGTGCTGGAGAGGTCCGCGCCGGGGACCAGGTGGTCCTCGCGGCCGTGGCCCTCCAGGCGGATGAGCGTGGAGTCGCCGGAGGTGCCGTGGGTCTGGCGCCAGCGGGCGAGCGCGAGGGCGAGGCCGGTGAGCAGTCCGTCGTCGACGCCGCCGCGGAAGACGGTGGGCAGCGTGTTCAGCAGGGTCTCCGTCACGTTGGCGGGGACCTGGACGCGGACGGTGTCCACGGTGGCCGTGACATCACGGGCCGGGTCCAGCTCCCGTGCACCGAGCACGGGCTCCGCGTCGTTCGACAGCAGCTCTTGCCATACGGGGAGTTCCGCGACCCGCTCGGGGCGGGCCGCTTCCTCGGCCAGGGCGTGCGCCCACCGGCGCAGGGATGTGCCCTCCGCCGCCGGTCGCGGGGTGTCGCCGTCGCGGACCTGCTGCCAGGCCATGACCAGGTCCGGCAGGAGGATGCGCCAGGACACGCCGTCGACGACCAGGTGGTGCAGCACGATCAGGAGCCGGTCCGCTTCGGTGGCGGAGGTGAGCCGCACGAACTGGGCCATCACGCCCGCGTCGGGGTCGAGGCGGTCGGCGGCGGCGTCCAGCTCGGCCTTCACATCGGCGCCGTCGTAGGCGACTTCCCGTACCAGGGCGTCGGCGTCCACACTGCCGACGGGAGCGATCTGAAGGCCCCGCTCGGCCCGGTCAAGTCGAGAACGCAGCACATCATGCCGGTCCAGCACGGCTTGCAGCGTGGCCGCCAGACCCATCCGGCCCATGCCTTCAGGCAAGGTCAGCAGCGCCGACATGCAGAACCGGCCGATGCCTCCGCCCAGGGCGAGGACGTGTGCGGCGGTCGGCGGCAGCGGCGCCCAGCCGACGCCACCACCGGGCAGCTCGGCCAGTACCACCCGCTCCTCGTCCGCGCGGCCCTCGACCAGCTCGGCCAGGCGGGCCACCGTGCGCTGCTCGAAGATCTCGCGCGTGGTCACCATGACACCGCGCGCCTTGGCGCGCGCGACCACCTGGATGGAGCGGATGCTGTCGCCGCCGCTGGCGAAGAAGTCGTCGTCGACGCCGACCCGTTCGGCGCTCAGGACATCGGCGTACACCTCGGCGAGGACCTGCTCGGTCTCACCACGAGGGGCCCGGTAGACCGTGCCGGTGAACTCCGGCTCGGGCAGCGCCGCCCGGTCCAGCTTCCCGCTGGCGGTCAGCGGCAGCCGGTCCAGGACGATGAGCTGCGCGGGCACCATGTAGTCCGGCAGCCGCCCCGCCACGAACCGCCGCAGCTCCGACAGCGACACGTTGGCGTCCAGGGCGAAGTCGGCCTCCGCGGCGCCGCTGTCCACGGGAACCACATAGCCGACGAGGCGACCGTTGCCGGAGGGGTCCACCCACACCTTCACCGCGGCCTGGCTGACCGCCGAGTGTCCGGCGAGGACCGCCTCGATCTCGGTCGGCTCCACACGGATGCCGTTGACCTTGACCTGCGCGTCGGCCCGGCCCGCGTACACCAGCTGACCGCCGCTGTCCCACCGCGCCAGGTCACCGGTGCGGTACATCCGCGTCCCCGCGGGCCCGAACGGGCAGGCCACGAACCGCTCGGCGGTCAGGGCGCCGCTCTGGTGGTAGCCGCGCGCGACGCAGCCCGCCACGTACAGTTCGCCGGTCACCCCCGGCGCGACCGGCGCCATGTCCGGCCCAAGCACGTAGGCCCGCATGTTCGCCAGCGGCCGCCCCACCGGCACCACGCCGCTTCCGGTGAACTCCTGAGGCACCGTGAACGTGGACGCGTAGAAACTCTCCGTCTGGCCGTACGCGTTGACGACACGCACTCCGGGCAGGGCGCCACGCACCCTGGCGACGAGGTCCGCCGACAGTGCCTCACCAGCGAACACCACGGTGTCCACATCGAGCGCGACACGGCCCGTGCCGTCGGTGGCGGCCTGGTCGAGGAGTGCGGAGAACACCGAGGGCACCGCGCTGATGGTGGCGCCCGACCAGCCGTCGCGCTCCGCGAGTTCAAGGACGTCACGGACGATCTCCACGCTCGCCCCTGAGGTGAGCGCGGTGAAGATCTCGAACACCGACACATCGAAGTTCACCGACGTCGCGGCGAGCATCCGGGAACCGGGCTCGATCCGCGCGATCCGGCGCAGGTCGCGCACCCCGTTGACCACGCTGGCGTGGGTGACCCCCACGCCCTTGGGGACTCCTGTCGAGCCGGACGTGAACATCACGTAGGCCAGGTGGTCCGGCCCCACGCGGACGTCCGGGGCCGCGACGGCGGGTCCTTCCAGGTCCACGTCACCGAGGAGCAGGACCGGCGACGGCCCCTGCGGCAGTGCCGCCGCTGTCTCCGCGTCGGTCAGCACCAGCGCCGGTTCGGCCGTGCTGAGCAGCAGATCGACGCGCGCGGACGGGTAGTTCGGGTCGATCGGCAGATACGCGCCACCGGCCTTGAGCACGCCGAGCAGCGCGACCGCCAGGTCCGCGTCGCGCGGCAGGGCCACCGCCACCAGGTCCTCAGGACCGACCCCGCGCTCGCGCAGCACCGCGGCGAGACGGCCCGCACGGGCCTCGAGCTCCGCGTACGAGAACGCCGTCTCCCCTGACACCACCGCCACCGCGTCCGGCGTCCGCGCCGCCTGCGCGGCGACGAGTTCCGGCACGGTCACCGCGTCCACCGGCGCCGACGTCTCGTTCAGGCCCTTCAGCCAGTCCCGGTCGCTCTGGGAGAGCACGTCGATCGCGTGCAGCCGCGTCCCCGGATCGGCGACCACCTGCCGCAGCACCCGCAGGAACCGGTCGACCAGGCGCTCGGCCGTGGCGTGGTCGAACAGGGCCGTCGCGTACTCGAGCAGCCCGTGCGCACCCCCGGACGGGCCCGGGATGAAGTTGAAGAACAGGTCGAACTTCGCGGTGTCGGTGCCCGCGGAGACGGGGGTGACCCGCACGCCCTCCATCTCGATCTGCGGCCACACGAACTGCCAGGCCAGCATCACCTGGAACAGCGGCGAGTAGGCGAGGGAGCGCTCTGGGCTGAGCAGCTCCACCAGCCGCTCGAAGGGCAGGTCCTGGTTGTCGTACGCGGCCAGGGCCCGGTCCCGCACCTGCTCGAGCAGTTCACCGAACGACGGGTCGTGCGACAGGTCGGCCCGCAGCACCCAGGTGTTGGCGAAGTACCCGATCAGGTCATCGAGCTGTTCATCGGCGCGCCCCTCGATCGGGCTGCCGATCGTCACGTCGTCTCCGGCACCCAGCTTCTGCAGCAGCACCGCGAGGACGGCCTGCGCGGCCATGGGCGCCGTGGCACCGCGCCGCGCGGCCAGCTGCTGCAACCCGGTCAACAGCTCGGGTTCCACTTCGAACCGGAGGTAGCCGCCGCGATGGTCGGACGTCGTCGGCCGCGGCCGGTCGAGGGGCAGCCGCACCGGTTGCGGCACTCCGGCCAACTCCTGCCGCCAGTACTCCAGTTGCTCGGCGGCGAAGCTCTCCGGGTCGCCCTCGTCGCCGAGGAGCTGCCGCTGCCACACCGTGTAGTCCTTGTACTGCACCGGAAGCGGCTGCCACTCCGGCGCGCGCCCCTGTCGGCGGGCGGCGTACGCCGCCATCAGATCCCGCAGGAACGGAGACATCGACGCGCCGTCCGCGGCGATGTGGTGGAACACGAACACCAGCAGGTGCTCTCGCGGGGAGATACGGAACACGGTGGTCCGCAGCGGCGGCTCCGTGTCCAGGGCGAACCCCGCGCGCACGGCCTCGCGCATCGCCGCCTCTACCGCCCGCGCGGCCACGTCGACGACCTGGAAGGCGACGGCCGCCTCCGCCGGCGGCAGCACCCGCTGCTCCGGCGTGCCGTCCGCGTCCTCCACGACCAGGGTGCGCAGGCTCTCGTGCCGGACGACCACATCCGTCACGGCCGCGGCCAGGGCCGCCGTGTCCAGCTCCCCCTCAAGGCGCAGCACGAACGGAACGTTGTAGGTCGCGGACGGGCCCTCCAGACGGTGGAGGAACCACAGCCGACGCTGGGCGAAGGACAACGGGATCATCGACGCTACTCCTAAGCGGTCATGTCGTTCAGCAGTGGGGGGCTTCGACGTGGTGGTCAACCCCTCGATCCGAGCTGCCGACTCGGCGACGGACCGATTGCGGAACACCGTCGCGACCTACACGCCGACGTCGAACTCATCGCGGATAAGGCCGGTCAGTGGGGCGGCCGACAGCGAATGCCCGCGATGAAGACCCATCGCGGGCGAGGAAACGACGTCCATGCAGCGTTTCCCATACTGATCAGCTCGACAAACAATGAACAGCGGATTTTGACGGCCCGGTTCCGCGCCCCCTCATCTCCTCCGCATCGCCCCGTCATCCGGGCGCCGATTCGAAGTGGTCAGGCGCGGGCAGCACAAAGAGCCGAAGGACGGAATGCGCACCCGCCCCGCGGTCACGATCCCGCGGTGGCGTGCGCTGTCCTGCTGGCAGGACAGCGCTTGCCACCGGCTACGGCTGTCCGGATAAAGGTCTCGCGTGGCTTGCTGGGTTTGTGATAGCGGGACATCACAGAGGGGGTCCCGCACTCGCCGGACAGCCTCCGGATACGCAAACGGAATTTCCGGCGACGCCCCTGGCGACGGCCTGTCGGCACGAGGGGACAAGCGCGGTGCGAGGCATTGGCACAGCCGGACCGGAATCCGCGGAACCGACCGCGCGAGATGCCAAGTGCCGCTATCGCACACCCCATTCCCGACAGGCCCGGGTTACGCGTGGAGAGAGTCGGCACGGCCACGTGTTGACGGGGCGTTCACCGGCGGGATAGGTAAAGCAGCCGACACTGCCAGCGGGCGGTTAACGACGCCGGTCCTCTTCCCCTCTCGGGGACAAGGCGTGCAGCTCCCGGCGCCGCTTTTCAGGCGAACGGGTCGCCCGCCACCCCGCTGAGGCGCACCAGTCCGGGCTTGCCCCCGTCGGTGACGCGCACGTACAACGTGTAGGCCGAGCCCGTCTCCTCCGCCTTGGCGCGGACCCAGGCCAGGACCTCCTCGACATCGGCGCCAGTCACCTCGTATTCGTCGGACACGGTCGACGTCCTGTCCCAGAAGTACGCCCGGTAGGTGGCGTCGTCGTGCTCCCAGGCGGTGTCTCGCGGATCCACTCCTTGTACGTGCATGGAGCAACGGTAACGGTCGGGCGGGGCAGGGTGGTCAGCCATGGTGGGGTGCGTCCTGCCAGCAGGACACCTCGGCGAACCGCTGCGGGGCGTTGTCAAACCTCCGCGGCGCCGCGCGCGCTCTCGCGCCGTCTTTGGGCGCTCACGCCTGGACACCGGACGCTTCCAGTCCGTTGACTCTGTCGGAGAGCGGCCGTTCGCTCTCGCGACGCGGGCGGGCGAGGACCCCGACACAGCCGAGGATGCCCTCTCCCGATGCCGCCTGGCGCTGTCCGGCGACCTCACGTGGAGATGGTCACATTGCGATCGTTCGGCGTTTCCGCCGCGCAACAAAGCCTCTGGCTGGCACAGAAGCTGACTCCGGACGTGCCGAACAACGTGGGTTCGCACTGGCTCATCGACGGGCCGGTCGACGAGCGGGCGCTGCTGGCCGCGCTGGGGGCGGCCCACCGCGAGTACACCGCGGCGCAGGTCAACTTCGTGCAGGTGGGCGAGGAGCTGCGGCAGGTGGTGCGGGAGGACGCCGTGGCGACCTGGCGTCCGCGGGCCCTGGACGTCAGCGCCGAGGACGATCCGGAGGCGGCGGCCCGGGCCCTCGTGGCCGAGATCGTGTGGCGTCCGTTCGACCTGGAGCGCGACCCGTTGTTCCGGGCGGGCGTCATCAAGGTGTCGGAGTCCCGGCGCGTGCTGTACCTGAACGCCCATCACCTGGTGATGGACGGCATCACGGAGTTCCGGCTGCTGCCGCGCCGCATCACCCAGCACTACCGGGCGCTCACCGCCGGCACCCCGGTCTCCAAGGCCTCCTTCGGCAGCCCCGAGCTGATCCACGAAGAGGATCTGCGCCACCGCGGCTCGCCGCAGTTCGAGCAGGACTCCGCGTTCTGGCGCGACTACCTCGCCCAGGCCCCCGAACCACTGCGGCTGCCCGGTCGGCGCGGCGCTTCGGTGGCATCCGTCATCGACTACTCCGCGACCGTGCCGCGCGCGGAGCTCGACGCGTGGCTGGAGACCGCGAACACCGGGCGTGTCCCCCTGGCGACGCTGCTGACCACGGCGGCGGGCGTGTGCTTCCGGCACCTCAGCGGGCACCAGAAGTTCACCATCTCCATGAACACGCCCGACCGCACCCGCTCCACCAGGAACTTCTACGGCGCGCACGCGAACGTCATCCCGCTGTGCATGGACATCCCGCTGACGTCGACGTTCCGGGAGCTGGCCGACACGGTGCTCCAGGAGATGACGGAGGTGTTCCGGCACGGGGCGCACCAGGTCGCCCGCATCCGGCGCGAGCTGCGCGGCGAGGATGCGGCCGGGGGCAGGGACGCGGCGTTCAGCCCGTTCGGCACCACGGTGAACATCATTTCCTTCGCCCAGCAGCTGGACTTCGCGGGCACCAAGGCACATCTGCTGCCCGACTCGCCCGCGGGCGCCATCGACGAACTCCAGGTCGCCTTGTTCCTCGACGGGCGGCCCACCAGCGACCTGTACCTGCGCATCGACGCCAACGCCACGCTGTACAGCACCGACGACCTGCGCGACTTGTCGGCCCAGTTCCTCGCCTTCCTGCGCGCCCTGCTCACCGAGCCCGACGTGCCCGTGGGCCGGATCGACGTCCTCACGGCCGAGCAGCGGCAGACGCTCCTGCACGCCGTCAACGACACGGCGGCGCCGGGCCCCGAGCTGACGATCCCCGAGCTGTTCCAGCGGCAGGTGGCCCGCACCCCGGACGCGGTCGCGGTGGTGAGCGGACCGGAGTCCCTGACGTACCGGGAGCTCGACGCGCGTTCCACGCGGCTCGCGCACGAGCTGGTGGGGCGCGGGGCGGGCCCGGAGACGCTGGTGGGGCTCGCCCTGCCGCGCTCGGCCGGACTCGTCGTGGGGATGCTCGGCATCCTCAAGTCCGGCGCGGGCTATCTGCCCGTCGACCCGGCCTACTCCAGCGGCCGCCTCGAACAGATCGTGTCCCAGGCGCGGCCCCTCCTGCTCCTGACCGACACCGGCACGGTGGACACGCTGCCCGCCACGGACGTGCCGTGCCTGTACGCCGACCAGCTGGACCTCGACGGGCCGGGCGCCCCGGAGCCGCTCGCCGTGCCGCTCCGGCGCGACCACACCGCGTACATCATGTACACCTCAGGCTCCACGGGTGTGCCGAAGGGCGTGACGATGTCGCACGCCACCGTCGTCAACGGCATCACGGGGATGGCCGGGGCGGTGGGTCTGCGCCCGGGCACCCGCGTATTGGCCAGCACATCGGTCAATTTCGACGTGTCCGTGTTCGAGGTCCTCACGACGCTCACCACGGGCGGCGTCCTCGATGTCGTCCGCGACGTCCTGGCTCTTGGGGAGGGCGACGGCTGGCACGGCGGTGTCGTCAGCACGGTGCCGTCCGTCTTCGCCGAACTCCTCGACCAGATCGCGGGGACGACGTCGGTGGAGACGCTGGTGTTCGCGGGCGAGGCGCTGCCCGCCGCGCTGGTGCGGCGCGCCCGCGAGGCCTTCCCCGACGTCCGGATCGTCAACGCCTACGGCCAGACGGAGTCCTTCTACGCCACCGCCTTCCCCGCCGACGGCGCCTCGGATACGGGTAGTACGCCGCTGGGTCGCCCGCTCGGCAACATGCGCGCCTATGTCCTCGGGCCCGGTCTCACCCCGGCGCCGGTGGGGGTGGCGGGCGAGCTGTATGTCGCCGGGCACCTCGCGCGCGGCTACCACCGGCGTCCTGGCCTGACCGCCGAGCGTTTCGTCGCCGATCCGTACGGACCGCCCGGGTCCCGCATGTACCGCACCGGCGACCTCGCCCGCTGGAACGACGACGGACATCTGGAGTACGCGGGCCGCGCCGACACCCAGGTCAAGGTGCGCGGCTTCCGCATCGAGCCCGGCGAGGTGGAGGCGGCGCTGACCGCGCACCCGGGGGTCGCGCAGGCGGTGGTCGTCGCCAGGGACGCGGCCGGGAGCAGGCAGCTCGTCGGGTATGTGGTGCCGCGTGGCCAGGTCGTGCGGGAGGACTCCGTCGACCTGATGGCGGGGATCGGCACCAAGGAGCTGCGGGCCGCGGTGGCGCGGCGGCTTCCGGAGTTCATGGTGCCGTCGGCGTTCGTGGTCCTCGACCGGCTGCCGCTCGCGCCCAACGGCAAGGTCGACCGGGCGGCGCTGCCGGAGCCTGAGGTCACCGGCGGCGCGTACCGGGCGCCGCGCACCGCTCACGAGAAGGCGCTGGCGGCGGTGTTCGCCGAGGTCCTGGGCGTGGAGCGGGTGGGGCTCGACGACGACTTCTTCGCGGCGGGCGGCGACAGCATCCGTTCACTTCAGGTCGTGTCGCGGGCGCGGGCCAAGGGCCTGGTGATCACGCCGAAGCTGCTCTTCGACTGCCGGACCGTGGCGGCCCTCGCCGAAGCCGCGACCACCGTCACCGCGCTCGACGGTCAGCCCGGGCTCGCCGACGACGGCGGGGACGATGCGCTCGTACCCCTGCTGCCCATCGCGCGGCACCTCCTGGAGGCGGGCGGCGCACACGAGCGGTTCGCGATGGCGCTGGCGGTGGAACTGCCCGCAGGCATGGACGAGGCGGGCCTGCACGCGACGCTTGCCGCCGTGTTCGCGCATCATCCGCTGCTGCGCGCGAGGCTGTCGGTCGCCTCGTCCGACGAGGCGGCGGCCTGGGACGGCGAGGGAGCGGCCTGGGGCAGCGAGGGAGCGGCCTGGCGCGGCGATGAAGGCGGGGGCGGCGACGGCGATCACCAGCCGGTTCTCCGTGTGGAGGATGCCGCCGCCTTCGACGTGAGCTCCATGGTGCGCCGTACGACGTGGGCGAACCCTGATGCGGAGGCCGCCTGGGAGGACCTGTGCGCGGCCGAGCTGGAGTCGGCGGCCGGACGCCTCGACCCGCACGGCGGGGTCATGGCCCAGTTCGTCTGGTTCGACCCGCACCCCGCCGCACAGCAGACCGGCGGGCGCGGACGGCTCCTCATCGTGCTCCACCACCTCATCGTCGACGGCGTCTCCTGGCGCATCCTGCTGCCCGACCTCGCCGCCGCCTGGACCCAGATCCACGACGGCCGCACCCCTCAACTTCCCACGCCGGGCACTTCTCCGGCCCGCTGGGCGCGCGCCCTCGCCCGCGAGGCCCACTCCCCCGAACGCCTCGCCGAACTCCCCCTGTGGCGCACGATCCTCGACGGCCCCGACCCGCTCCTCGGCGCCCGCGACCTCGACCCCGCCGTGGACACGCACACCAGCCTCGAACACCTGCGGACCAGCCTGTCCGCCGAGGCGACCGCGTCGCTGCTCACCACCCTCCCCGCCGCCTACCACGGCGGCGTCAACGACGTCCTGCTCACCGCCCTCGCCATGGCCGTCACCCGCTGGCGCCACAACCACGGCGTGGACGCGCCCTCGACCCTCGTCAGACTGGAAGGCCACGGGCGCGAGGAGGACGCCGTACCGGGCGCGGAACTGTCTCGCACGGTGGGCTGGTTCACGACCGTGTTCCCCGTGCGCCTGGACGTCACGGGGCACGATCTGGAGCAGGCGTTCGCGGGCGGCCCGGACGCGGGCGCGCTCATCAAGGACGTCAAGGAACGCCTGCGCGCCCTGCCCGACAAGGGCATCGGCTACGGCCTCCTGCGCCACCTCAACCCCCACACCGCCACCGAACTGGCCCCATACTCCACAGGCCAGATCGGCTTCAACTACCTGGGACAGTTCTCCCACGCGGACATGCCCGAAGACCTGCGCGGTCTGGGCTTCACCCCCATCGGCAGCCTGACCCGGCCGCGCATCATGGACTTCCCGGCCATGTCGACCTTGGAGATCAACGCGGCGGTGTTCCACACCGGTGCCGGGGACTGTCTGGAGACCTACTTCGCCTACCCGCCCGGCGTGCTCAGCCACGCCGAGGTGAGCGAGCTCGCCGACCTGTGGCAGGAAGCGCTCGAAGCCCTGGCCCGACACGCGACCGCGCCGGACGCGGGCGGGCTCACCCCCTCGGATCTACCGCTGGTCACGGCCACGCAGACAGACATCGACACCTGGGAACACCGCTACCCGGGCCTGGTCGACGTCTGGCCCCTGACGGCCTTGCAGTCGGGTCTCTTGTTCCACACGGAACTCAGCGGCGACACCTGGGACCCGTACCAGATGCAGCTCACGTTCCACATCTCCGGAGACGTGGACGCGGAGCGCATGCGCGCCGCCGGACAGGCCCTCCTCGACCGGCACGCCAACCTACGCGCCGCCTTCACCACCGACACAGCAGGCAACCGCGTCCAAATCATCACCCCCGAAGGCACCCAACTCCCCTGGCAGTACGTCGACATGCGGTCGTTGAGCGTCGAGGCGCGCGACGAGGCCGTGGCGGCCTTCCTCGCCGACGACCAGGCCACCGCCTTCGACCCACGCACACCTCCCCTGCTGCGGATGGGGCTGATCCGCGCGAGTGAGCAGCGCTCGGACCTGATCGTGACGGTCCATCATGTCCTGTTCGACGGCTGGTCGGTATCGCTGGTGATGCGGGAGTTGCTGTTCCTGTACGCCGCTGGCGGCGATGCGGCGGACATGCCGCGCGTCCGCCCGTTCCGGGACTTCCTGCGCTGGCTCGACCAGCAGGACAAGGACGCCACCGCCCGCGCATGGGCGGCGGAACTGGACGGCGTGAGCGAACCGACCCTGCTCCTGCCGGACGCCGCGACCAGCCCCGCCGACGGACGCGCGGCCGACCGCACAGGCATCGGACAGGTCGAGGTCGACCTGCCCCCGGACGAGGCGAGGGACCTGTCCCGGCGGGCCGCCGAACTCGGCGTCACCATCAATACCCTCATCCAGGGCGCGTGGGGCATCCTGCTCGGGCAGCTGACGGGCCGTCAGGACGTGCTGTTCGGCGCGACCGTGGCAGGTCGGCCGCCGCAGGTCCAGGGCTCCGAGGCCACGCTCGGGATGTTCGTCAACACCCTTCCGGTACGGGTCCGTTGCGCCCCGGGCATGCCTTTCGGCCAGGTCCTCACGGCGCTCCAGGGGCGGCAGGCCGGCCTCCTTGAGCACCATCACCAGGGCCTGGCGGAGCTGCACCAAACGCTGGGCCTGCCCGCGCTCTTCGACACCCTGGTGGTCTTCGAGTCCTACCCCGTGGACCGGGAAGAGATCGCGGCGGCGCACGCCGCCGCAGGCATCAAGGTCACCGGCATCCGTCCGGTCACGGGCACGCACTACCCCCTCACCCTCATGGCGGAGGCCAGCCCGCACCCGCGCCTCTTCCTCCACTACCAGCACGCCTTGTTCGAGCCGTCTGCCGCCCGCACGGTCGCGGACCGCCTGCTGCGGGTGCTGCGCCACATCGCGGCCGATCCGCAGGCTGCGGTTGGTTCCGTCGACGTACTGGGAACAGATGAACGTGCTTTGCTCCTTGGCGCGTTGAGCGGTGCGAGGACGACTCCTCCGGTGCCGCGAGTGACGGTGGCGGACCTGTTCGAGCGGCAAGCGGTGGAGACTCCGGACGCGGTGGCAGTGCTGCACAACGGCACATCAGCGACGTACGCGGAGCTCGACACCCGGGCTGATCGTCTCGCCCGGGAGCTGGTGTCGCACGGGGTGGGCGCGGAGACGGTGGTGGCCGTGTCCCTGCCCCGCTCCCCTGACTTGATCGTCGCCCTGATGGCCGTGTTCAAGGCCGGTGCCGCCTATCTGCCGATCGACCCCGCGTACCCCAGTACTCGCCTGGACTTCATCCTGCGCGACGCCGCACCCGTCCTCATCCTCACCGACACGCCGACGGCGAACGCCATCCCGGCCACTGCGGCGCCGCTCCTGCTGCTCGACGCCCTCGACCTCGCGGAGCGCCCGGCGACGGCCCTCACCGGCCTCCGCGAACCCGGTTCCCTGGCATACGTGATGTACACCTCCGGCTCCACCGGCACCCCCAAGGGTGTGCTCCTGGACCACACCACCCTCGTCAACGGAATCCACCACCTCGCCGACCGCACCGGCATCCAAGCGGGCTCACAGGTGCTGGCCGCGACCTCCGTCAACTTCGACGTCTCCGTCTTCGAAACCTTCACCACCCTGTGCCACGGCGGCACCCTCGACCTCGCCCAGGACGTCCTCGAACTCGCCGAACGCGACACCTGGACCGGCACCCACATCAGCACCGTCCCCTCCGCCTTCACCGAACTCCTCGACCAGATCACGGACACCACATCCGTGCAGACACTGGTGTTCGCGGGCGAGGCCCTGCCCTCCGTACTGGTGCGGCGCGCCCGCACGGCCTTCCCCGGCGTCCGCATCGTCAACGCCTACGGCCAGACCGAATCCTTCTACGCCACCACCCACACCACCGACGACACCGGCACCAGCACCACTCCCATTGGCACCCCGCTGCCGAACATGCGCGCCTACGTCCTCAGTCCCGGTCTCACTCCGGCGCCTGTGGGCACGGTGGGCGAGCTGTACGTCGCCGGGCACCTCGCACGCGGCTACCACCAGCGGCCGAGCCTCACCGCCGAACGCTTCGTCGCCGACCCCTACGGCCCGCCCGGCGCACGCATGTACCGCACCGGCGACCTCGCCCGCTGGAACGACGAGGGACACCTGGAGTACGCGGGCCGCGCCGACACCCAAGTCAAGGTACGCGGCTTCCGCATCGAACCCAGCGAAGTCGAAGCCGCCCTCACCACGCACCCCGACGTCCAGCAGGCGGCAGTCATCACCCGCACCCCGGGCGGCGACACCACCGGCGCCCGCCTGCTGGCCTACGTAGTGGCCCCCGGCACCCTCGATGTCACCGCACTGCGCGCCTACGTGGCCGCGCGACTCCCCGAGTACATGGTCCCCTCGGCGTTCATCGCCCTCGACCAGCTACCACTCACCCCCAACGGCAAGCTCGACCACAAAGCCCTCCCCGACCCCCACCTCGACGACGCCACCTACCGCGCACCACGCACCGCGGATGAGAAGGCGCTGGCGGCCGTGTTCGCCGAGGTCCTGGGCGTAGAGCGGGTGGGTCTTGACGATGACTTCTTCGCCTCCGGTGGCGACAGCATCCGTTCACTCCAGGTCGTCACACGGGCCCGCGCCAAGGACCTGGTGATCACACCGAAGCTGCTCTTCGACTGCCGGACCGTGGCGGCCCTCGCCGAAGCCGCCGCCCCCCTCACCGCGCTCGACACCCACCTCGGGCTCGCCGAGGACGGCGGGGACGATTCGCTCGTACCCCTGCTACCGATCGCGCGACACCTGCTGGAGGCGGGCGGCGCACACGAGCGATTCGCGATGGCACTGGCCGTGGAACTGCCCGCAGGCATCGACGAGGCGGGCCTGCACGCGACACTCACCGCCGTGTGCACACACCATCCGCTGCTGCGCGCACGACTCGTCGATGACGCCGCCACTGCCGATGACGCGCCCGCACACAGTGATAGTGCCCACCAACCGGTCCTCCTCGTCGAGGATCCGGCCGACCTCGGCGTCAGTGCTCTGGTACGCCGTACGGCATGGCAGGGCCCCGGCGAGGGAGCCGTATGGGAGGAGTTGGTCGCCGCTGAGGTGGAGTCGGCGGCCGGGCGGCTTGACCCGCGCGGCGGGGTCATGGCGCAGTTCGTCTGGTTCGACCCGCACCCCGCCGCACAGCAGGCCAGTGCGCGCGGGCGGCTGCTCATCGTGCTGCACCATCTGGTCGTCGACGGCGTCTCCTGGCGCATCCTGCTGCCGGACCTCGCCGCCGCCTGGGCACAGGTACGCGACAGCAACACCCCACAGCTGCCCGGAGCGGGCACCACACCCGGCCGCTGGGCACGCGCCCTCGCCCTCGAGGCCCACTCCCCCGCACGCCTCGCCGAACTCCCCCTGTGGCACGGCATCCTGGACGGCCCCGACCCGCTCCTCGGCACCCGTGACCTCAACCCCGAGACGGACACCCGCAGCACACTGGAGCACCTGCGCATCGGCCTGCCTGCCGAAGCAACCTCGTCGCTGCTCACTACCCTCCCCGCCGCCTACCACGGCGGCGTCAACGACGTCCTGCTCACCGCCCTCGCCATGGCCGTCACCCGCTGGCGCCACAACCACGGCGTGGACGCGCCCTCGACCCTCGTCAGACTGGAAGGCCACGGGCGCGAGGAGGACGCAGTACCGGGCGCGGACTTGTCACGCGCGGTGGGCTGGTTCACGACCGTGTTCCCCGTGCGCCTGGACGTCACGGGCCATGACCTGGATGAGGCGTTCGCAGGCGGCCCGGACGCGGGCGCGCTCATCAAGGACGTCAAGGAACGCCTGCGCGCCCTGCCCGACAAGGGCATCGGCTACGGCCTCCTGCGCCACCTCAACCCCCACACCGCCACCGAACTCAGTCAGTACTCCGCAGGCCAGATCGGCTTCAACTACCTGGGACAGTTCTCCGACGCGGACATGCCCGAAGAGTTGCGCGGTCTCGGCTTCACCCCCATCGGCAACCTGACCGGGCCGCGCAGCCTAGACATCCCGGCCATGTCCACCCTGGAGATCAACGCGGCCGTCCTGGACGGCGCGGACGGTGGCGCCTGCCTGGAGACCGACTTCGCCTACCCACCCGGCGTGCTCAGCCGCACCGACGTAAGCGAGCTCGCCGACCTGTGGCGAGCGGCCCTCGAGGCCCTGGTCCAGCACGCGACCGCGCCGGACGCGGGCGGGCTCACCCCTTCGGATCTACCGCTGGTCACGGCCACGCAGACAGACATCGACACCTGGGAGCACCGCTACCCCGGCCTCGTCGACGTCTGGCCCCTCACCGCCCTCCAGTCTGGCCTCTTGTTCCACACGGAGCTCAGCGGCGACGCCTGGGACCCGTACCAGATGCAGCTCACGTTCCACATCTCCGGAGACGTGGACGCGGAGCGCATGCGCGCCGCCGGACAGGCCCTCCTCGACCGGCACGCCAACCTACGCGCCGCCTTCACCACCGACACAGCAGGCAACCGCGTCCAAATCATCACCCCCGAGGGCACCCAACTCCCTTGGCGCGTCCTGGATTTCAAGGCGCTGCCCCAGCATGACCGCGAGGAGGCCGTCGCGGCGTTCCTCGCCGACGACCACGCCACCGCCTTCGCGCCCGGCTCCCCGCCGATGCTCCGCATGTCCCTGATCCGCACGGCCGAGCTGGAATCGGATCTGGTCGTGACGGCCAGCCACGTCCTGTTCGACGGCTGGTCACTGCCACTGCTGCTACAGGAGCTGCTGTTCCTGTACGCCGCTGTCGGTGACGTGGCGGACATGCCGCGCGTCCGCCCGTTCCGGGAATTCCTGCGCTGGCTCGACCAGCAGGACAAGGACGCGACCGCCAACGCCTGGGCTGCGGAACTCGACGGCGTGAGCGAACCGACCCTGCTCCTGCCGGACACCACGTCCGGCCCCGCCGACGGGCGCGCAGGCATCGGACAGGTCGAGGTCAACCTGCCCCCAGACGAAGCCAGGAGGCTCTCCCAGCGCGCCGCCGAACTCGGCGTCACCGTCAACACACTCATCCAAGGCGCGTGGGGCATCCTGCTCGGGCAGCTAACAGGCCGTCAGGACGTGCTGTTCGGCGCGACCGTATCGGGCCGCCCGCCGCAGGTGGCGGGCTCCGACGCGATGCTCGGCCTGTTCATCAACACCCTCCCCGTACGGGTCCACTGCGCCCCTGGCACCTCCCTCGCGCAGGTGTTGACCGATCTCCAGGGGCGGCAGGCCGCGCTTCTCGACCACCATCACCAAGGCCTGACGGAGCTGCACGAGACTCTGGGCCTGCCCGCGCTCTTCGACACCCTGGTGGTCTTCGAGTCCTACCCTGTCGACCAGGAGGGGATCGAGGCGGCGCACACCGCCGCAGGCATCAAGGTCACGGACATCCGCTCGGTCACGGGCACCCATTACCCGGTGACCGTCATGGCGGAGGCGAATCCGCACCCACGGCTGTCCCTCCACTACCAGCACGCCTCGTTCGAGCCGTCCGCCGCACGCACCGTTGCGGACCGCCTGCTGCGGGTCCTGCGCCATATCGCGGCCGACCCGCAGCAGACGGTCGACTCCGTCGACGTACTGGGACCGGATGAACGCGCTTTGCTGCTGGGCACGTTGAGTGGCGCGACGGCGACCGCTCCGGTGCCGCAGGCGACGGTGGCCGACCTCTTCGAGCAGCGAGCGGCCGAGACTCCGGACGCGGTGGCAGTGCTGCACAACGGCACATCAGCGACGTACGCGCAGATCGACACCCGAGCTGACCGTCTCGCCCTGGAGCTGGCCGCCCTCGGCGCGGGCCCGGAGACCGTAGTGGCAGTATCCCTGCCCCGCTCCCGGGACCTGATCGTCGCCCTGCTGGCCGTCTTCAAGGCGGGCGCCGCCTATCTGCCGATCGACCCCGCGTACCCCAGTGACCGCCTCGGCCTCATCCTGCACGACGCCGCACCCGCTCTGATTCTCAGTGAGACGGCGACAGCGGACGTACTGCCCGCCACCGATGTGCCGGTCCTGCTCATGGACACCATCGACTTCGCGGAGCCCGCAGCGACGGCCCTCACCGGCCTCCGCGAACCCGGTTCCCTGGCGTATCTGATGTACACCTCGGGCTCCACCGGCACCCCCAAGGGCGTCCTCCTGGACCACACCACCCTCGTCAACGGAATCCATCACCTCGCCGACCGCACCGGCATCCAAGCGGGCTCGCGCGTCCTGGCCGCCACCTCCGTCAACTTCGACGTCTCCGTCTTCGAGACCTTCACCACCCTGTGCCACGGCGGCACGCTCGACCTGGCTCAGGACGTCCTGGAGCTGGCCGAACGCGACACCTGGACCGGCACCCACATCAGCACCGTCCCCTCCGCCTTCACCGAACTCCTCGACCAGATCACGGACACGACGGCTGTGGAGACACTGGTGTTCGCGGGCGAGGCGCTGCCCGCCGCACTGGTGCGGCGCGCCCGCACGGCCTTCCCCGACATCCGGATCATCAACGCCTACGGCCAGACGGAATCCTTCTACGCCACTACCCACACCACCGACGACACCGGCGCCAGCAGTACTCCCATCGGTACCCCGCTGCCGAACATGCGCGCCTACGTCCTCGGCCCCGGTCTCACTCCGGCGCCCGTGGGTGTAGTAGGCGAGCTGTACGTCGCCGGGCTCATCGCGCGCGGCTACCACCAACGTCCGACCCTGACCGCCGAGCGCTTCGTCGCCGACCCCTACGGCCCGCCCGGCGCACGCATGTACCGCACCGGCGACCTCGCCCGCTGGACGGACGAGGGACACCTCGAATACGCAGGCCGCAGCGACACCCAAGTCAAGGTACGCGGCTTCCGCATCGAACCCACCGAAATCGAAGCCACGCTCACCACCCACCCCCACATCCGGCAAGCATCCGTCATCACCCGCATCACCGGCACCGGCACCGGCTTGGTCGCATACGTAGTGCCCACCGAAACCCTCGACGTCACCGCACTGCGCACCTACACGGCCGCCCGACTCCCCGAATACATGGTTCCCACGGCCTTCGTCCCCCTCGACCAGCTGCCCCTCGCCCCCAACGGCAAGCTGGATCACAAGGCCCTGCCCGACCCCCACCTCGACGACACCACCTACCGCGCACCACGCACCTCCCGCGAGAAGACCCTCGCGAGCCTCTTCGCCGAAGTCCTGAACGTGGACCGAGTCGGCATCGACGACAACTTCTTCACCCTCGGCGGACACTCACTCCTCGCCACCCGACTCACCGGACGCATCCGCGCCGACCTCGGCATGGAACTCCCCATCCGCGCGGTCTTCGACGCCCCCACGGTCGGCGAGCTGGCCCGGCAACTCGCGACAGACCTCGACATCCGCACACCACTACGGCGCCACCTCGACCGCCCCAACCCACTGCCCCTGTCATACGCACAACGCCGACTGTGGTTCATCGACCACTTCGAAGGCCCCTCCGCCACCTACAACATCCCCCTCACCCTGCGCCTCACCGGCGACCTGGACGTAAACGCGCTGACGGCGGCGCTGCGCGACCTCGTGGCCCGGCACGAAAGCCTGCGCACGGTGTTCGCGCAGGACGGCGACGGCAAGCCGTACCAGGTCGTGCTGCCCGTCGACACGGCACACCTGGACGTACCGGTGGTGGCGGTCGGCTCCGATGAGGTCTCTGAGGCCGTCGACGCGGCGGCCCAGCAGCCCTTCGACCTCGCCTCGGACCTGCCGCTGCGCGCCAGCCTCTTGCGCCACAGCACCACGGATCACGTGCTGTGTCTGGTGCTGCATCACATCGCCGGTGACGGCCAGTCGTTGGCGCCGTTGGCCCGCGACCTGGCCACCGCCTACACCGCGCGCCGCGCCGGCCGCGCCCCGGGCTGGGCGGAACTCCCCGTCCAGTACGCCGACTACGCGCTCTGGCAGCACGATCTCCTCGGCGACGCCGACGACCCGCACAGCGCGCTGGCCCGCCAGTCCGCGTACTGGAAGGCGGAGTTGGCCGACGTGCCGCAGCCTCTCGACCTGCCGACCGACCGGCCACGCCCCGCCGTGGCCAGCCACCGCGGCGACCAGCTGGACTTCACGCTCGACGCTCGCCTCCTGGAGGCCGTGGAGGCGCTGGCACGGGAGCGTGAGGCGACGGTCTCCATGGTGATGCAGACGGCGCTCGCCGTGCTCCTGCACCAGTTGGGTGCGGGCGACGACATCCCCATCGGCTCCCCTATCGCGGGCCGCACCGACACCGCCCTCAATGACCTGATCGGGTTCTTCGTCAACACCTGGGTCCTGCGCACCGACCTGTCGGGCCACCCCTCCTTCACCGACCTGCTCGACCAGGTCCGCGACAAGGCCCTGGCCGCCTACGACCACCAGGACGCCCCCTTCGAACGCCTGGTGGAACTCCTCAACCCGGAGCGTTCCACCGCCCACCATCCGCTCTTCCAGGTCATGCTCGCCTGGCAGAACCTCGACCGCGCGGGCCTCGGCCTGCCCGGCCTGCACGTCACCCCCCTGCCGACCAGCACCGGCACCGCGAAGTTCGACCTGTTCCTCAACATGGCCCCGGACGGGTCCGGGGGCGCGTCCGGGCGGCTTGAGTACGCGACTGATCTATTCGACCGCGCCACCGCCGAGGGCCTGATCGGCCGCTTCGTGCGCGTGCTGCGACAGGTGACCGCCGATCCCGGGACGCGGCCCGGTGAGGTGGATGTGCTCACCGACGACGAGCGGGACCGGCTGGCGCGGCTCAACGAGACGGCGACGGAAGTGCCCCCGGCTACGGTGCCGGAACTGATCGCCGCGTGGTCGGCGCGGACGCCGGACGCGGTGGCGGTGGAGTCCGGGGGGACGTCCCTGTCGTACGGGGAGTTGGAGGCCCGTGCCGGTCGCCTTGCGGTGGCGTTGCGTGCGCGCGGGGTCGGTCCGGAGGTCCTTGTGGCGGTGGCGCTGCCGCGCTCGGCGGAACTGGTGGTCGCGCTCCTCGGCGTACTCAAGGCCGGAGGCGCCTATCTGCCCATCGACCCCGCCTATCCCTCCGCGCGCGTCGATCTGCTGCTCAGCACGGCCCGTCCGGCGCTGGTACTCACCGATCGCGAGGCGGCGGAGACGGTGGTCGGCTGCGTGGCGCCCGTGCTTCACCTCGATGACCTGAACCTGAACTCGGACCCGGATGGTCGTGTTGTCGCGGTGCCGGATGTTCTGGTCCGGCCGGAGAACCTGGCCTATGTGATGTATACGTCCGGGTCGACAGGGGTCCCCAAGGGCGTGGGTGTCACGCACGTGGGTGTGGTCAACGGCGTGCGGGATCTGGCCCGGACCGTCCAGGTGCGAGCCGGGTCCCGGATGCTCGCGGCGACATCGGTGAACTTCGATGTGTCGGTGTTCGAGATCTTCACCGCGCTGACCTCGGGGGCGAGCGTCGAGATCGTCCGTGACGTGCTCGAACTCGCCGAGCGCGACCAGTGGTCGGGCGCCACCATCAGCGCCGTGCCCACGGTGTTCTCCGCGCTGCTCGACCAGATCGGCGCCGACGGGACGGAGGGCCTTCGGCTCGATGTGCAGACCGTCGTCTTCGCCGGGGAGGCGCTCCCCTCCGAACTGGTCCACAGGGTGCGCCAGGCCCTGCCCGGGGTCCGGGTCATCAACGCCTATGGGCAGACCGAGAGTTTCTACGCCTCCGCCTTCACCGTGCCGGGGCAGTGGACCGGGAGCGGTGCGGTTCCGGTCGGGCAGCCGCTGGCGAACATGCGGGCCCATGTGCTGGGTCCGGGGCTGACGCCGGTCGCGCCGGGTGTGGTCGGTGAGCTGTACGTCACTGGCCTGGTCGCCCGTGGCTACCACCAGCGGGGCGCGGCCACCGCCGAGCGGTTCGTGGCCTGCCCGTTCGGGCCCGCGGGTGCGCGCATGTACCGCACCGGTGACCTGGCCCGATGGGACGGCGAAGGGCGCCTGACGTACGTGGGCCGGGCTGACGCGCAGGTCAAGGTGAACGGCGTCCGCGTCGAGCCGACCGACGTCGAGGCGGTCCTGGCCGGGCATCCGGCGGTCAGCCAGGCGGCGGTGGCCGTGCACGGGAACGACACCGGCGGCGTGCGGCTCGTCGGCTATGTCGTGCCGGTGGACGTCGGCGCCAGTGACGGCGGCCACGGGGAGAGCAACACCGGTGTTTCGGAGGCGGAGCTGCGGCGGTTCGTCGCCGAGCGCCTGCCGGACTATCTGGTGCCCGCCCAGCTGATGGTCCTTGACCGGCTGCCGCTGACGGCGAACGGGAAGCTGGACCGGGCCGCGCTGCCCGAGCCCGAGTTCACGGCCGCCACCTACCGGGCACCGCGTGGTGAGACCGAGCGGGTGCTCGCGGAGGTGTACGCCGATGTCCTCGCCGCCCCCCGGGTGGGCATGGACGACGACTTCTTCGCCAGTGGCGGAGACAGCATCCGCTCCATCCAGGTGGTCGCGCGCGCCAAGGCGCGGGGTGTCGTGGTCAGCACGCGGGAGATCTTCGAGCACCGTACGGTGGCCCGGCTCGCGGAGCTGGTGGAGGACCGCGCCGACGGCGAGCGCGTGGTCCTTGCCGAGTTGCCGGGCGGCGGCACCGGCTGGGCGCCGCTGCCGCCGACGGCGGCACATGTGCTCGCCCTGGGCGGAGGTATCGGCCGGTTCTGCATGTCGGCGATGCTCACCCTGCCCGCGGACGTCGACCGGGCCGGGCTCGTCGCCACCCTGCAAGCCGTCCTGGACCGGCACGACGTGCTGCGCGCCCGGCTCGACCGTGAGCAACCGGGCCTGTGCATGGCACCGGTCGGCAGCGTCGACGCCGACGCCCTGGTGCGGGAAGTCGCCTACGACGGCGCCGATGTGCGGGCCGAGCTGGACGCGGCCGCCGACCGCCTCGACCCCGACGCGGGGGTGATGGCGCAGTTCGTGTGGTTCACCTCCGCCACCGACACGGCTCCCGACCGTCTGCTGATCGTGCTGCACCACTTGGTCGTCGACGGCGTCTCCTGGCGCGTTCTGGTGCCGGACCTGGTCGCGGCCTGGCAGCGTGTCCGCGACGGCGACACCCCTCAACTCACCGCGGAGGGGACGTCGTTGCGGCGCTGGACGCACGCCCTTGCCGATGCGGCGGCAAGCCCGGAGCGGGTGGCGGAACTGCCGGTGTGGCAGGAGATCCTGTCCGGCGCCGAGCCGGTCCTTGGCGCCCGCGAGCTGGACCCGGGCCGTGATGTGACGGCCACCGTGGACACCGTCCGCGTCCAGGTCCCCGCGGACGTCACCGGGACCCTCCTGAACACGCTGCCCACGGTGTTCCGCGGCGGTGTCGACGACGGGCTGCTGACCGGCCTCGCGCTCGCCCTGGCCCGCTGGCGTCAGACGCGCGGCGCCTCGGTGTCCTCGGCCCTGGTCCGCCTTGAGGGCCACGGCCGCGAGGAGCACCTGGTGCCCGGCGCGGACCTGTCGGGCACCGTCGGCTGGTTCACCGCGATGTATCCGGTACGCGTGGACGTGAGCGGCGTCGACCTCGACGACGCCTTCAGCGGCGGCGAAGCCGCGGGCCAGGCCGTCAAGGCGGTCAAGGAACAGCTCAGGGCCGTACCCGACAACGGCCTCGGCTACGGCCTGCTGCGCCACCTCAACCCCGAGACCGCCACCGCGCTGGCCGGACAGCGCCAGCCCCAGGTCGGCTTCAACTACCTCGGCAAGTCTTCCAGCGCCGACCTCCCCGAGGATCTCCGAGGCCTGGGCTGGGCCCTCGACACCACCCACCGGGAACTCGTCGCCGCTCCGGACGCGGACATGCCGGTGCTTTCGGCCTTGGAGATCAACGCCGTGGCCGCCGCCACCGCGGCCGGGGAGGAGCTCACCGCGTACTTCGGCTTCGCCACCGGTGTGCTGTCCCGTGCGGAGGTCACCGAGCTTGCCGGGCTGTGGGTCGAGGCCCTGACCGCCCTGGCCCAGCACGCCACCGCCCCCGGCGCGGGCGGGCTCACCCCCAGTGACGCGCCCCTGGTCGCCGTGGGTCAGGACGAGATCGACGCCTGGGAGGACCGCTTCGGCCGGCTGACCACGGTGTGGCCAGTCACCCCCGCGCAGTCCGGGCTGCTGTTCGAGTCGATGATGGCGGGGTCCTCGTTCGACGCCTACCACGTGCAGATGGTGTTCCACCTGTCCGGTGAGGTCGATCCGGAGCGGATGCGCCGGGCCGGGCAGGCCCTCGTGGACCGCCACCCCGCCCTGCGCGCGGCGTTCGTCCAGCGCGCCGACGGCGACACCGTACAACTGGTGCCGGAGACGGCCACCCTGCCCTGGCGGCACCTCGACCTGACCACCGGCACCGGCGGGGACGGGGATCGAGCCGAGGCCTTCGAGCGGTTCCTCGACCAGGACCAGGCCACCCACTTCGACACGGACACCCCGCCGCTGATCCGCCTCGCCCTGGCCGTCCTCGAACCCGGCCGCGCCGAACTCGTCCTCACCGCCCATCACGTGCTGTTCGACGGCTGGTCCATCCCCTTGCTCGTGCGCGACCTGCTGATGCTGTACGCCGGTGACGGCGACGCGGCCGGTCTGCCGGTGTCCCGCGACTACGGTGACTTCCTGTCCTGGCTCGCCCGGCACGACCACGAGGCGTCCGCGCGGGCGTGGGCCGCGGAACTCGACGGGGTGCGGGAGCCCACGCTGCTGGTGCCGCCCACGGCGGCCCGGCGCGAGGGGGCCGGAATCGGGAGCCTCGACGTGGGCTTCGAGGACAAGGACGGCTTGTCCCGGCAAGCCGCGCGGCTCGGCGTCACCGTCAACACCCTCGTGCAAGGCGCCTGGGCCGTGCTCCTGGCCCGCCTGACCGGCCAGTCCGACGTGGTCTTCGGCGCCGCCGTCTCGGGGCGCCCGGCCGCGGTGCGCAACGTCGACGACATGGTCGGACTCTTCATCAACACCATCCCCGTCCGGGTGCGCTGCCAGCGGCAGGACACCTTCGTCGGCCTGCTCACCGCGCTCCAGGACCGGCAGGCCGCCCTCCTCGATCACCACCAGCACAGCCTCGTGGAGATCCAGCGGGCCACCGGGCTGAGCACCCTGTTCGACACGCTCGTCGCGTTCGAGTCCTTCCCTGTGGACCGGGAGGCGATCGCCGAGGCCCACTCCTCAGCCGGTCTCGCCCTCACCGGCCTGCGTTCCCTCGCGGGCTCGCACTACCCGGTCACCTTGGCCGTCGGGACCGAGCCGCGGCTACAGATGGCGCTCAACTACCAGCGGGACGCGCTGGACGAGGGCGGGGCCGTCAGCCTCGCCGACCGCCTCGCGCGCGTGCTGCGGCAGGTGGTCGCCGACCCGACGGTTCCGGTCGGCGCGATCGAGGTCCTGTCGCCGGAGGAGCGCGACTGGCTGGTGCGGCGGGTCAACGACACCGCGCGCCCGGTGGCCGCGAGCACCCTGCCGGAGGCCTTCGAAGCCCAGGCGGAGCGGACCCCGGACGCGGTCGCGGTGATCGCCGAGCGGGAGACGCTGTCGTACGGGGAGTTCAACCGGCGCGCCAACCAGCTGGCGCACTGGCTGATCGAGCGCGGCGCGGGCCCCGAACAGCTCGTCGCCGTGCGCATCCCGCGTTCGGTCGACCTGCTGGTGGCCGTCTACGCGGTGGTCAAGGCCGGTGCGGCCTACGTGCCGGTCGACACCGATCTGCCTGAGGACCGGGTGCGGCGCGTGCTGGAGAGCGCGAAGCCGCTGCTGGTGCTCGACGAAGAGCTTCCTGACGTCTCCCCGTACCCGGAGACGAACCCGAGGACGGCCCCGGAGGCGAACCCGGAGCGCGTGCTGTCGCCGGACCACACCGCCTGCGTCGTCTACGCCCCGGGCCTCACCGACAGCCCTCAGGGTCTGCCGGTGACACACCGGTCGGTCATGAACCGGCTGGCCTGGATGCGGCACGCGTACGGGCCCACCTCCGAGGACCGGGTGGCGCCTTCGTCGTCCGACGTGCCGGTGTGGGAGTTCTTCGAGCCGTTGCACGCGGGCGCGGCGCTGCTGGTCGCGGAGCCCGACGGGCACGAGGCCCCGGCCCGCCCGGCCCGGCCCGTACGCGAACAGCCCCTCACCACCGGCCGCTTCGCCCCGGCGACGCTGCGGCTGTTCCTCTCCGGGCCGGACAGGGCCGCCGTCGGCGGGACGCGCCACGCCGGTGTGCCGGGGGATTCCGGTCCCGTGCCGCTCGGCGTCCCGATCTGGAACAGCCAGGCGTACGTCCTGGACGCGGCGCTGCGTCCGGTCGCGCCCGGTGTCACCGGTGAGCTGTACGTCGCCGGTGCCGGGCTCGCCCGGGGCTGCCTCGGGCAGACCGGAGTGACCGCGGAGCGGTTCGTGGCCTGCCCCTTCGGCGAGCCGGGGACCCGGATGCACCGCACCGGCGATCTGGCCCGCTGGACCGAGGACGGCCGGATCGAGTGCGTCGGCCACGCCGACTCCGACGTCGAGACCAGCGGTCACCGCATCACGCCGGATGACGCTCAGGCGCCGACGGAGCGCGCGCCGCGCGATGCGCGTGAGGAGGCGCTGTGTGCCCTGTTCGCGGAGGTCCTCGAGCTGGACCGGGTCGGCGTCGACGACAACTTCTTCCTGCTCGGCGGGCATTCCCTGCTCGTCACGCGGCTCATCGGGCGGATCCGCGCGGAGCTCGGCGTGGAGCTGCCGGTCCGCGGGGTGTTCGAATCGCGTACGGTCGCGGAGCTCGCGGGGAGAATCGCGAAGGACAGTGACGTCCGGGCGCCGCTGCGGCACCGGCCCGACCGGCCCGTCAGGGTGCCGTTGTCGTACGCGCAACGCAGGCTGTGGTTCATCGACCGCTTCGAAGGCGCGTCGGCGACGTACAACATCCCCCTGACGCTGCGCCTGACCGGCGACCTGGACGTGGCCGCGATGACGGACGCGCTGCGCGACCTGGTGGCCCGGCACGAGAGCCTGCGCACGGTGTTCGCGCAGGACGGCGACGGCAAGCCGTACCAGGTCGTGCTGCCCGTCGACGCGGCGCGTCTGGACGTACCGGTCATCGCGGTTGATGAGGCGCGCCTCGCGGAAGCCGTCGATGACGAGGTCCGGCGGCCCTTCGACCTCGCCACGCGGATTCCGCTGCGGGCGCGCCTGCTGCGCTGCGGGGCCATGGATCACGTGCTGTGTCTGGTGCTGCATCACATCGCGGGTGACGGCCAGTCGTTGGCGCCGCTGGCGCGCGACCTGGCCACCGCCTACACCGCGCGCCGCGCCGGCCGCGCTCCCGGCTGGGCGGAACTCCCCGTCCAGTACGCCGACTACGCGCTCTGGCAACACGAACTCCTCGGCGACGCCGACGACCCGCACAGCGCGCTGGCCCGCCAGTCCGCGTACTGGAAGGCGGAGTTGGCCGACGTGCCGCAGCCTCTCGACCTGCCGACCGACCGGCCACGCCCCGCCGTGGCCAGCCACCGCGGCGACCAGCTCGGCTTCACCCTCGACGCGGAACTCCTCCAGGCCGTCGAGGCGCTGGCGGGCGAACGGGACGCGACGGTCTCCATGGTGATGCAGACGGCGCTCGCCGTGCTCCTGCACCAGTTGGGCGCGGGGGACGACATTCCCATCGGCTCGCCCATCGCGGGCCGTACCGACACCGCGCTCGACGGACTGATCGGGTTCTTCGTCAACACGTGGGTGCTGCGCGCCGACCTGTCGGGCCGTCCCTCGTTCTCCGACCTGCTCGACCGGGTCCGCGACAAGGCCCTGGCCGCCTACGACCAGCAGGACGCCCCCTTCGAACGCCTGGTGGAGCTGCTCAATCCGGAGCGTTCCACCGCCCACCATCCGCTCTTCCAGGTCATGCTCGCCTGGCAGAACCTCGACCGCGCGGGCGTCGGCCTGCCCGGCCTGGACGTCACCCCTCTGTCCATGGGCACCGGCACCGCCAAGTTCGATCTGTTCCTCAACATGACGACGGTCGACGGCGCCGAGGGCCGCGAGGTGTACGGCGTGATCGAGTACGCCACCGATCTGTTCGACCGTGGCACGGCCGCCCGTCTCGTGGAGCAGTTCACGCGCGTGCTGCGGCAGGCCGTCGTCGACCCGTCGACGCCCGTCGGGGCGATCGATGTGGTGTCGGCGGAGGAGCGGGACTGGCTGGTGCGGGGTGTCAACGACACCGCGCACCCGGTGGCCGTGAGCACGCTCGCGGAGGCGTTCGAAGCCCAGGTGAAGCGCTCCCCGGACGCGGTCGCTCTGATCGGCGAGCGGGAGACGCTGTCGTATGGGGAGTTCAACCGGCGTGCTAACCAGCTGGCGCACTGGCTGATCGCTCAGGGGGCGGGCCCCGAGCAGCTGGTGGCGGTGCGCATCCCGCGCTCGGTGGATCTGCTGGTGGCCGTCTATGCGGTGGTCAAGGCGGGTGCGGCCTACGTGCCGGTCGACACCGATCTGCCCGATGAGCGGGTGCGGCATGTGCTGGACAGCGCGAGGCCGCTGCTGGTGCTCGACGACGGCCTTCCGGATGTGTCCGCGTACCCGGAGACGAACCCTGAGCGTGTGCTGGTGGCGGACCATGTCGCGTATGTCATCTTCACGTCCGGGTCCACTGGTGTGCCGAAGGGTGTGCCGGTGTCGCACCGGTCGATCATGAACCGGCTGGTGTGGGGGCTTGAGCACTTCGAGGTCGGTGTCGAGGACCGGGTGTTGTTGAGCACGTCGGCGGGTTTCGATGTGTCGGTGCCGGAGCTGTTCGCGCCGCTGCAAGTGGGTGCGGCCGTGGTCATCGCGCGCCCGGACGGGCGCCGGGACCCGGCCTACCTGGCCGAGCTGATCCGGCGGGAGGGGGTGACGGGTGCGGACTTCGTGCCGTCGCTGCTTGAGGCGTTCCTCGCCGAGCCGTCGGCGCAAGAGTGCGTGAGTCTGCGCTGGATCGAGGTCGCGGGCGAGGCCTTCCCCGCCGCCCTGGCCGACAAGGCCAGCACCCTGCTGCCCGGCTGCTCGGTGCACAACCTCTACGGGCCCACCGAGGCGTCGGTAGAGGTCACCGCGTGGCGGCACGTGCCGGGCTTGGACCGGCTGCCGATCGGCGCGCCGATCTGGAACACCCAGGTGTACGTCCTGGACGCGGCACTGCGTCCGGTCGCACCCGGCGTCGCGGGTGAGTTGTATCTGGCCGGGGCCGGTCTGGCCCGCGGCTACCTCGGCCAGAGTGGGCTGAGCGCCGAGCGGTTCGTGGCCTGTCCCTTCGGTGAGCCGGGGACCCGGATGTACCGCACCGGCGACCTGGCCCGCTGGACCAAGGACGGCCAGGTCGACTACCTCGGCCGCACCGACCACCAAGTCAAACTCCGCGGCTACCGCATCGAACTCGGTGACATCGAGCACGCGCTGACCGGGCATCCCGGTGTGGCGCGGGCCGCGGCGGTGGTGCGCGAGAACGACAGGGGCGACCAGCGCCTCGTGGCATATGTGGTGCCCGATCAGGATGCCGCGGTGGCTGACGCCGACGTTCAGGTGGGCGAGTGGCGCGACGTCTACGACGACACGTATGCCTCTTCCGGCGAGGAGGCGTGGGGTGAGGACTTCCAGGGCTGGAACTCCAGCTACACCGGTGAGCCGATTCCGCTGGAGGAGATGCGGGAGTGGCGCGACGCGGCGGTCGCCCAAGTGCTGCGCTGCGCTCCCCGACGGGTCCTCGAACTCGGCGTGGGCTCCGGCCTGCTCCTCGCGAAGATCGTCGGTGAGGTCGACGAGTACTGGGGCACCGACATCTCCGCCACCGTCGTGGACCGCGTCCGGGCACAGGCCGAGCAGGCCGGGTTCGGCGACCGGGTCCGGCTCAGCGTCCAGGCGGCCGACGACGTCTCCGGGCTGCCCCACGGCCAGTTCGACACCGTGGTACTCAACTCCGTCGTCCAGTACTTCCCCCACGTCGACTACCTCGACCACGTCCTGCGGCAGGCCATGGTGCTGCTCGCGCCGGGCGGTCGCGTCATCGTCGCCGACGTCCGCAACGCCACCACGCTCCGTCTGCTGACCACCTCCGTGCAGCGTGCCCGCCATCCCCACGCCTCGCGGCACGAGATCCGGGCACTGGTCGAGAAGGCGCTGCTGGCCGAGCGGGAACTCCTCATCGCCCCGGAATGGTTCACCGCGTGGGCCGCCGACCACGGGCACGGCGTCGACATCCGGCTCAAGCCCGGCCGGGCCCACAACGAACTCACCCGGCACCGCTACGAAGTCGTCCTCCACCAACACCCCACCGAGGGCCTCGACTTGACCGAGGCGCCCGCACTGCGCTGGGGCCGGGAAGCGTCCGGCCTGCACGGGCTCGACGACCACCTGGACCGGGCGCGCAGCCACCCCCTCCGCGTGACCGGGATACCCAACGCCCGCCTCACGCAGGAGGCCGCCGCCACGGGCACACCAGGTACGACCGCCCTCTCGGGTGAGCCGCTCGACCCGCGGGACCTCTCCGCCTGGGCGCGGCGACAGGGCCTGCACGCGGTCATCACCTGGTCCGGCGAGACCGTCCACGCCTTCGACGCCGTGCTCCTGCCCGAGCCGGGCACCGTCACCGGGGGATTCCTCCCGCACCCCACGGCCAGGCGGAGCCGGACGAACAACCCCGCCCTCGCCAAGGCCATCGGCCCCCTGCTCGCCGAACTCCCCCAGCACCTGCGCGACCGCCTGCCCGGCTATATGGTCCCGGCCACGGTCATACCGCTCGCGGAGCTGCCGCTGACCGCGAACGGGAAGCTGGACCGGCGGGCGCTGCCGCCGGACCTGGCTCAGGTGCCGCGGGGGCGGGCGCCGCGCACTGCGCGCGAGGAGACCCTGTGCGCGCTGTTCGCGGAGGTCCTGGGCGTGGAGCGGGTGGGTGTCGACGACGACTTCTTCGCCGTGGGCGGCCATTCGCTGCTGATCGTGCGCCTGCTCGCCCGGGTGGACGCCGCCCTCGGCGTGCGCGTCGGCGTGCAGGAGTTCTTCGGCGCTCCGACACCCGCCAGCCTCGCCGAACTCATCGAGAACGCGGCGGCGGGCCGCGCGGCCGACGCCCCCGCCGTGGTGCCGCCGTCGGAGGCGGAACTCGCGCCCGAGCTGCGCTTCCCGGACGCCGGGGGCTTCGCCGCGCCGCCCCGGCACGTCCTGCTCACCGGTGCCACCGGGTTCGTCGGCGCCTTCCTGCTGCGCGAGCTCCTCGCGCGGACCGACGCGGACCTCCACTGCGTGGTCCGTGCGGAATCGGAACGGGACGGACGCGCACGCCTGGACGCCGTCCTCGACTCCTACGGCATCACGCCGGACACCGGCTCCGGACGCGTGCACATCGTGCCCGGAGACCTCGGTCGCGAACGCCTCGGCGTCGACGCGGCCCGCTGGGACCGGCTCCGCGAAGACGTCGACACGATCGTCCACGCGGGCGCGTACGTGCACCACCTCAGGTCGTACGAGCGGCTCAAGGCGGCCAACGTGGACGGCACCCGGACCCTGCTGCACCTCGCCGCCGAGGGCAGGCCGAAGCGCTTCCACCACGTGTCCACGCTGGGGATCCTCGGCCACACCGGCACCTCGGAGACGTTCACCGAGGACTCCCCGATCGAGGACGCGCGGCACACCTACGCCGACGGCTACACGGCGAGCAAGTGGGTGGCCGAGCTGATGGTGCGGGAAGCCGCCGCCCGTGGCGCGTCCATCCGCGTGTACCGGCTCGGCCGGGTGTGGGCGGAGTCCGAGCGGGGCGCCATCAACCCCGGCGACATGTTCTGCCGCCTGCTGGTCAGCTCCGCCGCCCTCGGCTGCTTCCCGCGGGGCGCCGCGCTGGGGGCCGACCTGCTGCCCGTCGACATCACCGCCCGCGCCCTGGTGGCCCTCGCCCTGGCCGACGAAAGCCCGGACGCCGCGGCCGTGCACCATGTGCACCACCCCCGGCAGACCAGCACGGAGCCGTTCCTGCGCGTCCTCGACGAGCTGCGCGGCACCCGCTCGCTGCCACTGCCGCTCCCGGAGTGGCTGCGCCGCCTGCGGCAGGCGGGCGAGGCCGGGCGCGACCTGCCGTTCCTGCCCTACCTGGACGTCTTCCAGCAGTTCGAGGACGCCCTCGGGGACGCGGCGGCCGCTCCCCCCGCGACGCCGTACCAAAACGACCGCACCCTGCGCGCCCTGGAGCGGCTCGGCGTGGCCCTCCCCGATGTCGACGAGCGGATGATCCGGAGCTTCTGGCGACACCTCACGAACGTCGGGGAGATCGACTGACGTTCCGCCACCGCCGTCGTACCCGCCTGACGACGCCCCCCGCCGTGCGACAGGCGGGGGGCCGAACCGTTCGCGAAATCATTCCGGGAACGCGTGCGTTCGTCCGTACGGAATCCATGCGCCCGCTCCATGGCGGGGCCACGCGTGTGAGAGGCGGAAAGGCAATGGCGCGGCCACCGCACCCGATTCGACGGCGATACGAAGACGGGACGCGGGGACGCGATACGAAGACGGGACGCGAGGACGCGAGGACGCGTTACGGAGCCGCAATACGCAGTCGTGATACGACGTCGCGATACGAAGTCGACGTCAGCGATGTCCCGTCGCCGGGACAGCACACGGACTTTCCTCGCCCGAAGTAGTCCGGGGCTGTGCGAATTGGTGGCGCGCTGCGTAAAGTTGCCCCGCCGACGCGACGCCGACAGCGGCGGCGCCGGAATCCGTACGGGCTTCCCCGCGTGAATTCGGTGCCGGCCGAACCAAGAGGAAACCCGGTCGGAAACAACCCCCGCACGCTCGTGAACGCGTACGGGTTTCGCTCGCGCGAGCAGCGTCAATGCTCCATCGTGATGTTGCGGCGCCACCGCCGCCCACCGGAACGCCTTAGCGAGGACTCATGTCTGCAGCGCCCTTCCCGCTGGTCTGCCTCCCCTTCGCCGGGAGCGGAGCGGGGTTCTACCGAGAGTGGACCAAGCGGCCGGACCACGGTGTCTCTGTCACCGTGCTGCCCGTGCAACTGCCCGGCCGTGAGGAACTCTTCCTGGACGAGGCGTTCACCGACGTGACCGAGGCGGCGCCGAAGCTCGCCCTCCAGGTGGCCGAACTCGTCGCGGACGTCCCTCGCTTCGGGCTCTTCGGACACAGCCTCGGCGCCGTGCTCGCGTACGAGATCGCCCGCGAACTCGTCCGGCTCGGCGAGCCCGGCCTCGCGCACCTCTACGTCAGCGGCTCCCCCGGCCCCTGGGCGGGGCGTGACGACCGGGCGACGGGCCTGGACGACGAGCAGTTCCTCGCCCGGGTCCAGGACTTCGCCGGATACCGGCACGCGGCGCTCGACGACCCGGCCCTGCGGGAGCTCCTTCTGCCCTCGCTCCGCGTGGACGTGGCTATGCACGAGAACTACAAGCCCTCGTCGAACGAGCCTCTCGACATACCGGTGACCTCGCTGCGGGGCGCGGAGGACACCCTCGTCAGTGAAGAGCACGCGCGGCAGTGGCAGTCGGCCACCAATGGCGCGTTCACGTATCGCGAATTCCCCGGCGGGCACATGTACTTGACCGACGACCCCGATGCCGTACTCAAGGCCGTCGGTGACCGCTGATCCGGACGGGAACGCAGCCATGGGCAGGTCACTCGAAGGCAAGACCGTCGTGATCACGGGAGCCGCCCGCGGGATCGGCCGCGCGTGCGCCGTGCGGTTCGCCCGCGAGGGTGCCGACCTGGCGCTCCTCGACATCGCCGCGAACCTGGAGGGTGTGGACTATCCCCTGGGCAGCCGCGAACAGCTCGACCACACCGCGGAGTTGTGCGAGCGGGAAGGCGGCGCGGTGCTCGCCGCGGCGGTCGACGTCCGCGATCCACGGAGCGTCCACACGGCGGTGGCCGACGCGCTGACGCGTTTCGGCTCGCTCGACGGACTCGTCAACAACGCCGGGATCGCGGCGCCTTCAGGGGTGCCGATCCACGAGATCGACGAGCTCGACTGGGCGCTGATGCTCGACGTCAACCTCTCCGGCGCCTGGCGGATGATCAAAGCCGTCGCCCCGGCCATGGTGGCACGAGGGGCAGGCAGCATCGTCAACATCTCCTCGACCGCCGGAGTGGTCGGCTACCGCGACTTCGGCGGGTACGTCACCGCCAAGCACGGCCTGATCGGTCTGACCAAGGCGGCGGCCCTCGACTACGCGCCCCACCGCATCCGGGTCAACGCGCTGTGCCCCGGCTCCGTGCGCGACGACCCGCTGGTCGAGGGGCGGATGCTCGGGGAGATCGGGCACGCGCTGCGCCTGCCGGACGACGAGCACGAGCAGCTCTTCCTCCGCGACCAGCCGATGAACACCCTCGTCGAACCCACCGACGTCGCCGCCGCCGCACTATGGCTGACCTGCGACGACTCCCCGCGCGTGACGGGCACCACGCTCACCGTCGACGCGGGCTTCACCAGCCGGTGAGCCACCGGGACCACTCCGACACTGCAGGGGAGCCTCACATGGCGACAACGACGGGGGCGGCACCCCACGCGGAGGAGGGCACCAGGCCCGCGGCCTCGCTCCACGACCTGCCGCCCTACCGGCACTCCTGGCCGGAACAGGGCCACGCCTGCCACACCCTGATCGTGCGGCTGCCCCACGCGCTCCCGCGCGCGCAGATCCGCCAGCGAGCGGAGACGGCGCTGCGGCGCTGGCCCGCGCCGCGCGCGGCCCAGCTGTGGGAGACCGCCGTTCCGGCGCCGAGCGACGCCCCGGCCGCCCGCGAACGGCTGCGCCGCGAGGTGTTCCGTCCCCTCCATGACACCTCGTCGCCGCTGCGCGCGATCCTGCTGCGGTACGCCGACGACAGCGCCGACCTCGTGCTCGTGGCGCTGCGCTCCCGGGTCCCCCGCGCGGTGCTCGACCAGATCGCCGACCTCGTGACCACCGGCTCGGCACCGGGCGAACCGGCCCCGCTGCTCGACGAGGAGCAGGCCCCGTCGCCGCGGTTCGCCGCCCTCCCCTGGGGGCTGCCCGACCCCGGCCGCGCGGGCACGCTGCGGGTGCGCCCGCTCGCCCTGCCGGTGCCCGCCGGGCCCAGCGGCCGACAGTGCGTCCTCGGCGCTGTGACGCTCGTCCTCGCCCGCTACTCCGGCAGCGCGACGGCCGAGGTCGGCTGGATCGACGCGGGCGAGGACCGGTCCCGGGTCGCCGCCGTCACGGTGGCCGGCATCAGCGTCGACGTCGACGAGGACCGGGGCCTGGCCGACCACCTCACCCAGGTCGCCGCCGCCCTTGGTACCGCCCCTGACGCGACGGCGAAGGCCGAACGCCCCGCCCTGGGCATCGTGTTGTCCCCCGGGAGCGACGACCGGGTCCATCTGCCGTCCCAGACGCCGCCCTTCCCCTGCACGGTCCAGCTCGTGGAGCGGCCCGACGGCTCGGTGGAGGCGTCCTTCTGGTTCGACGAGGGCGTGCTCAGCGCTGCCGTCGCCGCCACGTTCTGCGCGTCCGTCGAGCGGCTGGCCGGACGCTTCGCCGAGGGCGCGGGCCCAGGAGACATGCCGCTGTCGACGCTTCCCGTCCTGGACGCACACGAGACAGCCCAGGTCCTGCGACTGGGCCGTACTGACACCGGCCACCCGCTTTCCGGCACCGGCGGCGTGCGCATCGAGCAGCGCTTCGAGGAGATGGCACGGCGGTGGCCCGACGCGGTGGCCCTCACCGTCGGCGGCAAGGACGGCGACGCGGGGGCTGCCGGTGCGGAGCTGACCTACCGGCAGCTCGACGAGCGCGCCGACGACGTCGCCGCGGGCCTGCACGCCCTGGGTCTGCCCCCGGCGAGCAAGGTCGGCGTCTGCCTGGACCGCGACGCCACCCTCGTGATCGCCCTGCTCGGCATCCTCAAGGCGGGCCACGCCTATGTGCCCATGGACCGCCACTACCCGGCGGAGCGGCTGCGGTACATCACCGAGCACGCCCAGGTCCCCGTGGTCATCACCGACCACGAAGAGTTCCCGGCGATCACCGATGTCCGCACGGTCAGGGTCGACGACCTGCCCCTGGGCGACGCCACCGCCCGCGCGGCACGGCCGCCACGGACCGCCGACGATCCCGCGTACGTCATCTACACCTCCGGGTCGACGGGCCGCCCCAAAGGCGTGGTCGTCCCCCACCGCAATGTCCTCTCCCTCCTCTCCGCCACGGCCCCGGATTTCTCGCTCGGCCGTGAAGACGTGTGGACGCTTTTCCACTCCAGCGCGTTCGATTTCTCCGTGTGGGAGATCTGGGGCTGTCTGCTGACCGGCGGGCGGCTCGTCGTGGTGCCCTATTGGACGGCGCGTGACACCGAGGGCTTCCGCCAGCTCCTGGCCGCGCAACGGGTCACCGTGCTGAATCAGACTCCGTCCGCGTTCTCGCAACTCGTCCAGGCCGAGCGGCGGGCGAAGGACGAGCTTCGCGTACGGCTGCTGGTTTTCGGTGGCGAGCCGCTCGACGTGAAACTGCTCGCGCCCTGGTTCGCCCGCTATTCCCCGGCGCGGTGCCGCGTGGTGAACATGTTCGGGATCACGGAGACCACCGTGCACGTCACCGCGCAGACGGTCACTCCGGCCGACCTGGCGCACGACTCCCGCTCGGTCGGCCGTCCCCTGCCGGGCTGGTCGGTCTCCGTACGCGATCCACGCGGCCGGGTGCTCCCCCCGGGGGCGGCGGGCGAGATCCACGTCGGCGGCGCGGGCGTCGCCGACGGCTACCTCGGCAACCCCGAGCTGACCGCACAGCGGTTCATCGTCGACGAGGCCTCCGGTGAACGGCTCTACCGCAGCGGCGACAAGGGCAGGCTGCGCCCCGACGGGCGGCTCGACCACCTCGGCCGCCTCGACGACCAGGTCAAGATCCGCGGACACCGCATCGAGCTGGGTGAGATCCGGTCCGTCCTCGCGGCCGACCCCCGCGTGGGCGGGGCCGTCGTCACGGTCTCCCAGGCCTCCGCGGACGACCAGACGACCAGCCGGATCGACGGCTATGTGGTCCTGGTCGAGCCGTGCGACCCCCGGGACGTCCTCGCCGACGCCCGGCGGCTGCTGCCGGACTACATGACGCCGACGACCCTCACCGAGATCCCCTCGATCCCGCTCACCCCCAACGGGAAGCCGGACCTGGCGCGGCTTCCCGTTCCCTCGCCCCGGTCCGAACAGCGCTCCGACACGGCGCGGGACGCGCGGCACGCCCCCGAGCCCGACGGCGTGGCGGCGCGGGTCCTCGACGCCTGGAGCCAGTGTCTGCACACGGAGGCGACGCAGGACGACAACTTCTTCGAGCTGGGCGGCAACTCACTGCTGATCCTGCAGGTCATCATCGCCCTGCGGGAAGCGGGACTGCCCCCGGTCGTCCCCCGCGACTTCTACCTCCACTCGAAGGCGAGCCAGTTCATCAAGCTGGTGGAGGAGCGCCGCGACGGCGCGGAGTGAGGCGGTCCCTCGCGGGACACGGCACGCGTGACCCGCTGGGTACGGAGCACCGCCGGAGCGCGTCAGCCGACGAACCGCGGCACCACCAGACCGGACTCGTACGCGATCACCACCGCGTGGGTCCGGTTCTGCGCGCCGAGTTTGGTCAGCACGTTCCCGACGTGCGTCTTCACCGTCTCCAGGCTCACCGTGAGCGAGGCCGAGATCTCCGGGTTGGACAGGCCGGTGGCCATCAGGCGGAGCACTTCCTCCTCCCGCCCCGTCAGCGCCGCGTGCGGCAGCGCCTCGGCGGAGCCGAGCGGGCGGGCGGCGACCATCCGGCGCAGGGCCGCGGGGAAGAGGACGGCCTCTCCCGCCGCCACCACCCGTACCGCCTCGGCGATCTGCGGGACCGGAAGCCGCTTGAGCACGAATCCGCTGGCCCCGGCGCTGAGCGCGGCGGTGACGTGGCCGTCGTTCTCGAAGGTGGTGATCATCACGACCTTCGGCGGTTCGGCCGACTCGGCGAGCAGCCGCCGGGTGGCCTCGATGCCGTTGCTCCGCGGCATCCGTACGTCCATCAGGACCACGTCCGGCCGCAGCCGCCGCGCCTGTTCGACGGCCTCGACGCCGTCGGCGGCCTCTCCGATGACCGTGATCCCGGGCTGCGCCGCGAGCAGCACGCGCAGCCCGCTGCGGGTCACCGCGTCGTCGTCCGCGATCAGGAGGGTGACGGGGGTGGCGGTGTCGGTCATGACGGCCGCACTCGCGTCGCGGCCGGTCATGACGGCTTCGCTCGCGTCTGTGCCGATCATGCCGACCTCCGTACCGGCAGCCGGACGGCAAGCCGCCAGTGCCGCGGCCCGTCCGGGCCGACCTCTATCTCACCGTGCAGCAGCCGCACCCGCTCGGCGAGGCCGGGCAGGCCGTGCCCGGACGTCGGGAAGGCCCCCGAGCCCGGGCCCGCGCTCGCCTCATTGACCACTGCCAGCTCCAGCCGGTCCGGCGCGGCGGCCACCCGGACCTCGATCGGCCCGCCCGTCCCGTGCCGCAACGCGTTCGTCAGACCCTCCTGCAGAATCCGGTACGCCGCCCGCGAGAGCGTCCCCTGCACCTGCGCCAGCTCGCCCGACAGCTCCACCTCCACCACCGCGCCCGCGTGCCGCAACCGGTCAAGCAGCTCCGGCAGGTCGGCCAGGGTCCGGGTCGGCGCCGTCTCCGCCTTCTCCTCACGGAGCACGCCCAGCACGTAATCCAGGTCCTCCAACGCGGCCCGGGATGACTCCTCGATGCTGCGCAGGGCGGCCCGCGCCGCCCCCGGATCGGCGCGGAGCACCTCGCCCGCCACCGCCGCCTGGATCGTGGTCGCCGTCAGCGTGTGCCCGATCGAATCGTGCAGCTCATGAGCCAGCCGGTTGCGCGCGGCCAGCGCCTGCTCCCGCTCCGCCGCAAGCGCAAGGCGCTCGGCCGACGACGGCCCCAGCAGCCTCGGCGCCAGCCACCGCAGGGCGTTCGCCACCAGCGCGCACACCACCGCCGCGAGCAGCAGGCAGCAGAGCGCCACCGCCCAGTTCCGCCAGCCGCCGTCGGCGCGCACCGTCCAGCCGAACAGGCTCAGCCCCGCCTCGGCCCCGAGCCAGTTGCCCGGCAAGGTCAGGCCCGCGAGGATCAGGACGCCGCTGACCAGGGCGCCCGTCCACCCCAGTGCCCCGTGGAGCAGCAGCCACAGCGGGGTGCGCAGGCGGCCGCCGGGCTGGTCCGCGGGCCCCCGGACAGCCGTGGGATCCGGCAGGGGCACCCTCAGCGCCCGCCGGGCGACCGCGACCAGCCCCCGCCGTACGACCCCGACCAGACCGACCGCGCCGACCAGGACCGCCCAGAGCGCCAGCGTCAGCACCACCCGCACTCCATAGGGAGCGGATGTCCACACCAGTCCCGGCAGCATCGCGAAAGGCAGCAGCGGAAGGCTCGCCAACGCACCGCAATAGGCGAACAGCATGCCCGTGTACGTGGAGCCGCGCAGCAGCGGCCGAAATCCCCTGATCATGATGCGCCCATTATGAACGGGCAGCTCAGCGCGGCCCTCCCTCGACCGGGGGAGCACACTTTCCCGCCTTCCCGCGAGGTGCGTGGAGCCGTGCGATCACACAGCTGTGAGACTGGCTCCTTCGACGGCCCGCGAGGGATGGGCGGCGAAGACACGGTCAAGGGATGAGGGGTCAGAGTGGACACAGAGCACGGTGCGCCGTCGGAGAGCGCGGCGTCCGCCGACGTATGGCTGCTCGCGCGGGCGCGACCCGCGGTGCTGCGCCGGTCCACTCGTGAGCTCGCCGAAGCGCTCACCGCCGCCCATGGCCCCCGCTTCGCGGTCTGGTACACCGACGAGCTGCTCTTCGGCGTACAGGACGGACGGTTGGTGCTGCGCACGCTGGGCGGCACGGACGTGGCCGCTCCGCAGGTGGTGTGCGTACGTCAGGTGGGCGGCCCCATGCGCAGTGACCGCGAGGTGACGTTGCTGCGGCATCTGGAGCGCATGGGCAGCACCCTCGTCAACACGGTGGACGCCCAGCTCAAGTCCCGCAACAAGGTCTGGCAGCTACAGGAACTCGCCCTCGCCGGCCTTCCGGTGCCCGACACCCTTTCCTACGCCACGGCCCCCTTGGAGGGCGTCGTGCGCAGCCCCTCCCTCGACGTGCCGTGCGTGGTGAAGTCCGTCAGCGGTGCCAAGGGCGGGCAGGTCTTCCTCGCCTCCGACCCGCTGCTGCTGCGCGAGGTGGCCGGCAGCCTCGCGCAGGAGACGCCGTTCCTCTTCCAGGAGCACGTGGCCCCTTCGCACGGCCGGACCCTGCGCGTGATCGTGGTCGACGGCGAGCCCGTGGACGCCGTGCTGCACCGTTCCCACGACGGCGGCCTGACCGCGAACATCGCCAAGGGCGGTTCCGCCACCCGGTGCGCGGGCCGCTATCCGCGGGCGGAGGAGCTGGCGGTGCGCGCGGCCCGCGCTCTGGGCCTGGACATCGCCGGAGTGGACCTGCTGTTCGCCTCCGACGACGCGTACACCCTCTGTGAGGTGAACGCCGTCCCGGGCTGGCGCCCGGAGATGACCTCGGTCATCCCCGCCATCGCCGCGTGCGTCGCTCGCCGCCTTTCCGCGCGCGGCGGCGCGACGCCACCGCCGAACGGGGCGATTTCGCGGGCTTAGATGTTAGATGATGGATAAGTGGTGGCGGTCGCGTGACGGGGGGCCGAATTCTCCGGGCGGGAAAGCCGCGGTGCCACCGCGAGCCGAGCGGAAGCGGCGTAGCCTGGCGGCGACCGTCGGCTGAGGGAGATTCGTCTTGTCCACGTTCGTTGTGTTCGACCTTGAATTCACCTCATGGCCGGGAGCACTGGAAAACGACTGGGGATCGCCGGGCCAGCTGCGTGAGATCGTGCAGATCGGCGCGCTGCGGCTGCGCGAGGACTGTTCCGTCGTCGAGGAGTACGAGGCTCTGGTGCGGCCCGTGAACAATCCTCGGCTGTCCGACTACTTCACTGGGCTCACCGGGATCGAGCAGGAAACGGTGGACCGCGAGGGGATCTCCCCGGCGGAGGCGCTCGGGGGTTTCCTGGGGTTCTGCCGGGATCATTCCGTTCTCTCCTATGGCAATGACATGGTGGTTCTCGGAGAGAACGTGGGCTGGGCGCGAGCCCGCGGCGAGGAAGTCAAGAACGGTTTTCTCGCCGCCCATTTCCTCAATATCCGCCCGTGGTTGAATTCCCTCGCGCCCGCGACGGCGACGGTCAACGTCGGCCGTCTGTGGCAGGTGCTCGGCCTGCCCAAGCCTGCGGCCGGGCAAGAGCACTCGGCGCTGTTCGACTGCTATTCCTTCGCCGCGGCGATCGCGCATCTGCGCGGCACCGGGGCCTCCTTGCCCGAGGGCTGCCTCCAGCGCCCCTGAGTCCTGAGGCCCTGCTCACCGCTCCGCGTCCGCCAGGTCCGCGAGGAGCACGGCCGCGATCTCGGACCGCGGCCGCGGGTCCATCAGCTCCTCGTGGCGGAATCCGATCCGGGAGACCCGGGCAGCGCCCCCGACATGGGGCGCCCAGAGCGCCGGGTGACATCCGCGTCGAGGAGGTGCCGGACCCGGTCGTCGAGCTGCCGACGGACGCCGTGGTGCGGCTCGTCGGCTCCTGCGTCTGCGGCAGCGACCTGTGGGGTTACCGCGGGATGGCCCGCACCCGGCCGGGGCAGCGGATGGGGCACGAGTTCGTGGGCGTCGTGGAGGAGACCGGGTCCGAGGCGAGCACTGCCGCGAGGGGCTGTACACCTCCTGCCCGCAAGGGGGTTTCTGGGGTGATGTGGGCTCCGGCGGCGGGCAGGGCGAGGTGGTGCGGGTGCCGTTCGCGGACGCGACGCTGGTGCCCCTGGAGCGGGAACTCGCCGCGGAGCAGAAGCTGTTGCCGGGCCTGCTCGCCCTGTCCGGACGTCCTGAGCACCGGCCACCACGCGGCGGTGAGCGCGGGTGTGCGCCCCGGTGCCACGGTCGCGGTGGTCGGCGACGGCGCGGTGGGGCTGTGCGGGGTGCTGGCCGCGCGGCGCCTGGGCGCGGAACGCGTGCTGCTGCTCGGCCACCACGAGCGGCGCGCCCGCCGTGGCCCGGGGCTTCGGTGCCATGGATGTCGTCTCCGTACGCGGTGAAGCGGCCGTGGCGGCGGTGCGCGAACTGACCGGCGGCCAGGGCGCGCACGCGGTGGTCGAGGCCGTCGGCACCGCCCAGTCGCTGGGCACCGCCCTGGCGGTCACCCGGGACGGCGGCGCGGTCGGCTGTGTCAGGGCGCCCTACGGCGGCGACGCGGGGGGGATCTGCGCCGGATGTTCGACCGCGACATCGCGCTGCGCGGAGGTATCGCGCCGGTCCGCGCCGACATTCCCGAGCTCCTGCCGGACATGCTGTCGGGCGCCCTCGGCCCCGGGCCCGTCTTCGACCGTCCCGCCCCTCTGGCCGGGGTGCCGGACGGCTATCGGGCGATGGACGACCGGTCGGCGCTGAAGGTGCGCGTCACCTTCTGAGCCCGCACGCCGAGGGTACGGATGCGGCCGGGCCCGTGCCGTGCGGGGCCCGGCCGCTGTCAGGCGGCGCGCTTCACGTGCCGGACGAGCCATCCCATCAGGGCGTCCAGGTCGGCGGCCGCGGCCAGGACGTGGTCGACGGCCTCGGGGGTGTGCAGCCAGTCCTCGCAGCCGAGGGGGCGGGCGGCGATGAGTGAGCGGTGGCGCAGCAGGTCCGTGCGGGAGTGGTCCGCCGGATAGCCGCGCGGGGGGCGTTTCATGACGTCCCCGGTGATGTCGTACCCCTTCTTCCGCACGTCCTCGATGATGCGGGACAGTTCGCGGCCGGGGCCCTCGGCCGCCACCGCCTTGCGGAACATGTCCACCTGGCCGGGGTCGGGATACCACCAGGCGCCTTGGATCCGCAGGCCGTCCAGGTCGAACCGGAGGCCGATCTCGATCTTGCGGCCGAGCCGGATCACCGCGCCTTGGTGCTGCCACCACCAGGAGTCGGTGCGGTAGTGCCAGACGGAGAAGTCCTCGTAGCGGGGGTCGGTGTCCGCGATCTCGTGCAGGAGGTCGATCATCGGCTGCCGGACCAGGCGCTCGCGGTCCGCGCGGCAGCGCTCGCGGGTCGTGTGACTCGGTTCGCCCTGCAGCTGCCACAACACGTCCATGGCCCGCTCCGGCCAGCCGGTGAACTGTCCGCGCATGCGCGGAGGATAGCTCACGCATGATCGGCGCGCGGGGTGAGTGCGACGGGCAGGGAGGCGTAGCCCCAGACGTGGTGGGAGGTGTCGCGGCGGGGCTCACCGGCCAGCGCGATGTGGCCTGTGCGGTGGGCGAGTTCCCTGGTCCTCGTCCCGCTGGCGCACGGACCGGTGTGGCTGGCCGCCGCCCTGGTGATCGTGGCCGAGTTCGTGTCCGGCATCGGCCTGATGGTGTGCGACATCTCCACGACCTCCCTCCAGCTGGCGCTCACCCCGCACCGCCTCCGGGCCCGGGTGCGGGGCGCGTTCATGCTGTTCAACAAGGGGTCCCGCCCGCTGGGCGCGCTCGCCGGGGGCGCCCTGCCCCTCACGGCCGCGGAACCGGCGGACGGCGCCGTGAAACCCAGAACAGCAGGACCACCGAACACACGGCGGCGAACGCGCACCACGTCGAGACGTACTCCCGCCGCCACAGCGCGAGCGACACCGCGGCGCCGACGGCCACCAGGACACCGAACAGGACGAGGCCCCGGTCACCGGAGAGGAGCAGGGAGCCGATGGTCGCGAGGAAGTAGCCGAGGACGATCAGCTCCACCTGGGGCAGCCCCAGGGCGTACCCGACGGTGTGCCCGCGGATCTCGGCCGTGACGGTGCGGGTCGCCAGCGCGTACGCGAGCGCGGCCGCCGTCACGACCCCCGCGGCCAGGGGGACCAGCAGTCGGCGGCGGGCGCCCGGCGGCGCGGCGCACAGCACGGCCGCCGGTACCCACAGCGCGAGCAGCGGGAGCGCGATGACGGCCCAGGCGACGGTGGCGGGCCCGCTGCCGCCGCCGTCGCGCCAGACCGCGGCCTCGATGATCTGATGCGCCCCGAGGAGGAGCGGCAGCGCGGCCAGCGGCAGGTCGCGGGGGCGCCGGGCCGCCAGGGTCACCGAGACGGCCCCCACGGCCGCGATGCCCACGCCCGCGACGAGGTCGGCCGTCGCACTCCAGCACATGGCGGCAACGCTACGGCCACCCCGGCGCGGCAGCGCGCCGGACGCCGCCGCGGAGCTCAGCTCCTCGGGTCGGACAGCAACCGGACCGGGGTGACCTCTTGGGTGTGGAGCACGGCGTCGAACCAGTCGGCGAGCGATCCGCCGGAAAGGTGGTGGGCGGCGTCGTCGCCGGGATCGTAGGCGGGGCCCACCAGGCGTGTTCTGGCCGGTGCGGCGAGCCAGGCCCGCACTGGGTGCGGCCTTTCGCCCCGCAGGTCCAGGAGGTAGGCGTCCAGACCCGTGCTCCCAAGCACCGCGTCGGCGAACTCCGTCGGCGGGGCGGGGGCGGGGTGGGGAGCCTTGCCGTGGTGGAAGGTCAGACCGATGGACACATAGCCGGCTCCGAACCGCTCGCGCAGATAGCTGCCCGCGTTCCGGTGTGTCGCTGGCCGCGCCGAGGGGGAAACGGTCCTCGGATCGCCGTTGGCCGTGTGCGCGAGACCACCCCAGTACACGATCTTGTCTGCGGTGTGTTCGTGCCACCGGATGACGTGCTCCGCCAGGTCCCGCTCGATGGCGGCGAGGCCGTCGAGCCGCGCGGCCCGGGGCTGAGACTGAGACTCGGGCTGAGGCTGGGGCTGGGGCTGGGGCTGGGGCTGGGGTCCAGAATGAGGGGCGGTCCCGGCGAACCGAACCGGGTCGTCCGGATGTCTCGTGTTGTACGAGCGCAGCCACTGGACGAGGTCGAGGATCTCCTCGGTCCGCCAGAACGACCGTGCCGTGGCGAGCAGCGCCCGCGGGTCACCCGTCCCGGATCTGATGTAGGCGTCGAGTCCGACCCTTGCCGCGTCGTCCCCTTCCAGCGCGAGTGAGCGGAAGCCCAGTTCCTCGACAAGCAGCCTGACGACCCGGTGCGAGACGGTGGACAACTCGTGGGCCTGGCGGTCCGAGGCGCCGACGGCCACGACCTTGGCATCGCGGGCGAGAGCGGCCAGCGGCCGGAGGTCGGTCAGCGGCGCCCGGGGGTCCAGCGTGGTGAGGCGATGGGCGCGGTCTTGGATCCACTGGGTGACCGCCTCGGTCATGGCGCACGCTCCTTGCTGCGGCGGCCGCGCCGACGGCGGCCGTACTCGGCTCCGGGGAACGACCCGGTCGCGGCCCGCGCCGCAGCAGCACTCTCAGACATCAACCAGGGTTGAGGTCAAGCGGACCCGCCCCGGGGCCGGTTCGGTCACAGCTGCGTCGTGGGCTCTCCCTCCGGGGCAGGCTGGGGTTCCTGTCCGTTCAGGGCCGCCGTCAGCACGTCGTTCGAGATCGCGTCCCCCTCGATCCGCACGACCTTGCCCGTCTCGCTCTCGGTGACGGTCACCGTCACCGAACGCCGCCGGTCGCGCTGGAGCCAGGCCTTCACGATCTGCGCGAACGCCGTGACGCTGCCCGCGCCGGTCAGGCCGATGACGAGCTCGGAGGCCACGCCCTTGGCCCCCTCGGCAGGGACGGCGCGTTCCGCCACCCGTCCCCCGGCCACGCTCCGCAGGTCGGCGATCAGTTCGGTGCGTGCGTCGAGGACCGCCGCGTGACCCGCGTCGAGTCCCGCGAGGCGGCCCTCGACGCTGACTTCCGCCATCGGTGACATGGGAGAGACCTTCCCGCTCTAAGCTGAGGCTCGGGTGGGTGACTGCTGGACAGCCGGGGGTGGACAGGATCGCATGTACCGGGCCCTGATCGTCTGCAACTCCCGTTATTCCAAGGACCCCGGCGCGCTCCCCGAGCTCAAGGGCCCCAAGGCGGACGGGATGCTGCTCCGGGACGCCCTCACGGACCCGGACACCGGCCTGTTCGAGCGCAGCGAGGTCACGTTGCTCGCGGAGGCCGACTCTCCGGAGATCCTCGGCGCCGCCGACGAGTTCTTCCACGCCGCCGAAGCGGACGACGTCCTGCTGTTCTACTACAGCGGCCACGGGCGCAGCCTCAGCCAAGAGCTGTTCCTGTGCGCGGCCAACACCCGGACGAACCGCCTTGAGTCCTCCGCCGTCGCCTCCAGCACCCTGTCCCGGATCATCACGCGGAGCTTCGCCCAGGTGAAGATCGTGATCCTGGACTGCTGTCACGGCGGCGGTTTCAAGGGCGGCAACGTCGCCGAAGGCCTGTCCGGCAAGGGACGGTTCGTCATCGCCGCGGCGTCGGCGGTGGACCAGGCGGGCGACGCGCCATCCCGAGGCGAGCCGAGCCCGTTCACGAAAGCACTGGTCGAAGGGCTGCTCACCCGGGCGCGGGACCGCGACGGCGACGGCTCGGTCGATCTCGACGACCTCTTCGCGCACGTGGCGGGCACCCGCTTCGACGGACACGAGCCGCAGCGCAAGTTCGACGGCGAGGGCGCGGTCCCCATCGCCCGCCGGGCCCTTGAGGCCGCGGCCGCCCCTGAGGACCCGCCGCCCTTCGCCGGGCCGGAAGGGCACTCGTCGACGACGCTCGTCCACCTGCCGACCACCGTCGCGTCACCCGCCCCTCAGCCCGCTCCCGCACGGGACAGCGTCGACGCCCTCCTTGAGACCGTCGTCCCGCACGCGGTCCTCGACCATGCCCGGGTCCAGGCGTTCCGGGACGAGCTGCGGGACGACGTCGCCGCCGCGCACCCTCCCCAGCTCACGACGAGCGAATTCCTGGCGCGCTCCGGTCTGGTGAAGGACGGCGGGCCGACGTTCTCCGGGGCGCTGCTCTTCGGCGAGAACCCGACCGCGGTGCTGCCCACGGCGGGGGTGCGGTGCGCGCACTTCCGGGGCACGGACAAGACCGACCCCCTGGTGAAGCAGCAGGAACTCCGCGGCACCCTCCCCGAACTGATCGTCCAGGCACGGGACTTCGTCGCCGCCGCCACCGTGCTCGGCGAACTGCCGACGGCGGAGTCCGCCCACACCGACGCGCTCCACCGCTACCCGATGATCGCGGTCCGCGAGATCATCGCCAACGCCGTGGTCCACCGCGACTACGCACGCGCCGACGCGTGTGTCTCCGTACACGTCTACGACGACAGGATCGAAGTGACCAGCCCGGGCGCCTGGGGCGGCGACGGCCACGCCGTGCCGGACGGCCAGCAGCGCCTGGGCACGCTGGAACGGCAGTCCCAGCCGCGCAACTTCCGCCTCGCGCGGGTCCTTTCCTGGGCGAAGCTGGTGGAGATGGTGGGTTCGGGGCTGCCGCGCTCGGTGGCGGACTGCCGTGCGGTGGGCGCGCCCGAGCCGGTGGTGCGCATCCGGCACGGCATGGTCACGGTGACCGTGTTCCCCAAGACCGGCCAGCCCGGCCGTATGGCGGAGCCCGTCCTGGCCCCCCGCGAGGCCACCGCGCCCACGGGTCGCGGGGAGCGGCGCAGCGGCATCGAACCGCCCAGGATCGCCGAGGTCTTCTGCCAGGATCCGAAGGGCAGGTTCACGCGCGGCACGGGATACCGGGTCACGAACGACACCGTGCTGACCGCCGCACACGTCGTGGCCAGAGCCGCCGTCATCAACCTGCGTTTCCCGGTCGGATACGCGACGTGGAGCACCACGGCCGAGGTGGCGGTGCGCGACGAGGCCAGGGACGTGGCCCTGCTGCGGTTCTCGCCCCCCAGTGAGGCCGAGGTCGTCACGTCCGTGCGCTTCGGACGGGTCACGTCGCGGCCCGCTCTGCTGCAGGTGGAGACGGTCGGTTTCCCCGAGTTCAAGATCCGCCGCGACGGCGGCAACGTGCCGCGGTCGGACCTGGCTCATCTCCACGGCACGACATCGAGTCTGACCAACGTCAGCAGCGGCACGCTGAGCATGCGCTTCACCCAGGCACCAGCTGAAGCGAGCGACGCGAGAAACCCGTGGGTAGGCATGGCCGGTGCTCCGGTGTGGGCGGACGGGCTGCTCATCGGGGTCGTCAACGCGATACTTCGCTCCGAAGGGCCGGGCACACTGATCGCCACCCGCGTCAACCGCTTCCTCGCCGACCCCGCCTCCGGCCTCCCCGGCCTGCTGGGCCTCCCCGAACCCCTCGACCTGCCCGAAGTCCCGGCACCCGAGCCGCAGCCCGTCTCGCCGTATCAAGCTCATGTGCACGACATCGCCCCGCAGCGGCTGACGCAGCGGGACAAGGAGCTCACGGTGCTCGGCGAGTTCTGCCGCGGCGACCTGCCCTACCTGGTGTTGCGGGGGCACCCCGGGTCGGGCAAGACGGCGCTGGCGGCGTGGTTCGCACTCCACCCTCCGCAGGACGTGGACGTGCTCGCCTTCTTCGTCACCGGCCGTCTGGCGGGCCAGAACGACAGCACCGCGTTCACCGACGCCCTCGTGGAACAACTCGGCGCCTACCTGGGCCAGGAACGCGCCGCCTCCGCGAGGCACACCGGGGCACTGGACGGGCTCCGCCGCCAGCTCCTGGCCGCCGCCGCACGCCAGGCCCACCAGGAACGCCGTCGGCTGCTGCTCGTCGTGGACGGCATCGACGAGGACATGGGACCGTCGTCCGGCCTGCCCAGCATCGCCTCGCTGATGCCGCCGAACCCGCCTCCCGGCCTGCGCCTGCTCCTCACGGGACGGCGGGTGCCGCTGCCGCACGACGTCCCGGCCGACCATCCCCTGCGGCTCTGCGCCGAGCAGCGCCTCGCATCCGCCTCCGACGCCACGTCAGCGGCGCGCGGGGCCAGCGCCGAACTCCTTGCGCTGCTCTCCGCTTCCTCGACCCAGCGCGACATCCTGGGCCTGGTCGCCATGGCCGACAACGGGGTCCCGCTGTCCGACCTGGCGGACCTGGTCGAGCTCGCGCCGTACGAACTGGCGCGGCTGATGAGCGGCCCGCTCGGCCGGTTGTTCGTCTTCTCCGACGCGGAGTCCCTCACCACTGGGCGGGTGCGGTTCGCGATCCCCACCTTGCGCGAGGAAGTGCGGCGGATGCTCGGGACACGGCTGATGGGCGCGTACGCACTGCGGGCCAGAGGCGCCCCCGCGCACGATCCGTGGGCGTCTCCAGAACCCCCGTTCTAGTACTCCCGCTCTAGTACTCCCGAACAGTCCGCCTCAGCCGTCGCCCGGCGGCGGAGGCGGCGTCGGCGCCCCCGGCGGCGGGGGGATCTTGCCGTACGCGGAGGTGGTCGGCGCCGGAGCGGCGGCAGGCGGCTCCTCGGACCCCAGCAGTGCCTCGCGTCGCGCGCCCGGGTCCCAGCCCGTCTCCACGACCCGCTTCTGCACGACGATGGCCCCCACCAGGATCACCGCGCCGATCAGCAGCATCAGCACGACCCCGGCCACGGTCCCGGCCTTCGCGGCGTTGCCGACGAGTGAGCCGAACCAGCCGAAGTCCGAGTCGCCGAACGTCGTGTTCTCCTTGCCGAACGCGCCGAGGACCTTCAGGAGCAGCGCGGGCAGGAAGGTGATGAGGACGCCGTTGAGGAACGCGCCGACGACGGCGCCGCGCCGTCCACCGGTGGCGTTGCCGTAGACGCCCGCCGCGCCGCCCGTGAAGAAGTGCGGCACAAGACCGGGCAGGACCAGGGCGAGCCCGAAGGCCGGATCGAAGATCCAGGTGAGCAGCCCGAGGCTGATCAGACCGCCGACGAAGCTGGAGATGAAGCCGATGAGGACGGCGTTCTGCGCGTACGGGAAGACGATCGGCGCGTCCAGCGAGGGCACCGCGCCCGGCACCAGTCTGTTCGCGATGCCCTGGAACGCGGGCACGAGTTCGCCGAGGATCGTACGGACACCGAAGAGGATCACCGCGACGGCGATGCCGAACTGCAGGCCCTGCATGACCGACTGCATGACGTAGGCGCCGACGTCGGGTGCCGCGGGCCCGCCGTCGGTGGCGAACGCCTTGAACGCGGTCTCCTTGCCCACCTTGGCGAGGAACACGAGCGACATGATCAGGTAGATGAGGACCATGGACAGCGCGGTCGCCACCATCGAGTCCCGCAGGAAGCGCAGGCCTTCGGGCAGCCTCATGTCCTCCGTGGAGCGGCTGCGCCGCCCGACGACCTGCCCGGTGGCTCCGGCGACGACATAGCCCGTGGTGCCGAAGTGGCCGATCGCGACGGTGTTGTTGCCGGTGACGCGCTTGGTCCAGGGGTGGGCGAAGGCGGGCATCGCGACGAGCATGACGCCGAGCAGGACGCCGCCGACGACGACCACGACCCAGGAGCGCTGCCCGGCCGTGGCGAGGACCATCGTCAGGAGCGTCGCCATGAACAGCATGTGGTGGCCCGTCAGGAAGACGTAGCGCAGCGGGGTGAAGCGGGCAAGGGCGAGGCTGACCGCGAAGCCGAGGATCATCAGCCAGGCCACCCGCGAGCCGTACTCGGCCTGGGCGATGCCCACGATGGCCTCGTTCGTCGGGATCACGCCGTGCGCGCCCGTCGAGCCCTGGATCATCTCGCCGAGCGGGGCGAGGGCGGCCACCACGAGGCCCGCGCCCGCGCCGATCAGCAGGAATCCGAGGGTCGCCTTGATGGCGCCGCCGAGGACCTGGCCCGCCGACTTGCGCAGCGCGACGAGACCCGCGGCGGTGATGAGTCCGATCAGGTACGCGGGCTGGCTGAGGATTTCGTTGACCAGGAACTTCGCTACGGATACCAGCCAGTCCACGGCGCCCTGCCTCTCGCTGTCGCGTGCCGGTCACACGTCGTACGTGTCACGCAGCACCTGGTCGGCCTCCGCCAGGGAGGTGAAGTCGTCGACGACCTTCACGGGGACGCCGACGTCGCCGAGGGTCCGTGCGATCTCGCGGGACGTGAGGATGGCGACGGCCTCCCCCGCCTTGCCCTTGGCGGAGATGGTGTCGGTCGCTTCCACGGTCACGTACCGGCTCCAACCCCAGTGGTCGAGGACCTGTTCCAGGGTGTTCTTCAGGAACAGGCTGGTGCCCAGGCCGTTGCCGCAGACGGTGAGGATCTTGTGTACGGTCCGACCGCCGCCACCGTCACGACCGCCGCGACCGGCGTGCGCCTCACCGGCCGCCGCCCCGCCCTCCGGTGCGGCACCGCCCGCCGCCGCTCCGCCCTCCGGCGGCCCGTCGCCCGCGAGCAGCGCCCACAGCGCCTGCGGCGTGGGCGCGTCGCGCAGCGCACGGCCGGTCTCCGGGTCGGCCAGGAGCCGGGCCAGCGAGGCCATCGCCTCGGTGTGCCGCGCGGCGTCCCGCGCGGCCAGTGCCACGACCAGGTCGACCGGGTCGTTCGTGTCGTGCCCGAACTCCACCGGCCGCGCCAGGCGCGCCCACGACATGCCCGTGCGAAGGACCGCGGGCGAGGGGCGGGCGTGGGCGAAGGCGAAGCCGGGCGCGAGCACGATGTACGGGCCGTTGTCGACGACGCTCTGGACCATCTCCGCGGTGTACGCCTCCGTAGCGCTGCCGGTCGTCACGAGCAGGTCCCCCGCGGCGCGGACGGCACCGCGCCAGTCCTCGACCGTGACGTCGAGGCGGATCGCCTCGACGGGCAGCAGCGCGCTCACAGACACCATGGACCTGATCGTTCCACAGGCCTCGGGGCCCGGCAGAAGTGCGGGCCGAACGAGGGCGACGCGCTGGTGAGGCCGAGGGCGGCGGCCTCAGCGCGGGCTCGCGCCGTGGAGCCTGCGCAGGTTGGCGCCGAGCAGGCGGGCCGCGCGCTGGGCGGAGGCGACGGTGGTGCGCAGCTGGCGCGCGTCGGGGACCCCCACCCCGACCGCGGCGACGACCCGGCCCGATGTGGTGTGCACCGGTGTCGCCAGGCACATGAGCCGCTCGTCCCCGTCGTACTCGTGGAACTCCGCGCCGTGTCCGCGCGCCCGGTTCAGACGGCGCGTCCACTGGGCCATGGAGTGGCCCGGGGCCGGATCACCGGGCGGCCCGAAGGCGCCGAAGACGACGTCCGCCGCGCTGTCGCGCGGCAGGGTCTGCCCCGGCAGGTGCGGGAACAGCTCAGGGACCTCCCCGGGGATGCCGTGGATGACGGTCATGCCCGCGGCGGACGGGGCGACCACGCAGACGGTGGCCCCGGTGGACGCCGTCAGCTGACGCAGCGGCAGGTCGGAGGCCCTGGCCAGCAAGCGGTGGGGGTGCCAGGAGCCGTCCAGGCGCGCGATCGTCGGGCCCATGCGGTAGCGGCCCCGGCGCTGCTCCACCGCGCCGAGGCCGCTGAGCTGGGACAGCAGCCGGTGCACCGTGGACTTCGGCAGGCCCGTGCCCACCGCGAGATCGGTCAGGCGTGCCTCACCGAGGCGACCGAGTTCCTCCAGTATCGCGAAAGCCCCCTCCAGCACCCCGCGCCCCGCTGGAGCGCCTGTCCCCTGGTGCTGGGGCTGTGTGCGCGAGTGCTCCACTGCCCTCCCTCCCTGCCGTCGGCCGAGGAGCCGCGGGTTCCGCTGGACGGAACCGAAGGTGCGGGAGCCGCCGCGGCTCCCGCACACTGAGCGAGCCGTATCACGGTAGCGGGCCAACAGCGTTACGCGCGTGGGGAGTTGCCCCGTAAACAGCGGAAACAGCGGAAACAGGACAGGGCAGCGGCCTCGCCGGACTGAACAGCAGCCTCCCAAGGAGACCCATGGCCACCCACACGATCGCCCGCGCCCCAGGCGCCTTGCCGCTGGCCGGTCACGCTCCCCGCATGCTGCGCGATCCGCTCGCGTTCTTGTCGTCCCTTCCGGCCCGAGGAGACCTGGTCAGCGTCCGGTTCGGGCCCATGGAGGTCATCGTGGTGTGCGAGCGGGAGCTGACTCGTCAGCTGATGCTCGCGGACCACGCCTACGACAAGGGCGGCCCCTGGTACGACCGCATCCGCGAAACCATCGGCAACGGCCTTGTCACCTGCCCCCACAGCGCGCACCGCCGCCAGCGACGGCTGATCCAGCCGTCCTTCCACCCCGCCCGTCTTCCCGGGTACGCCCACACGATGATCGACCGGGCCACGGCGCTCGGCGACGGCTGGCGCGACGGCCAAGTCCTGGACGTACCCTCGCAGATGCTCGCCCTCACCATGAGAGCGCTGCTGCGGAACCTCTTCTCCAGCGACCTCTCCCCGCGCACGGCCGACGCCGCGATGGACGACCTCGCCACCATCCTGCACGGCATCTACCGCCGCACCATGCTGCCATCGGCCCTCAACCGCCTGCCCACGCCCGGCAACCGCCGCTACCACGCGGCGGGCCGACGGCTGCGCCGCACCCTGCGGACGCTGATCGCCGCGCAGCGGGACAGCGGCACCGACCGGGGCGACCTGCTGTCGGCGCTGCTGGCCGCCCGGGACGACACCCGCGACACCGGCGCCGCGCTGGCCGACGCCGAGATCAGCGACCAGCTCATCACGTTCTTCGCCGCCGGGTCCGAGACGACGGCCACCACCCTTTCGTGGTCGTTGCATCTGCTCTCCCGGCATCCGGAGGCCGAAAGGCGCCTGCACGCCGAGGTCGACTCCGTCCTGGCCGGTGCCTCCCCGGCGGGCCTGGAGGACCTGGACCGGCTGCCGTTCACCAGCCGTGTGATCCGCGAGACGCTACGGCTCTATCCGCCGGTCTGGATGGTCACCCGCGAGGTGACGGCCGACACCTCGCTGGCCGGTCACCTCGTCCCCGCGGGCTCCGCCCTCATGCTCAGCCCGTACCTCCTGCACCGCCAGAGCGACGTCTACCGCGACCCCGAACGCTTCGACCCCGACCGCTGGGACAGTGCCGCGCACCCGCAGCCGCCCCGCCACGCGTTCATCCCCTTCGGCCTCGGCCCGCGCAAATGCGTCGGCGCCCAGTACGCCACGACCGAGGCCGCCCTGGCCCTGGCCACCCTCACCAGCCGCTGGCGCCTTTCCGCGCTCCCGAACGCGGAGGTGCGGCCCGTCGCGCACACCTCACTCAGCCCCAAGGCGCTGCGCCTGCGCGTCACCGCCCGCGCCCGACCGCGCCCGGAACGCCCGTGACCGGGCACGCCATGCCGCGCGGCCTTCCCCTGAACGACCCGGGCCAGGCCCGCCGCGGGACGCCCGCTCAGCCTGAGTGAAGGACCCGGAAGCGATCCGGCGCCGCCGGGTCCCGGTCGACGACTTGGAGGGGCGGACCGGCCCACTGCCAGGCGCTGACGCCCGCCACCCGAGAGAACTCGATCGTCCCACGGGTGCCTGCTACGGCGACGCCCGACCAGAATCCGGCCGTACGGGCCCGGTCCGTGCCGTGCGCGCGCAGCACATCGGCGAGGACGGCGACCGTGTCGTAGCCCTCGAAGGCGACGAAGGAGGGCGCTTCGCCCAACCGCTCGCGCAGGGCCGTCTCGACGCGTGCGCCGAGCGGGCCGAACCGCTCGGGCAGATACCGCAGGAACGGGACCCCGGCGCTGTCGTCGCCCAGCGCCGTCCGCCATCCGGTGAACTCCGGTTGCCCGGCCGGAGCACCCATCATCACGTGGGCGAGCCGCTGGTCGCGGCGGACGGCCTTGACGATCGGCACGGCCAGTTCCGGGGCGCCGACCAGCAGCAGCAAGGCCGTCGCCCGGTGGTCGGCGAGCGCGTCGCACAGGGCCGTGGGGGTGAGCTCGCGCATGTCGAGTTCGACGACGGTGCCGCCGCGGGCGGCGAGGTGGTCGCGCAGGATGCGGGTCCCGGACGCCCAGTACACGCTCGGCTGGGTGGCTATCGCGATGTGGCTGTGGCCCGCGCCGAGGAGGAAGTCGGCGTAGAGGCGCCAGCCTCGGGACTGCGGCGGGGCGAGGCGCGCGACCCAGTCCGTGGGCTGTTCGGTGAGCGCGTCGAGGACCGCCGAGGAACAGAGGAACGGCAGCCCGAGGGCATCGGCCCTGGCGGCAGCGGTACGCGCGACGACGCTGTGGTACTCCCCCGCCAGCGCGGCCACACCCATGCGGGCCAGTTCGTCCACGGCCGCGGCGGCCCTCTGCGGGTCGGCCGCGGTGTCGCGGACCACCAGTTCGAGCGGCCTTCCGCCGACCCCGCCACCGTCGTTGACGTCGCGTACGGCGAGTTCGAGCCCGGCGAGGAGATGCTGTCCCGCCTCGACCCAGCCGGGCGGGGTCAGCGGCACGAGAGCGCCGATCTGGACGGGCGATGGTGGCGTGTTCCTGCGCATGCCGGTCATTCCATACACCACCGCCGCCATCGGGCAACCGATTATCCGTACGGCATGGTGCCCCGGGCGCGGACGGGCTCCGTCGGCTGCTGAAGCGGGGGTGCCGGGGTGCCCGGCGCGATGCGGCTGGACGGTGCCGGGAATGTCCAGGGCAGTGGCCACGGCGGCCAGTTCGGCCCCGAGCCCCGAGCACCAAGCACCTGGCCACGAGCCCCAAGCCCCAAGCCCCACGGTCAGGCAGGTGTCAGCCGGTGCGGACCGGCGGGAGAATTCACGCTCCCGCCCCCTCCCGCATCCGATCATGGTTCAATTCCGTGCGTGATCACACGTATACCTGGAAGGCCCGCGTAGCCATGGTGGAGCCTCTGGCGCCCTCGGATCCCCAGTTCATCGGCCCGTACCGGCTCGAAGGGCGGCTCGGTGCGGGCGGCATGGGGCAGGTCTTCCTCGGGGCCTCGGCGGCCGGGCGCAAGGTCGCGCTGAAGGTCATCCGGCCGGAGCTCGCGGACACCGCGCAGTTCCGCGCGCGGTTCGCCCGCGAGGTCGAGGCGGCCCGGCGGGTCGGCGGCTTCCACACCGCCCAGGTCGTCGACGCCGACCCGGGGGCGGCATCGCCGTGGCTGGCCGCCGAGTACATCGCAGGACCCACGCTCCAGCAGGTCGTCACCACCCACGGCCCGCTCGCCCCCGATGCCGTGCTCCGCCTCGGCGCCGGAATCGCCGAGGGTCTCGCCGCGGTCCACCGCTGCGGTCTCGTGCACCGGGACGTGAAGCCCGGCAACGTCATCCTCGCCGCCGACGGCCCGCGCATCATCGACTTCGGCATCGCGCACTCCCCCGACGCCGGACCGATGACGCAGACGGGCACCGTCATCGGCACCTACTCGTACATGTCGCCGGAACAGATCCGCACCCCGGCCCAAGTGACGCCCGCCAGCGACGTGTTCTCCCTCGGCTCGGTGCTCGCCTTCGCCGCCACCGGCCGGGGCCCGTTCGACGCGACGACCGTCCCGGCGATCATCCACCGGGTGGCGAGCGAGGCGCCCGTACTGACCGGCATCGTCGAGGGCGGCCCGCTGCACGCCCTGGTCTGCCACTGCCTCACCAAGGACCCCGCCGGGCGCCCGTCGACCTCGGAGCTCCTCCACCGGCTCGCCGTCACGGCCCCCGCCATTCCTGCCGTGCCGCCCGTGCCGCCGGCCATGCCCCCGCTCCCGGCCACCACTCCCAGCGGCGGCCGTCCTGTCCGGCGCCGCTCCCTGCTGTTCGGCGGGCTCGGTGCCGCCGCGGGCGCGGTCGCCGTGCCCGTCGCCGTCGCGCTGTGGCCCGAGGACGAGCCGACGGCCTCCGACCCGAAGGGCGAGCCGAAGGCCAAGCCGAAGGCGAGCAAGCGCCCCGACCGGGACGTCACCAAGCCCGTCGGTGAACTCAAGGGCCACGACGGGGACATCGAGAGCCTCGCGGTCAGCAGGGACGGAAGGTTCCTCGCCACCGGCGGCTACGACAAGACGCTGAAGCTGTGGGACCTCACCGCGCGCCGCGAGAAGGCCACCTGCGAAGGCCACGCCGACGCCGTCCAGTCGGTGGTCTTCAGCGCCGACGGCGCCACCGTGTACTCCGGAGCCTTCAAGGAGCTGCTCGCCTGGGACACGAACAGCGGGGCGGCCAAGGACGAACTGGCCACGTACAAGGGCGAGTTCGACTACGTCAGCTGCCTGGCCATGAGCCCGGACGGCAAGACCCTCGCCGTGGGCGTCGGCAGCCGGATCGAGCTGATGGACCCGCGCTCGGGCCGGGTCCGCGAGACCCTCGAAGGGCACACGGGGAGCATGAACTGGGTCGCGTTCAGCCCGGACGGCAAGACCCTCGCCAGCGTCGCCGCCGACGTCGGCAAGAGCGGCATCCGGCTGTGGAACACGCGGAGCGGCCGCTCGCTGAAGACGCTGCGCGACGGCGGCGAGAAGAACTACTCCGAGGTGGCGTTCAGCCCCGACGGCAAGACCCTCATCGCCAACGGCCCCGGCATCCAGCTGTGGGACGTGGCCGCCAAAAAGCTCACCAGGAAACTCACCGACGACCACGAGTACCTCGCCAGCGCTGCCTACCGGCCCGCCAGCGCGGGGACTTCAGGCAAGGCGATCGTCGTGGGCGGCGGCAGTTACGTCGAGATCGAGGAGACCGACACCGTCGGCCGCACGGTGAGCGTCTGGGACGCGGACAGCGGGAAGCGCACCACCACCCTGGTCGTGGGCGATCCGAAGACCCCCCTGCGGGCCTCCGTCGAACGCCTCGTCTTCACCCCGGACGGCAAGACCCTGGCGGGCCTGTTCCTGCCCGCGGCCAACGAAGACGAGGCCAAGCCGTCGGTCCAGCTGTGGCAGCTGCCGTAGCAGGCGGCCCCGGACAGACCCCTCACACCCTCCGCCCCCTCCGCCCCACCCTTCGCACCGGACGGTACCCATGGACGCACTCAGACCCGACGACCCGCGGTGGGTCGGCCCCTACCGCCTGGACGGACGCCTCGGCGAGGGCGGCATGGGCTCGGTCTTCCTCGGTACGTCGCCGGGCGGCCGGAAGGTCGCGGTCAAGCTGATCAAGCGGGAGCTCGCGCTGGCCCCGCAGTTCCGGGAGCGCTTCGCGCGCGAGGTGGACGCGGCCCGGCGGGTCGGCGGCTTCCACACCGCCCAGGTCGTCGACGCCGACCCGGGGGCCGAGTCCCCGTGGCTGGTCACGGCGTTCGTCCCGGGCCCGACGCTGTACGAGGTCGTCGCCAAGGACGGGCCGCTGGACGCCACCGCCGTGCTGCGCCTTGGCGCGGGGCTCGCGGAAGGGCTCGCCGCGATCCACAAGTGCGGCCTGGTGCACCGGGACCTGAAGCCCGGCAACGTGATCGTCGCGGACGACGGGCCGCGCATCATCGACTTCGGCATCGCCCGCGCCGTGGACGCCAGCTCGCTGACCACGACGGGCACCGTCATCGGCACCTACTCGTACATGTCGCCGGAGCAGATCCGCGCCGACCGGGCGGAGGCGGCGAGCGATGTGTTCTCGCTCGGCTCGGTGCTCGCGTTCGCCGCGACGGGGCGCGGTCCTTTCGACGCGCCCACCCTGATCGAGGTCGTCCAGCGCATCCTGGACGAGGCGCCTTCACTCGACGGCATCGACGACGGCGCGCTGCGGGAGCTGCTCGACGCGTGCCTGGACAAGGAGCCCGCGGCGCGGCCCGCCGTCGACGAGCTGCCCGCGCGGTTCGCGGCACGGGCGGGCGAGGGCGGGGGTGCGGCCGCGGCGCCGCGCCCGGTGGGCTCCGGCCCGGCGGATCCTCGTATCCCCACGCCCACACCCACACCCACGCCTGTCGCGAGCACCCCCGCGGCGGCCGCACCCGCGCAGCCGACCCCGGCCGCCTCGGCCGCCTCGCCCCCGCCCTTGACCCACCCGCCGACCCTCGCCGCACCCCCCACCGCCCCGCCGCCGGGGTTCGGACCGCTGAGCACCACCGTCGGCGCGAGCGACGCGCCACGCCCGGGCAAGGTGTCGCGGCGCACACTCCTGTTCGCCGGTCTCGGCACGGCGGCCGCCACGGCGGTCGGAGTGCCGATCCTGATGCGAGGCGACAACAGCGACGACAAGTCGGGCGGCTCGTCCGGCGCCGACGACAAGCACGGTTCCCCGTCGGGCTCTTCGAAGCCGGACGGAGCCAAAGAGGCGCTGCGCCTCAAGGGCCTCCCGGGGGTGCGGGCGCTCGCCTTCAGCAAGGACGGCAAGATGCTGTACGGCACCGGCAACAACGCCATCTGGCGCTGGAACCCGATAACGGGCGACGGCACTCCCGTCCGTATCGGAACACCGGGGTTCTTGCAGCCCGCGGTGTTCAGCCAGGACCTCCGCCTCCTGGCCAGGGCCGAGAGGAACAAGGTCCGCATCTGGGACACCGCCACCGGAAAGACCGTGCGCACGTTCACGCTGCCCACCGAGAAGGGGCCGAGCCAGAAGGGCTGGCCCACGGGCCTGGCCATCAGCGCGGACGGCGAGACGCTCGCCGCGAACACCCCGGAGGGCCTGCACATCTGGGACCTGTCGTCCGGCGCGGACAAGGGCGGCTCGACCAGCGCGCCCGGTGGCCCCGTGGCGATCCGCGGCGACGGCCGGATGCTGGTCACCGGGCACCCCCTGCAGACGCTGACCCTCGCGGGCAAGGCCACCGGCACGGTCAAGGACAGCGACGGCGTCAACGCCGTCGCCTTCAGCCCCGACGGGAGTCTCCTCGCTTACGGAACGCTCGGCGGCAGCCTCGTGGTGTGGAACATCGACTCCCGCTCGGAGGTCTTCCGCATCGAGGACCAAGGCCACATCGCGGCCCTCGCGTTCCACCCGAAGGGGCGCCTCCTGGTCGGCGGCGGCGACTCCTCGATCGTCCGCGTGTGGGACACGGTCGCGGGGAAGGAAGTCCGCCGCCACAAGTGCCCCAACGCGGTGGAGACGGTGGCCGTCAGCCCGGACGGCAAGAAGATGGCGATCGGCCTCGACATGGCCGTCGACTACGACGCCAAGGACTCGGTCCTGCTCTGGGACCTGCCCTGAGACGGCTCTGATGCGGCTCTGAGTGTGGAGTGCCGAGTCGGTCGTGATGCTCCACGTCGTCTCTCGGCGTTTCGGCCACTGATCGTCACCGGCCGGGCCCGATGCCGTAACGGTCGGTGCATCCGGCAGTCGCCGCGAACCGCGAGTTAGAGCGCTCACCGCTCCGTCCGAAACACGTGTGTTCGAAATCCTGACGTGCGTCGTTGACTCCGGCATCCGCCCTTCGGGGCCCCAACGCCGTTCAGGAGGTACGCAGTTGAGCACGCGCAAACCCCCGAGCCCGACAGCCGCCACGAGCACGACAGGCACCACAGGCACGACCGTGACCGAGGGGCCGCCTCCTCCGCCGCCTCCGGCCGATCTCCGTCTGGACGCCAGGGACGTGAAGAACCGCCTTGAGGGCATCACGCTCGGCACGGTCGTGCGCCGTCTGCCCGGGGCGGTGGCGTGGACGATGAAGATGGCCTGGCAGGTCGACCGGGCGGCGGTGATCCTGCTCGGGGTGTGCCAGCTCGTCGCCGGAGTCTCCCAAGCGGTGCTCCTTGCCGCGACCGCCCGCGCCATGGGCCCGCTCCTCGGCGGCGCGGACGCGGGCGCGCGGATCGAGGCCGCGCTGCCCGCGCTCGCCGTGGTGGTGGCCGCCGCCGCGGTGGCCCGGGTGTTCACCGTCCTCGGCTCCTACGCCGCCGGCCGCGTCACGCCGAAGCTGACCACCGAGGCCGACACCCGGTTCGTGGAGGCGATCTGCCGGGCGGAGCTGACCGCGATGGAGGAGCCGGACTTCCACGACGAGAAGACGGCCGCGCAGGCCGGGGTGTCCCGCACGACGAGCCTGGTCACGGACGTCCAGCGGGGCATGTCGGCGCTCATGCAGATCATCGGCGCCGTGGGGGCGCTGACCGTGCTGCACCCGGTGCTGCTGCCGCTGGTCGTCCTCGCGGTCATCCCGGCCGGGGTCGGCGAGGTGCTCGCGGCGCGCATCATCTACCGCACGCACCAGGACAACCGGTCCGACCAGAGCGTGCGGCACATGGTGTGCTGGTGGGCCACGCACCCGAAGTTCGCCACCGAGGTCCGCGCGAACGGCATGACCGGCTACATCAAGTTCTGGTACGACGCGATCTCCCGGCGCATGGACGCCCGTACCATCGCGGTGGCCCCGCGCAAGGCCCGCACCATCCTGGCGGCCTCCGCGGTCGGCGGCCTGTTCCTGGCCCTGATCTGGGCGGTGCTCGCCCATCTCACCATCCGCGGGCACATCGGCCTGGCCGTCGCCGGAACCGCCGTCGTCGGCCTGCGCACCGTCATCGGCGCGCTGGGCGACGTGGTGAGCTACGCGGCCAACGCCCTCAACACCGGCATGTACCTGGAGGACCTGCACCGCTTCCTTCAGCGCGCCGAGAACGCCGCCTGGAGCCGGGGCACCCGCGTACCCGAAGCCCCGGCCGTGGTGCGGGTCGACACCGCGTCCTACAGCTACCCGTCCAAGGACCAACCCGCCCTCGACGAGCTCTCGCTCACTCTCAAGCGCGGCGAGGTCATCGCGGTGGTCGGCGTGAACGGCGCGGGCAAGTCCACGCTGATGAACCTGATCACCGCCGTCACCCTCCCCGACAAGGGCCGCGTCCTGTGGGACGGCGTCGACACCCGCGAACTCGACGCCGACGCCGTCTGGTCACACACCGGCGTCGTCACCCAGGACTTCGCCAAATGGCCGCTGCGCGCCCGGGAGAACGTCACCCAGGGCCAGCCGCGCACCCACCACGACGCCCCCGTGTGGGAAGCCGTCGACCAAGTCGGCCTGCGCGCGGCGATCGAGGAACTGCCCCACGGCCTCGACACCCTGCTGGCGCGGGAGGTGTTCGGCGGAGCGGAACTCTCTGGCGGCCAGTGGCAGCGCTTCGCCTGCGCCCGCGCCCTCTACCGCCGGCCCGCCCTGCTCATCCTGGACGAGCCCACCAGCCAGCTCGACGCACGCGGCGAGCACCAGATCTTCACCGCCCTGCGCCAGCTGCGCGCCGACCGCATCACCGTCATCGTCACCCACCGCCTCGACAACACCCGCCTGGCCGACCGTGTCCTCGTCCTCGACCAGGGCCGCATCGCCGAACAGGGCACCTTCGACGAACTCCGCGCCACTCCCGGCTCCCTGTTCGCCGAGCTCTACGCCCTCTCCCAGGACCGCTGAACCACCGTGTATCAGCGCCCGGTCGAGCCGTCGATCAGTTCGCGGAGGATGTCGGCGTGGCCCGCGTGGCGGCCGGTCTCCTCGATCATGTGGGCGAGCGCCCAGCGGACGGACGGGGCGGGTTTGCCGGGCTGGGGACGCGGGAGCGGCGCGTCGAGGTCGACGCACTGGTCGAGTACGTCGTTGGCGCGCCCGACCGCGTCCCGGTAGCGGGCCACGACGTCGGCCACGGTGTCCGCTGGCGCGGCCTGGAACGTCGCCTGCCAGTCCGTGACCGCCTCCCCGAGGAAGAGGGCCCGCTCGACGGACGTCAGGTGGTGGAGCAGGCCGAGCAGGTTGGTGCCTGAGGGGACCGCGGGGGTACGGACCTGCGGTTCGGCGGCCCCGTCGACCTTCGCGGCGATCGAGGCGCGGAGGTAGTCGAGGAATCCGCGCAGGACCTCGGCCTCGCCGCCGCCGGTGCGGGGCGGCGGAGTGTCGCGTCGGCCGCGGCGTGCGGGGGTGGGGGTGGGCATGGTGTCTCCTTCGTTGAGAGGCTCCGGTGGTGTCAGGTGGCGCGCCGGATCACCAGGACGTGGTCGGTGACGTCGGCGGTGCGCCCGTCCGGGCCTGTCGCGGTGCGGCGCCGCGCGTCGGCCCGCTCGACCGTCCATGCCCCGGGGTCCAGGGCCAGTTCCCCGGCGACCTCCCGCGGGGCCGGGTACCGGACGTCGGGCTCCTGGTTCCATGACCAGGGCGCCGTGGAGCCGTGGTCGACGACCAGCAGCCGTCCGCCCGGGCGCAGCGCGTGCGCGGCCGCACGCAGGACGGCCGCGCGGTCCAGGTCGAAGGGAGTGTGCAGGTAGTGGGCGCAGATCAGGTCGAACGCGCCGTCCGGGAAGGAGGTGCGCAGGTCGTGCCGCGTGGCGGTGACCTGGTCGCCGAGGCCGTGCGAGCGGGCGAGGGCGGTGAGCCGCTCGACCGCGACGGCCGATACGTCGACGGCCGTGACCCGCCACCCCTGGCCGGCGAGCCAGAGCGCGTCGCCGCCGCCTCCGCAGCCGAGGTCCAGGACGTCGCCGGGCGGCAGGCCCGTGACCGTCTCGGTGAGGCGGGCGTTGGGCCGTGGCCCGCTGGCCGCCGGTCGGGCCGCGTAGAAGCCGTCCCAGAAGGTGGCCGCTTCGGTGGTGTGCATCAAGACTCCTCTGCCGGGGTGGAGACTGCTCTGGCCGGGCGCGCCCAGTGTGGAAGGGGCCGCCGCGATCCGGCACGCGATCTTGCGGTTCTGGCAAGATGACCACGTGGAGCGGCAGCCGGACGACGACGTCCTTGACGCGGTGGGGCCGCGGCTTCGAGCGCTGCGCCGTGACCGCGGCCTCACCCTGGCCGACGTCTCGGCGGCGATCGGTGTGTCGGAGAGCACCCTGTCCCGCCTGGAGAGCGGGCAGCGCAGGGCGAGCCTGGAACTGCTGCTTCCGCTGGCCCGCGTCTACGACGTGCCGCTGGACGACCTGGTCGGCGCCCCGCGCACCGGCGATGCCCGCATCCACCTCAAGCCGGTCCACCGGTTCGGCATGACCTTCGTACCCCTGTCCCGGCGCCCTGGCGGGGTCCACGCGTTCAAGCTGATCATCCCCGCCCGGCCGGAACCGCTCGCTCCGACCCCGCAGACCCACGAGGGCGTCGAATGGCTCTACGTGCTCAGCGGCCGCCTGCGGCTCGTGCTCGGCGAGCGCGACCTGACGCTGCCGCCCGGCGAGACGGCCGAGTTGGACACCGCGCAGCCGCACTGGCTGGGCAGTGCCGACGGCGGCGCGGTCGAGTTGCTCATCCTGTTCGGCCATCAAGGGCTGCGGGCGCGGGGGCGCGCCTGACGCTCAGCACCCGGCTCGGGACCCGCTTGGAGGGTTCCGAGGCGAGCGCTGATGCCTGATCGTGATCCACGGGTGCACAACCCCGGAGGGACCCTGGCTGTCTGAAAAGCGCCGGAGGACGGCTCTCCGGTGCCTTTCAGTACAGAGATACAGGGATGGAAAGATCGTGGATCAGGTGGGCAAGAAGGTCTGGAGAGCTGTCGTGGCCGGTGGCGCGGCGGCGGTGTTCACGGGCGTGGCCGCGGTGCCGGCCGGAGCGGCCGAGGGCGGGGCCTCCTTCACCCGCGTCCAGGTGAACGGCGGCAAGCCGATCGTGATCGGGCTGAAGGAGGTCACGGTGCCCGCCTCCTTCCGGATGGCGACCACCCGCAAGTGGAAGGGGCCGGTGGTGTTCCTGTACCGCGGCACTACGGACAACTCACTGTGGCATGGCATCGGAACGAGCGACTGCAACGAGGTGAGCCGGGGCGTCTGCGACTTCGACGAGACGATGGACTTCGACCCCAGCATGTGGGACATGCGCAACAGCGATGTCGGAGCCTGGAAGGTCGCGGCCAAGGTGTCCTTCAACGGCGGCGACAGTGACACGGACCCCAAGGGTCTGACCGCCCACGTCAAGCGCGCATCGCGCCTGAGTGTGAACGCCGCGCCCGAGCCGGTGTCCAAGGGCAAGACCCTCACCGTGACCGGCAAGGTCACGCGGGCCAACTGGGAGACGAAGAAGTACGCCTCCTACGGAAGCCGCCTGGTGAGCCTGCAGTTCAAGCCGAGCGGGGCCACCTCCTACACCACGGTGAAGAAGGTTCGCGCAGGCGGCTCGGGGGCTCTCAAGACGACCGTGAAGGCGTCCAAGACGGGCGCGTGGCGCTGGGCGTACTACGGCAACACCACCACCGGTCCTTCGACTTCGGCCGCGGACAACGTCGTGGTGCGGTAGCACGCGGGCCGCCGGGCCGTGCCCGGCGGCCTGTTCGGTGGGTGCCGCCCTACGGCAGCGACCACCAGTTGACCCACAGGTCGGAGTCATCGGTGATGACGAACGCGTACGGACGCTGCGCGGCGCTGGGGTTGTCCTGCATGGTGAGCGCCTCCCCGGCGCGCTCGATGACGCGCCCTGGCGGGGTGTTCTGCGCCGCCCACTGCCAGGCCTTGCCGTCCCACCAGTTCACGTACAGCTTGGAGTCGTCGGCGATGACGAAGACGTACGGGCGGGTGAAGGCGTTCGGGTCGTCCTTCATCGTGACCACGCCGACCGAGTCGAGGATGAGCCGCCCGCTCGGCGCGCCCTGCGCGCTCCACTGCCAGGTGCTGCCGTCCCACCAGTTCACGTACAGCTTCGAGTCGTAGCCCTGGACGAAGGCGTACGGGCGTTGCTGCGCGTTCGGATCGTTCTGCACGCTGATGACGCCAACGCCCTTCTTCACCGGCTGGCCCGACGGCGCGCCCTGGTCGTTCCAGTGCCACGCGCTGCCGTCCCACCAGTTCACCCAGACCCGGGAGTCCTCGGTGATGACGAAGGCGTACGGGCGGGTGAAGGCGTTCGGGTTGTCCTTCATGGTGGTGACGCCGAGGGGGCGCGAGATGGTGTGGCCCGGCGGCACGCCGTGGTCGCTCCAGTGCCACTTGCCGCCGTCCCACCAGTTCACCCACAGCCGGAAGTCGTCGGTGATGACGAAGACGTACGGACGCTGCTTCGCGCTCGGGTTGTCCTGGACGGAGACCACCCCGACGCCCTCGCGCACCAGCCGCCCGCTCGGCGCGCCCTGGTCGGTCCAGTGCCACTTGCTGCCGTCCCACCAGTTCACGTACAGCTTGGAGTCGTCGGTGATGACGAAGGCGTACGGCCGCTGCTGCGCGGTCGGGCTGTCCTGGACCGTGATGGCCCCGACCTTCTCAAGGACGGTGCGCCCGGCCGGTGCCCCCTGGTCGCTCCAGTGCCACGCCTTGCCGTCCCACCAGTTGACGTGCAGACGCGAGTCGTAGCCACGCACGAAGACGTACGGCCGCCGCACGGCCTGCGCGTCGTCCTTCATGGTGACGGCGCCCACCGTGGCCCGGACACCGATCGCCGTGGTGGGCCGTGCCTGGTCGTTCCACTGCCATGATCCCATCGCGTTCCCTCTCCGGCCCTCGCCCGGCTGGAGCCGGCGGGGCGTGCAGAAGTGAGACGTGCTCTCAAGGCCCCGGCGCCGCGGCGGGCGGGCACCGGGATGCGGGGACGGGTCCGGCCGGGTCCCGTGACGTTTCTCGTGCGCACACTCTGGCATCGCCTCGATGAGCTGTCATCGCCGCAGAAGCGCAGAAGGCGGCTCACTGGCGTGTTTCGGACATGTCAGATGGCGACCGGGTATGCCCCGGGGCGGAGGCCAGCGGCGACGAGATCCAGTACGCCGCGTGTGCCGCCGACAGCCCCTCCCCTAGCCTCGCGTCTGGAGACGTCATGTGATCCTCTAGGTATTCACGGTGAGGAGGCGGCGGTGCTCGGAGTAGGTACGCGATGGCTCGCGGGCGCCCTGACCGTGGCGTGCGCGGTGCTCATCGGCCCCAGCGCGCCGAGCGGTTCCCTCTTCGTCAGGCCCTTGCCCGTCGACGCCGCGCGGGATGTCGTACCGCACCGCGTCATGACGTGGAACATCTGCAACCCCTGCAATCAGAGCGGTCACAACGCGGGCCGGGCGGCGGAGATCGCCACGTACGCGCCCCAGGTCATCGGGATGCAGGAAGCGTGTGTGCGGGACGTCGAGGAGATCCGGGACTATCTGGAGGGCCTCTACGGGCTGGTGTACCACGTCGAGTACGGGTCGGTCCTCGGGAACCGGGGCCGCTGCGGGGGCACGCCGTGGAATCCGGGGGGCTTCGGCCAGGCGCTGCTCTCGGCGGCGCCCATGACGGACCGCGTCACCGCGGAGTACCCCGACGGCGGCTCCGAGGACCGCGGGTACATGGCCGTCACGACCGAGGTGGGCGGCGAGCCCGTCCGGGTCTTCAACACGCACCTCGCCCAGCGGCAGCAGGAAGCCGTCCGAGCGGACCAGACCCGGGTGCTCGCCGCGGAGGTCGCCCGCTACGACCGCGCGATCGTCCTCGGCGACTTCAACGCCGTGCCGTACGCCCCCGAGCTGTCCCGCATGTGGGCACTGGCCGCGGATACGGACCCCCAGTGCCGCCCCGCTTCCACCGGCGCCTGCGAGCCGACCACCGACTGGCAGAGCAAGTTCGACTACGTCTTCCTGCGCGGAATCGCCTCGCGCGAGCACCGTGTGCGGGCCAGCCCGTACTCGGACCATCACCTGCTGTACGCCGACGTGGACCGGAATTAGGCAGCGCCTCGCCTTTCCCCTCATTCCTGAAAGGGAGCGGCAAAGGACCGCGGCGGATTATTCGTTGGATTCGATCACGGCGGCGGAGCTAGCGTGCGCGCATGCGTGACTTCTTCGCAGTTGATCAGCGGCGGTTGTCGTTTCTGGACTCCGGCGGTCCGGGTCTCCCGGTGCTGGCCCTCCACGGGCATTACAACGAGGCGTCGGTGTTCGCGGGCCTCGCCGAGGCGCTTGCGCCGCAGTGGCGACTGATCGCCCTGGACCAGCGCGGGCACGGCGAATCCGACCGCGCCGAAAGCTATCACCGGGCTGACTACGTCGCCGACGTCGCGGCCTTCCACCGTCATCTGGGGCTCGGCCCGGTGCCGGTCCTCGGCCACTCGATGGGCGGCGTGAACGCCTTTCAGTACGCCGCCCGGCACGCGGGCCAGGTCACCGCTCTCATCGTCGAGGACGTCGGCGCCGTGGTGAACGCCGACTCGACGCTGGCCGAGCAGCTGCCGCGCAGGGCGCCCTCCCGGGAGGCGCTGGCCTCGGCCATCGGCGCGACGGCGCCCTATCTCGCGTGTGTCTTCCGCGAGTTCGACGACGGCTGGGGGTACTCATTCGACATCGAGCACCAGATCCGGTCCCACAAGGCCCTCACCGGCGCGTACTGGAGCGACTGGGAGTCGGTGACCTGCCCGACCCTGCTGATCCGGGGAGCGGACAGCCCCGTCCTGGAGCACGAACACGCCCGGGAGATGATCGCCCGCCGGGGTGCCGGGGCCCGGCTGGTCGAACTTCCGGCCGGGCACGTCGTCCACCTCGACGCGCCCGGCCAGTTCGCGGCCGCCGTGCGCACTTTCCTGTCCCAACTGCCCAAGGAGTAAGGGGCGTCGGCGGCCGCGCGGGCGCCTCACGGAGTCAGACGGATGGTCCAGTTCGCCGCTCCGTTGATGTCCTTCTCCCGCATGCCGATGTTCATCGACGGGTTGCTGGCGACGTCCGGGCACCAGTCGAAGACCGAGTAGGGCACGTTCTCGGCGAAGGGCCCCGCCCACTGCGCGCCGTCCACGGCGAAGGCGTACCAGTACCAGTACCGGTTGACATCGGCGAGGTTTCCGCCGTACGCCACCTTGGACTCGCCCGGGGCGATGACCCACCAGCCCTTCCTGCGCCACGGGGTCGGCCGGCAGTTGCGGTCCAGGAACTCGATCATCACGTTGACGGTACTGGAGTACCCGTTCTCGAAACGCAGCACTGCGATTCCCCCTTCAGTCCGCTTCGCGGGGAAGCCGCCGGACCGCGGGCCCGGCCTCTTCCCCTTCCGGCCCCAGATCCGCGGGCAGGCCGGCCATGCCGGGCCGCTCCTCGCTCACCCCGGACACCTTCTCTTCCCGCGCCGCCGGGCCCACCTGGGCCAAGGCGGCCGCCAGTTGCTGGGGATCCACGTCCGAGGTGGGGTCCACTTCGGCGTTCGCCGAATCACCGGCCATGAGCTGACACTCCCTTCGCGTCACACCTGCACTGCGCCCTCTCGATTTCCCGGTGCGATCGACCGTTACCGGAATCGCAGGCTATCCAGGTGACGATAGGGGAAGAAAGGAGAGTTCCGTCCAGCGGAACACGTCAGGGAAATTCCGAGGGCTGCCGCCTCGCGCCGGTCACATAACTCTGATCGCACTCCAGTCCGACTGGCCCGCATAACAGAGCGAACGGCGCGGCCCATTGGCCGAGCGCACACATCGCGAGCGGAATCCCTGGATGGGCGCCGCATGCGCGCGGTCGGCCAGGCACCGACGCTGTGCCTATCCGGTTGAGCCGCACCTGACCGCGCCAGAGAAGCGCAAGAAGGAGAACTCATGCGACGTAGGACAAGCGCTGTCGCCGCCCTGGCGGTCGCGGTCCCTTTGCTGACCGCGCCCGCCGTTTCGGCCACTTCGCACGCTTCGGCCACTTCAGCCGCGGGATCGGGGTGTGACACGAGACCCGTGCAGGCAGCGCTCAAGGAGTTGAAGGGCGTCGGCGCCTCAGGGATCAGCGTGTCCGTGCGGAGTCCGCGCTGCGGCGTTCTGAACAGGGGGGTGGGCCTGGCCGACCTCACCACGGGCCGCAAGGCGGTCGGCAACGAGCACAGCCGCATCGCCAGCAACACGAAGACCTGGGTGGCCACCGTCGTGCTCCAGCTCGTCGGCGAGGGCAGGTTCAGGCTCGACGACACCGTCGACCAGCACCTCCCCGGCCTGATCCGCACCCGGCACTACGACGGGCGCGAGATCACGATCAGGCAGCTGCTCCAGCACACCAGCGGCCTTCCCGACTACCTGGACGCGCCGTTCTGGAAGGACGAGCTGGCGCACCGCTGGGACCACATCGAACCCTTGCGGACCGTCAAGCAGGCGCTGAAGCTGCCCCCGCCCGAGGACAAGCCCTTCTCGTACTCCAACACCAACTACAACCTGGCCGGCCTGATCGTCAGGAAGGTCACGGGACGCGGTATCGGCACCGAGATCGACCGGCGGATCGTCAAGCGCCTCGGGCTGCGCGACACGTACTGGCCCGGCGACCGGACCACGCTGCCGAAGCCGGACCTGCGCGGCTATGTGAAGCGGTCCGGGAGGCTCCTGGACTGGACGGAGTGGAACACCTCCGGCGCCGACGCGTCGGGTGCGCTGGTCTCCACCGGCGCCGACGTCACCGTCTTCTGGTCCGCGCTGATGTCCGGGAAACTGCTCGCCCCGGCCCAGCTGGCCGAGATGAAGCGGACCGTGCCCGACCCCACGGTCCCGGGCGCGCGCTACGGCCTGGGAGTCGAGCGCTACGAGCCCGCCGCGGGCCTGGTCACCTGGGGGCACAGCGGCTTCATGGAGACCGGCCACAAGCTCAGGAACGCCGTCACCGACGACGGCCGCCGGGCCGTGACCCTGCTCATCGGCTCGGAGGAGTTCAAGGAGGACAAGGTGGACTCCGTCCTCCGCGCGCTCATCCGCGACCTCCGCTGACCGGGGCGGGCGGCCCGGCCCCATCCGGCCGGGAGCGCTCGGACAGGACCCTCGACTGCAGCCAGAGGACGAGCCGTTCATCGGGGTCGTCCAGGTCGATGCCGAGCTGCCGGCCGATCTGCTTCAGGCGGTAGCGGCACGTGTTGGGGTGGATGGAGAGCTCCTTGGCCGCTCCGGCCACGTCACAGCCCGTGCCGAACCAGGCGGCCAGGGTGCGGGCGTAGTCGGTGCCGTGGTCGGCGTCCGCCGCGAGGACCTGCCGCCAGGCGCCCGCCCGCAGCGCCCGCCGCTCCCGCATCACATCGGCGAGGCGCAGCAGCGTCACCCGGGCACGCACCTCATCGACCGAGGCCACCGGCAGCGAGTCGTCAAGGAGCCGCAGCACGAGTTCCGCGTCCGCGCGGGATTCCGCCACTCCGCAGGGGTCCGCCACCTCGGCGAGGTGCGCCGTTCCGCCGAGGTCCGCCACCTCGCCGAGTGCCGCGCGTACGGGCGCCCGCAGGGACCGTCCGGCCCGGTCCGCGATGTCCTCCGCGAGGCGCCGGTGGCGCCGGTCGGCCGTCCGCCGTTCCCCCGGGGCGCGCTCCCCGCCGCGCTCCCCCGGCGCGGGCAGCAGCGCGTACACCGTCCCGTCCAGGAGCACGCACGCGTGCCGCCCGTAACGGGCCTCGCACTGCAGGCGTACGACGTCCAGGAGCCGCAGCGAGGCCCGCTCGGCGTCCGGCAGGCTCGCCGTCAAGTCCAGCGCGAACGCGGCCACGCGGACCGCGTCCCACCCCAGGCGGCGCGCCGCGTCCGAGGGGCTCGCCGAACCCTCCAGGAGGCGGCGCACCAGGTCGGTGTTCTGGTCGCGCACCAGCTCCTGGGCCACGCGGGCGCGCAGCAGCAGGAGCGCGGCCGTGGACGCTCCCTGGGCCAGGGTCTCCTCGGCGCCCTCGGCGAGCGTGCCGCCGTCGACGACCCAGATCGCGCCGAGGGTCTCGCCTCCGGCCCGCACCGCGCCCGCGAGCCGCGGCAGGGTGTTCGCGGTGAGCGGGGGAAGGCGTACCGGTCCGGCCGAGCCGAGGACCCGCCGGACCTGGTCGGCGTTGTCCACGCCGTCGGGGACCCGCAGGCCGAGGATGCCCTGGCGGCGGTCCTCGTCGACCGGCTGTCCTGGCACGGTGGAGTAGGCGAGGATGCGCTGGCGCGGGTCTTCCACGGCCGTCGCCCCGCCGGTCGCCGTCGCGATCGCGTCGGCCAGCGCGAAGAGGTCCCCCAGGCCGCCGTCGAGGGCCGAGCGGGCGCCGATCGCCGAGGCCAGCGTCAGGTGCACCTGGTGCCAGGACGCCTCCTCGTCCAGGGCCAGCAGCGCCACGCCGTGCGTCTCGGCCTCGCCTGTCGGCCCGTCCGCGCCCCGCACCACGACTCCGGTCATCCCGGCCCCGGCCGCGGCCCGCACCAGCGGTCCCGCCGCGGCCGCCCGCACGCCGACCGCGAGCAGCAGGGCCCCGGGGGCCCTGGGGAGCGGGGCGTGCGCGTCGTAGAGCAGCACGTCGGTGACCGGGGCGGCCCGTCCTGCGGGCGCGGTGCGCAGCCGCAACGCGAAGCTGCCGACAGCGTCCATCAGGGCACCGAGCGTACAGACGTCCACACGTGCTCCTCACCCGCGTCCACCGCCGTCTCGTGTACGAGACGGCGCGCTCGGGGCCGGGGTTCAGCGGCGGGGCGGACGTGGTGGAGGTCACGCCGGAGGGCGACGTACCGGGGATCAACGGCCCCACGCGCAACCGTTCACTGTTCGCCGCACCCCGCAGCCCGCACCTCTCCGCACGTCACGAACGCGAAGGATGAAACAGTGCGCATCGCTCTCTCCGCCGCCGTCGCCCTTGTCCTCGCCGCGGGGGCCGCTCCCGCCACCGCCACCGCCGCCGCCGCCGATCCGCCGTCCGTCGACGGCGTGTGGCGCGTGGACGGCTACGGCACCGTCTTCGCCCTGCGCGACGGAAACCTGCAGGAGTACCAGACGACGGCCGTGAGCTGCCTCAAGGGCTTCACCGCCCAGCGGACGCGCCCCGGTGTCTACACCACGCCGTACAACGCCGTCCTCACCGTGCGCCCCGGACCCGACCGTGACCGGGCCACCTTGGCGTTCGACGGCTCCTTGGGCCACCGGAACCTGCGGCGCCTCCCCGAGCTGCCGGACGACTGCTCGCGCCCGGCGGCCGGGGGCCCGCGCGCCACGTTCGACGTGTTCTGGCGGTCCTTCGCCGAGAACTACCCCTTCTTCGCCGCCAAAGGCGTCGACTGGAAGGCCCTGCGCGACCAGTACCGGCCCAAGGTGCACGACGGCACCACCCGCGAGGAACTCTTCACGATCTTCAGCGAGATGGTGGCGCCCCTGTACGACGCCCATGTCGCCGTCGGGGACGGCGAACGCTACTTCGCGCGTGGGCGCCCCGGCACCGTCCTCCCCACCGAGGAACTGGGCGAGCGGGTCAAGAAGTTCATCGTGGAGCGGGACCTCAAGGGCGCCGCGCGCCGTCAGGACTTCGCACGTGGGCGGATCACGTACGCCGATCTGCCGGGCGGCCGCGGCTATCTGCGGATATCCGGCTTCGAGGGGTACGCCGGGGACGGTGCCCCGCACTCCGCCCAACGGGCGGAGCTCGACAAGGCCTTGGACACCGTCCTGACCGGCGAGCGCGTGCGGCGGCTCAAGGGCCTGGTCATCGACGTGCGCGTCAACAGCGGCGGTTCCGACGCCCTGCAGATGCGCGTCGTCGAGCGCCTCACGGACACCCCCTACGTCGCGTACGCCAAGCGTGCCCGCAACGATCCGGACGACCCGTCCCGGTTCACCCGGCCCGAGCCGATCCGCGTCACTCCCGCCGGGGCTCCGCGCTACACCGGCCCGATCGCCGTCCTCACCAGCGGGTCGACGGTGAGCGCGGGAGAGACCTTCACCCAGGCCCTCATCGAACGGCCCGGCCGCACCGTGCGGATCGGCCAGCCCACCCAGGGCGTCTTCTCGGACATCCTGGGGCGCGTGCTGCCCAACGGGATGGGTGTGGTCCTGCCGAACGAGGAGTACCTGACGAGGACGGGCCACACCTTCGACGGCCCCGGCATCCCGCCGCACCTCACCGAGCCGGTCTTCACCAAGGAGGAGTTCGCCAAGAACCGGGACTCGGCCTTCGACCGGGCCCTGAACGTGCTGCGGTGACCGGGCGGCGCCACCCCGCGCGGGTGCGGCTGACGGCGGCGCGCCCTGGTCAGGGGGTGTCGCCGCGCCAGTCCCACAGCTGCGGCCTGTCGGCCCTCGGCCCGTAGTCGGCGTACCCGCCCGGCCCGTACCGGCCTATCTCGGTGGCGAGGAGGCGGCCCGCGGCGAGTTGCTCCCGGCTCCATCCGGTGACGTCGAGGAGCAGACCGTCCAGCGGGCCGCCGACCAGTTCGCGGTAGTCGCGGCCCGGCTGCGGGCCGGGGTCCGGGTCATCGTGGTCCGCGCCGTACACACGGCGCCGTATCACCTTGTCCATGCCCTCAGCCTCGCATCCAGCACTGACATCGGGCTCCGGCGCGGGCTTCAGCCCTTGACGGCCTCGGCGATCCGCAGGGCGGCCTCGGCGGGCGTAAGGTGCGTGGTGTCGACGACCTCGGCCTCGCCGTGCAGCCAGGTGCGGGCCGCCTCGGCGTAGGGCTCGAGGTAGGCGAGGCGGAACGCGGAGGGGCCGAGGACGGTGTCCCCCTCGATGCGTCCCCGCAGGGTGTCCTGGTCGGCGTGGAGGACGAAGTGCCGTACGGGGATGGCGTGCCGGGCGAGGCCCGTGCTGATCTCGCGCCAGTACTCCTCGACGAGGACCGTCATGGGCATCACCAGAGTGCCGCCGGTGTAGTCGAGCACCCGGCGCGCCGTCTCCACGACGAGCGGCCGCCACGGCGGCCAGTGCTGGAAGTTGTCCGTGCTGGGCAGCCCCGGCGTGATGTCCATCAGCGTCTCGCCGACCTTCTCGGCGTCGAACACCCGTGAATCCGGGAGCAGTCGCTGCACGAGCGCACTCGTCGTCGTCTTGCCCGCGCCGTGGGTTCCGTTGAGCCATACGATCATGGGGCCCCACGCTAACGCGGTTCGGCCGCCCCCGTTGACGGTCGAACCGCGAGCGAATGGCCCTTTCAGTGGCCCTTAACCGAAGCGCCAGTCCTGGGCGTTGCTGCCGTTGCACGGATACAACTGGACGGCCGCGCCCGGGTGGGGATTGCCGCCGGACAGGTCCAGGCACATGCCGCTGAGTACGCTGACGATCCGGCTTCCCTCCGTGCGCCACTGCTGGGCCTGCCAGTCAGGGTGACAGGTGAACATGTTCACGCCGGCACCCGTGTCGCGGTTGGCCCCGACGACGTCCAGGCACTTGCCCGACACGTCGTTGATGATTTGGTCGCCCACCTTCTGCCAGCGCTCAGAAGCGCCACCGTGGCATTCCCAGATGGTGACCATCGCCCCATTGCCCGGGTTGCCGTCCCGCACTTCAAGGCACTTATTGCTCTTCGCCGCTGTGATCGAGACTCCGGCCACGGCTCTTTGGGCCTTCCCGGCCGGGGCCGGATCGGCTGAAGCCGAGGTCGTGAAGGCGAGGCTGCCGACCAGGAGCCCTAAGGACCCCAGAAACCCGACCCTCCGGGTGGGCATGCGCATGTCTGTCTCCTCCGCTCGGAACGTGTAGACGGCAGACAGCGTGCAGAAGGCCCTCAGACAGCGACAAGTACGCGTTCCGCTCAGCGGGACGGGCTCTGTCGGCGTCGGCTGATTCCCGCCTGCCGTCGACAGCGCCGCCCCTCGCTCGTCGGGCTCGTACGCCAGGTGAAGGCCCGCGGACGCCGCAGCTGTACGCGCTCAGGGCCACGTGACCGCAGGGGGCCCTGCGTCACCGATGGCAACCTAGAACTGTTGACCGACTCGCGGCGGATGGCGCCATTTCGTCAGCTCCGCCGCACTCCCGCAGGGCGGGAACTCACGGCGTGCGAAAGCCCTGGAACGTGACGGTCCTACGGGTTTCGAAACCAAGGTGCTCATAGAGGGCGATGGCGGCGGTGTTCTTCTCGGCCACGTGCAGGAACGGCCGCTCGCCCCGGTCCAGGATGCCCGCGGCCACCGCGCGCACCAGGCGGGCGGCGTGGCCCTGGCCGCGCGCCTCGGGGACCGTGCACACGGCGCTGATCTCGGTCCAGCCCGGGGGCCGCAGCCGCTCCCCCGCCATCGCCACCAGGCGTCCTTCCGCGCGGATCCCGAGATAGGTGCCGAGTTCACCGGTGCGCTTCCAGAACGGGCCCGGCTCGGTCCGCGCGACGAGGTCGAGCATCTCGGGTACGTCGTCAGGGCCCAGCTCGACGAGGGCGGCGTCGGCCGCGGCACCGGGATCGCCGGGCCGGTCCCGGCCGGGCCAGAGCATCTGCCGCCCCTCGAGCACGAAGACCGGCTCCCAGTCGGACGGCGGGAGCGCCGGGTTGCTGAACATGTCGGCGAAACCGCCGCTCCCGAGCAGCCGCGCCAGGTCGGCCCAGTCCGCCGCGTCGGGCTCCGTCGGCAGCGCGCAGAAGGTCGCGACGTCGGGCAGGTACGTGGCTGCCCGGCCGACCCGCAGGGCCAGCGGTGCGTGCGCTCCGAGCAACGACTCGGCCACGGGGTTGTCGAGTGCGGCGGCATGACTGTTCACCTGCCTGATCATCGCATCCCGACGCTCGTCAGCGGCACCGAGGTCGAGGTGCGCGGCTCCGAGGCGCTCACGCCGTCAGGGCCTCCGCGACGACCGCGTCCAGGTCGCCCTCGTACCCGGCGCGGAACGCGGCGCCGTACGCGTCGTCGCCGATGAGCTCGCGGACCCGCGCCTCACAGGTCCGCCGCAGGGCGGCGAAGTCCTCGGAGCCGCTGCGCGCGCTGCCGATGGTCTGCCACAGCCGGTCGGCGGCGCCGACGAGGCGGGCGGCCCGCTCGGCGTGCCCGGAGGCGAGGGAGGCCGAGGCGAGCACGTCGAGGCACGCGGCGGAGCCGAGGCTGTCGTGGAGGTCGCGCTTGACCCGCACCGCGGCGCGCGCGTGGGTGGCGGCCTCCTGGGCCCTGCCCCGGCCGAGTTCGGCGAGGGCCAGCGTGAAGTCGCCGTACGCGCGCAGCCACAGCTCGCCGTGGCGTGCGCACTCGGCGCGCATTTCGGCGGAGACAGCGACGGCCTGGTCGAACTGCCCGAGGTAGATGTGGGAGAAGGCGCGGGCGCTGTGCACGAGCCCCCAGGCCGCGTCGTAGTGGCCGCGCGCGGGGCGACGGCGGGGCACCGTGTCCAACGTCGCGATGGCCCGGGTGTGCTCGCCTCCGATCGTGCGGATGAGTCCGCCCAGGTAGGCGGCGGCATGCGGCACGGTCTCGTCGTCCTCCCCGTTCGTGGCCTCCCGGAAGGCGGCGGCCGATCGGCGGGCCGCTTCGACGTCGCCCTGGCTCACGGCGACGAGGCAGCTGGCCCACAGGGCCTTGCCGTGGGCGGGACCGGGCAGCCGGTTCAGGGCCAGGGCCCGGTCGAGGTAGTGGCGGCCCTCCGTGGTGAGGCCGCGGGCGAACCAGACGAACCACAGGGCGCCCCCCAGTTCCTGCGCACTGTGCCCGTCGCCCTCGGCGAGGCAGAAGTCAAGCGCGGCGCGGAAGTTGGCGTGCTCGGCGGCCGCCCGGTGGAACCAGGCGCGCTGGCCGGGCCCTGACCAGGCGGCGTCGGCGGTGCGGGCGAGGTCCAGGCAGTGCTCCAGGTGGCGGCGGCGGACCTCGTGCTCCTCGCCGAGCCCGCGCAGCCAGAACATGCCGAACTCGCGGATGGTGTCCAGCATCCGGTAGCGCGAGTCGGACCCGGCCGGCACCCACTCCACGATCGAACCGCGCACGAGCGACGCGAGCAGCCCGGACACGTCCTGGACGGGCAGGCGGCCGTCCGCGCACACCCGGCGGGCCGCCTCCTCGTCGAAGGTCCCCGCGAACACGGACAGACGGGCCCAGGCGAGGCGCTGGGCGGGGGTGCACAGCTGGTGGCTCCAGCCGATCGCGGTGCGCAGCGCCTGGTGCCAGGGCGGGTCGGCCTCGTACACCGTCTGCCGGGTCTCGCCGAGCACTTCGAAGCGGTCCTCCAGGCGCCGGTTGAGTTCGGCCGTGGACATCTCCCGCAGCCGGGCGGCGGCCAGCTCGATGGCCAGCGGCAGCCCTTCGAGCCTGCGGCACAGCGCCGCGGCCTCGCCGTCGTCGGCACCGCCGAGGCCGCATCCGGGGGCGGCCTCCGCGGCGCGCAGGGCGAGCAGCGCCCTGGCGTCCGCCTCGGGCAGCGGGTCGAGCGCCACGACGTCCTCGGCGGGCAGGTCGAGCGGGCGGCGGCTGGTGGCGAGCACGCGCAGTCCTGGCGCCACCGTCAGCAGGGCCGCGACCGTCTCGGCGCACTCCCGGACCAGGTGCTCGCAGGTGTCGAGGACGAGCAGCAGCCGCCGCCCGGACACGTAGTCGGCCACGGCGTCGAGGACCGGCCGGGTGCTCTGGTGGACCAGGGGCAGCGCCTCGGCGATCGCGTACGCCAGCATCGCGCCGCCCTCCAGCGGGGACAGCTCCACCCACCAGACGCCGTCGGGGAAGCCCGGCCGCAGATCGGCTGCGGCCTTGCGCGCGAGGCACGTCTTCCCCACTCCGCCCACGCCGCTCACCGTCACCAGGCGGTGCCGGGCCAACCGGCCGGTGACCTCGGCCAGTTCGCTGCGGCGGCCGATCAGGGACGTGCCGCTCCCGTACGCCGCGTCCGCCGCGACCGGTCCGTGTGACTCCGCCACCTTCGCCTCCTCTTGAGTCCCTGCGCGAGGCGGTCCCCTTCCATACTGCCGACGCCGAGCGCGCAGGCTGTGGCGAATTGACCACGGACCGTCATCGAAGCTGGCACAGTACCCCGCACGCGGGAGTCGTGCGGGGGAAAGGCGGACTTCGCGGAACGACAAGGGGGAAGTGGTGGAAACACAGCGCACGTGGCTGGTGACGGCCGTGGGGGCACAGTTCGCCGTGGCCGCGGCCATGACCGTCACCGATCCGCCGCTGCACGGGCTGCCGCTGGTCGGGCCGCTCCTGGCCGCCCAGCGGCTTTCCCCCCGCGCCACCGCGGCCTTGGGGGGCACCGCCCTGGCCCTCACGCTCCTTGACTCGCCGCCCACGCAGCCGCGTGACCTGGCCTTCCTGCTGAACATCGCCGTGGTCTCGGCCTGGGCGACGATAACGGCGCACACCCGCGTGCGCGCCAAGCGCGCGCTGGACCGTATGACTCGACTCGCCGTCACCGCGCAAGAGGCCCTCGCCCGGCCGCTGCCCGACCGCGTGGGCCACGTCGGCCTCGCCGTCCACACCCGCAGCGCCGACCGGCACACCCGCCTCGGTGGTGACGTCCACGACGCCGTACTCACCTCGGCGGGCCCCCGCCTGCTGCTCGCCGACGTCAAAGGGCACGGCACCCAGGCCATGCGCGTCGCCGCCGCCGTCCTGGCCGCGTTCCGGCGCACCGCGGCGACCCAGCCCGACCCGGTCCTGCTCGCCCACGCCCTCGACGAGCGCCTCGGCCCCGAGCTCGGCCCGGAGGACTTCGTCACCCTGCTGCTCGTCGACTTCCACCCCGGCGAGGCCCACATCGTGAACTGCGGCCACCCGCCCCCACTGCGCACGGGCCGCCATCTGCGCCCGCTCCCGCCGCCGCGGCCCTCGCCCCCGCTGGGTCTGCACCCGGCGCCCCGTCTGCAACGCGTCCACCTCAACCCGGGCCGACGCCTGCTCCTCTACACCGACGGCGTCACCGACGCCCGCGACAGCGGCGACGTCCCCTTCCTCCTGGACGGCCCCGAGGTCCACGCCGCCCTGACCGCGCCCGCCCTGGCCGACGCGCTGCGCGACCTGACGGATCTGCTGCACCGCCACACCGGCGACACCCCCGTCAAGGACGACCTCACCCTGCTCCTCGCCGAGCCCGACCGCGTCCCGGCCGTGGCCGCGCCACGGCCGGACCTTGACATCCGCTCGCGCGTGGACCGCCGGGAGCGCTGAGTACGCGTACTCATGTCCGAGCGCGCCCCTCCGCCCACAGTGGAGGTCTCCGACCCGCACCGGCCCGAAGGACCCCGCGATGACGCACGCCTCCCGCCCACGCCAGTTGCTCGCGCTCGCCACGCACGCCTGGCTCGCGCGCGCGTATCTCGCCGTGGTCGCGGTGGCGCTGGGGTTCTTCCTGGGGGCCTGGTACGTGGGACCGGACCCGGGGCTCGCCGGGTTCTACCCGTTCGTCGTCACCATGCCGCTCGGGTTCCTCGCCTTCCTGCTGTCGATCCCGGCGGAGCAGTCCTCACTCACCTGGCTGGGCCCGACGGTCTTCGCCGTGGGTACGGCCCTGGCGGGAGTGTTCAACGCCGTGCTCCTCGGCCGGTTCGCCCGCGGCACGCGGAGGCGGGAACGGGCCGTGTGAGGGGATCTGGCCGCGCGCCGCTGCCGCCGCTCGCGCCTACGCCGGGTCGCGCCGCACCACTTCGCCACGCCCGTCGGCCACCAGCGAGGCCGATCCCTCGGGGCCGGTCACGCTGACCCTGACGGTGACGGAGCCGGTGAGGCGGTCGACGGTCAGCTGCCAGGAGCGCGGTCCTTCGACGCCGAGGGAGGTGGTGGCCTCCTTCACCAGGGCGGGGAAACGGTCGTAGGGCAGCGACCCCGGATCGAACCGCGAGGCCCGCGTGCCGGTGGGCGCGAACACCACCGACAGCAGACGTTCCTGTACGACGACGGTGAGCGCGGCGCGCTCGCCCTTGCCCCGGGTGAGCGCGTCGACGGCCCGGGACAGCTCGCCCTCGTCGAGGAACGACTGGCCAGGACCGAGGGCGACCGTGCCGGACGCCGACGACACGACCGTGGTCGACGACGTGGTGGACACGGACGGCCGCGGGGAGTCGGACCGCCGCGCGGCGGTGTCCTCGTCGAAGAGGTCGCCGCGGCACAGGACGACCACGAGGGCCGCGCCGAGCAGCAGGCCGAGCAGCCCGAGGCACCCGGCGGCGGCGCTCCCCCCGGCCTCGCTCACCAGGGCAGGACCGGGCACCGAGTCGAGGCGGGCCGCCGCCACGCGCTCCCGCCACTCCGGCATGGGCCGCTTCACGATCCGCGCCCGCCACGGCCGGTCCGGCGGGTACTGGACCACCAGGACCCCGCGCGGCCGGTAGTCGGGCAGGTCAACGAGGTTGATGTCCTGCGTGATCTTGACGCGGAACCCCGGCGCGTCGTCCGGTGCGACGGTGAGGTCGAACCGCACCGGAACGTCGCTCGACTCGCCGCCGACGGCCCGCAGGCTCTCGATCATCGCGAGTGCCGTGCGGGGCGCGACGGCCGCCTCCCGGGCCCGCCGCGGCGCACCCGTCAGGAAGAGGAGCAGGCCGAAGACCGCGGGCACCACGAGACCCGTCACGAACAGCGGCGCGCTCTCGATGACACCCCCCACGACGAGAGCGGCGAGCGACGCCCCGGCCACACCGCCCGTCACCAGCCCCCGGACGAGAGCGACGGGAGTGGCGTGCGTGGGCGGTGCGCCCTCGGTGATCGTCATGCGGGCGATCGTGCCGGGCCCCGGTAACGGCCGGTAGGCGCCAGCGTGACCTTCCGCGATCCCGTATCCCCCCTCCTCACCGGCCGTGTCACCGCCGCCGTGCGGTCCCCGCCGACCGGCTCCTGGACGATGCGCGCGTCCCCTGGTCGCGCGCATCGTCCGGCCAGCACGCTCCGACGGCCGTGGCGGCCCCGGGGCGAGGGGCTACTGCGGCCTGAAGGAGCGGATCTGGTAGTTGCCCTGGAGGTTTCCGGAGCCTCCCGCAGGGGTGGAGCCCACGCGGTCGTTGTAGTTCGTGCCCTTGTAGTACTGCTTCCGGTGGCCGGTGCTGTTGGCCACCGAGAGCACGTTCGCGCCGCGCTGGATGAAGCCGCAGTCGTCGGCGGTGTTGGCGCGCTGGTTGCTCGCCCATATGCAGCGCTCACCACTGCCGTTCCAGCCGCTGTAGATACAGAAGTAGCCAGTGCTGCAGTTGAACGCCTGCGGGGCCTTGGGTGCCGGGGCGGAGGACGCCGCCGCGAGCGGTACGGTGCCGAGGGCGGCGGTCAGGGCCAAGGACGCGACGAACAGCGAACGAGTAGTGCGCATGGAACGATGTCCCTTCTTCGACGACGGTTCCCGCCGTTCCGCGAGCGAACGGCATCGCCGTGCGTCGGGGCTGACCAGCCCCTCCCGCACGGCCTGCCCCCACTGTGTCCCGCCCCGGCCCCACGGGTCGTTAGCACCCAGCGCGAAAACCCTGTGCATCCAGCGCACGCGACCCGTGCACACCTCACAGCCGTGCCGCAGGTCGCGCGAACACCCGGAACAGGCGAACTCGGTTCCGCTCAACGGAACGGCGCTTCTCCGTTCCCTGGTTCCCCGCCACTGGCGCTCCCGGCCCCGCGAAGGGCCTGGTGCCGTCGCGGCACCAGGCCCCCAGAGGGTTGAGCGGCCTCGCGGGGCCGTCAGGTTCAGCGCGTCCCGAGTGCGGACAGCGTCGCGTCGGCGTCGGCGAGGCCCGCGCCGCAGCCGCCGGAGCAGGTGCCTGCCAGCGGGCGGGCGTTGCTCTTGATGGCGGACTCCACCTGGGCCGGGGTGATGCCGGACTTGGCCTGGTAAAGGAGCGCGGCGAGGCCCGCGATGTGCGGGGCGGCCATGCTGGTGCCCTGGTAGGCGACGTAGTTCTCGCCGCCGATGCTCCGGGTGCCGGAGTTCAGCGTGGACAGGATGCCGCCGGAGGCGCTCGGCGAGGTCTCGCCGCCGGGTGCGGTGATGTCCACGACGCTGCCGTAGTTGGAGTAGACGGCCCGGTTGCCCTGACGGTCGGCGGCCGCGACGGCGATGACGTTCTTGCAGCTGGCGGGGTTGAAGTTGGCGGCGTTGGCGTTCGAGTTCCCGGCCGCGACGACGACGGTGGTGCCCCGGCCCACGGCCGCGTTGATGGCGCTCTGGGTGCCCGCGTCGCAGGCGCCGCCGCCACCCAGGCTCATGTTGATGACGTCGGCGGGGTACGGGTTGCCCGCGACGCCCTGCACGGTGCCGCCGGAGGACCAGGTGATCGCGTCGATGATGTCGGCGGTCGTGCCGCCGCACTTGCCGAGTACGCGCACGGGCTGGACCTTGGCCTTGTGGGCGATGCCCGCGACGCCCTTGGCGTTGTCGCTGGTGGCCGCGATGGTGCCCGCGACGTGCGTGCCGTGCCAGGAGTTGTTGGTGTCACGGGACGGTACGGGCTGGCCGCCTGCGTCGGTGCCGCACTCGCCGCGGTTCATCCAGTCACCGGGGTCCGCGGGGCTGCTGTCCCGGCCGCCGCCGTCCTGCGCCATCCAGGGATCGGAGATGAAGTCGTACCCGGAGACCACGTTGGCGGCCAGGTCGCTGTGCTTGACGTAACCGGTGTCGATGACCGACACGTTGACGCCCTCGCCCGTCACGCCCCGCGCCCAGGCTCCGGGGACGTTCATGCCCGCCCGGTCCTCGAAGAGGTCCCACTGCTGGGAGTAGTACGTGTCGTTGGGGTCGGCCGCGGCGTACATACGGGTGTCCGGGACCACGTAGGCGACGTCCGGGTCGGCCGCGAAGGCGGACATGACGTCCTTGACGTCCTTGGTGCCCAGCTTGTCGCCGAGGTCGACCAGGGCCGCGCCGGTGCCGAGGCGCCGGTCGAATGCGAGGTCCTCGCCGACGTCCTTGCCCTTGGCACGGGCGTCGTCGCGCGCCTCGGCGTTGGACTTCGCCTCCTCGGCGCGCGGGGCGTAGCCGACGATGAGGCGCTCGGTGGGGGCCGCCTTCGCCACGGCCGCGCCGGGGGTCGCGGCGGAGTCCGAGCCCGGAGCCGCGAGGACGGTGGTCGCTCCCGTGCCGAGGAGGACCGCGGCCGTCGCCGCGGCCAGGAGGGATATGCGTGTGCGTCTGGAACCGCTCAAGGTGTGGCCTTTCCCGAGCCGGTCCGGGCAGGCCGGACCAGCGGTTCGTACCGTGCATGACAAATCACTCCGTGCCTGGCCGAATGGTGCGTTGTGGGAGGTGTGGGGGTGGCACAGGCAGAGCGGTGCGCGGGCGGCCCGTCGACGGGGCCTGGCGCTTGGCGGGAATCCCCGCGTGGGCACGCCGTTGCACGACACCGGCCGGCCGCCGCGCGTCCGTCACGCATGGCCCGTGATGGATGAACGTTCGACCAACCGGTGGCACGGAACTTATGGCCGGAACAACAGCACGCCTATCCGGGAGCCCCAACCTACGGATACGCAATTAACCAGGCCCGCGTGTCGTGTTGGTCTAGTCCTGACCTGGGGGTTCTTGTGTCGGCGTCTCGACGGGGAGGCCAACACGCCCTCGCTCGCGCGGCGTTGGGACCGTGTCGAAAAAGTGCGGGTCAGTGGAGCACGGAAGACAGGGTACGGATCCGGGGCGTGCGGGTCAGCTGCCCGGCGCCGCCGCCGGATCCGTGTCCGGGCCGCCGCCAACGGCTCCCAGGTCCTGCCGGGTCGCGGTGCCCAGTTTGCGCATGGCGCGGGCCACGTGCTGTTCGACGGTGCGCGGCGACAGGTGCAAGGTGGTGGCGATCTCGCGGTTGGTCAGGCCGTTGCCCGCCAGCTCCGCGACTTCGCGCTCCCGAGGGGAGAGCTGGTCGCGGTACGAGGGCCGTCCGGGCCTGCGCCGGTCCTTCTCCGGCTGGTGGGCGCGGGAGAGCGCGCGCACCCGGGCGGCGTCCCAGGCCGCCCCGAGGTCGCTGAACTGCCGGGCGGCGAAGGCGAGTTCGACGAGGCCTTCGTCACGCATCCCGTCGTGCGTCCCGTCACGCCTCCCGTCGGGCGCGCCGCTGTCGTCGCCGTTCGCGGCGGAGTTGGCCCACTCCAGGGCGCAGCGACCTGCACCCTCCGCCGTCAGCGCGCGGGCGTAGGGCCGGGGCAGGGCGGCGAACGCCGCCCCGGCCTGCTGGTAGAGGGGCACGGCCCGCGCCGGATCGCCGCTCGCCTCGGCCAGCGCGGCACGGGTCCACACCAAGGCCGCCTCCGCCGCAGGGGACTCAAGCCCGGCCAGGCCGAGGCGGAAGGCGTCCACGACCTGCCGGGCGCCCTCCATGTCGCCGTCCCTGGCCAGCGCCTCCACCACCCAGGGGGCCAGCTCCGCCGCCCATACGTACACACCCTTGGAGACGACGTTGCCCCACGCCTTGCGGGCTTCCTCGACGGCGCCCGCGAGGTCCTGCCGCGCGAGCGCGAGGCGGATGAGCGCACCGGCCAGGGTCGCCCCGAGGGGTGCGGCGGCGTGTTCGGCCAGGGGCGCGTCCTCGCCCGACAGCCATGCCGCCGCCGGGCCCCAGCCGCCCCGGGCGAGGTGGAGCAGCCCCAGGACGGTGCGGGCGTCGGCCGAGATGACGGGCATGTCGGCGGTTTCCCTGACGAACTCCTCGCAGCGCTCGACGAGTCCGTCCCACTGCCCGGTGGCCCACTCCAGCAGCAGCCGGGTGCCGAGCGCCGTCCGCTCGGTGTAGGGGGCGCCGCTGCGGGCGGAGAGCTCAAGGCCTTCGGTGAGCAGTTCGCGCGTACGGTCGTAGAGGCCGAGCCACACCGAGGAGTCCGCCGCGTTGCACAGGCCGCGCGCCACGTGGCGGCGGCAGCGGGGGTCGGGGCTGTCGAACGGGAGGGCCTTCAGGAGCTCCCACCCTTCGGGGTTGCCGTAGCTGAGGGCGAGCCCCGCCCGGTTCGCCGCGACCGCCGTCCGCACGACCTCGTCGCCGCTGTCCGCGCTGGCGCGCTCGGCGTCCCGCATCCAGGCCAGGTGAACGTCCAGGGAGTTGCCCGGCCAGTAGGGCATGGCAAGGGCCGACATCGCGCGGGCCGCCAGCTCCGGCCGCTCCTCGCGCAGCTCCGCGGCCGACCGCTCCAGCTCGGCCCAGCCGTGGGTGCTCATGCCGACCTGGTTGCACAGCAGCAGCCCCAGGTCCAGGCGCATCTCACCGCGTACGACCTGCGGCAGTTTCTCGTCCCGCACGATCTGCGTGAGCACCTCAACCGTCTGGTCGGAGCGCAGCGCGACGACGGCGCTGCTCGCGAGGACGGGGGCGAGGCGCGCTCGCGCATGCTGCGGTACCAGCGCCGAGGCGAGCGTGTCCTCAAGGAGCGTGATGGCCTCCTGGTGGCGGCCCTCGGCCGCGGCCTCCCGGGCCGCGTGTTCCACGGCCCGCAGCCACGCCCTCACCTCGCCACCGGCCCGGCGGTGACGGGCGAGGGCCGCCCACGGCACCGGCTGTCTGCGCTGGAGCAGCGCGGCGGCCCGGCCGTGCAGTTCCTGGCGCACGGGCCCGGGCACGGTTTCCAGGACGGCCTCGGCGGCCAGCGGGACGGGCAGGGCGTAGCGGTGCTCGGCGTCTTCCACCACCGCGGCCCCCGCCAGCGCGGCCACGAGGGCGCCACGGCCGCCCTCGCTGCCCTGGCCGCTTTCGGGCGCCGACTGCGCGTCCGCTCCCGCCACCGCCAGCAAGTCCTCGCCGGACGCCGGTTCACCCAGTACCGCCGCCGCCCACACCACGCGCCGCGCGGGCGCGGGCAGGGCGTGGGTGCGGCGCAGCATCAGCTCCGCGAGGCGCACGGGCACCCCCGCGGCGTCGACGTCGGCGGCGGTGCAGCGCCGCCCCGCGCTGTCCCGCAGCACGGTCAGGAGGTCGACCACCACCTGTGCCACGCCGCCCGACCGCTCGTGCAGCCGCGCCACCGCCTGCGGCGCGCACCCCTCCCCCAGGACCTCCCTCGCCGCCTCCGCCACCTGAGCGGCGTCCCACGGCCGCACCTGGTGGCGCAGCACCACCAGGTCGTCCGGGTAGCACAGCGGCGCCGCGCCGAACGGCAGGCCGGGGTGGGGCAGTTCTTCGGCGCGGTACGTGACGACGAGGGCCGTGCCCGCCGGTGGGCGCTCCACCAGGCCCCGTACCCAGGCCAGGGCGTCCTCGTCCGCCGCGTGGACGTCGTCCACCAGGATCAGCGCGGGGGCGGTGGGGGCGGTGTCCGGCGGCTGCCCGCCGCCGGTCCACGAGGTCACGACCCCGGCGGCCGCCGGCAGCTCGGCCAGGCGTCGCAGCAGTCGGCTCTTGCCGGTGCCCGCGGCTCCGGCGACCAGGACGAGCACGGCTCCGGCGTCCCGCTCCGTCAGCGTCCGCCGAATCCGGCCTATCCAGAATTCCTCACCCTGCGTGACCATTCCGCTCCTGAACGCTGCCTACCAGGCCTTCCGGCTTTCTTTGCGTATCCGTATTTGGCCCGGCACTGATTGTTTTTCGCCTACGAGGGTTGACAGCGTGCAGAGTGCCAGTGATGCGGCGCCACGGGCAGAGCAGCGGGAGGACCGCATGATCACCGCCCAGCACGAGCACCCGCCCAGAACGGGCACCGGTGCGATCCCGGCCGCCCCTCCGGCGCCCCCGGGCCTGGTCGCCGCGCCCCGTGAAGCCGTGTCCCGCGGAGCTCTGCCCCACGCGGCCCTGTCCCGTACCGCCGCGTCCCGCGAAGCACACACCACGCTCCCGGCGACGGCCGCCGCGGCCCCGGCCATGCGCCGCCTGGCGACGACGTCCGCGCGCGCCTGGCGGCTCGAGGCCGCCACGCGTGAGGCGCTGGCGCTCGTCGTCACTGAGCTGGTCACAAACGTCATACTGCACAGCGGCAGCCCCCGTGTCACTCTGCGGCTGCGCCTGCTGCCCGCCGCGCTGCTCGTCGAGGTCCACGACACCGGCCGCTGGCACCGCCGCGTGACGCGCCGCCCGTACGAGCGCCCCGCCGTCGGCGCGGACACCGCCGCCGCGGACTGCCCGCGCGCCGAGTCGGGCCGCGGCCTCGCCCTGGTGGAGGCCTATACGTCCCACACCACGATCCGCCCCTCCCGCAAGGGCACGACCGTACTGGCCGAACTGGCCCTGAGCTGACCCACGCGCCCGGGCGTTCGCCGGTCAGCCGCAGCAGTCGCAGCCCGGACGGCAGCCGCACGCGTCACCCGCGCCTCCCGTACCGGTTCCGGCGGTTCCAGCGGTCGCGGCCGTCGCGGCCCGGGGCGCGCAGCAGCCTTCGCCGCGCCAGGCGTCGCGGCCTTCCCTGACGGCGATGGCCGCGATGACGAGGGCGGCGACGGGGTCGGCCCACGACCAGCCGAGGGTGGCGTTGAGGAGCAGGCCCACCAGGAGCACGGCGGACAAGTACGTGCACAGGAGGGTCTGCTGGGAGTCGGCGACCGCGCTGGCGGAGCCGAGTTCGCGGCCCGCGCGGCGCTGGGCGGCGGACAGGAACGGCATGACCGCGAGGGAGAGCGCGGCGATGACGATGCCGGGCACGGAGCGCTCGGCTTCGCCGGTGCCCGTCAGGGCGCGGGCGGCGTCGGCGGTGACGTAGGCGGCGAGCACGAAGAAGGACACCGCGATGATCCGCAGGGTGGTCTTCTCCCGGGCCTCGCGCACGGAGTGGTCGCGGGCGGAGAACTGCCAGGCGACGGCGGCGGCCGAGGACACCTCGATGACGGAGTCAAGACCGAAGCCGATCAGCGCGGTGGAGGAGGCGAGGGAGCCCGCGGTGATGGCCACGACCGCCTCGATGACGTTGTACGTGATCGTCGCGGCGACCAGCAGACGTATGCGACGGGCGAGCACGTCGCGGCGAGCGGGGGCGGGGCCGATGCCGAGTGGCATCTCGGCGGCCATCAGCAGCACCCCTTCTCGTCGGCGTCCGGGCAGGTGCGGTCGCCGTCCACGGCCACGACCGCGGCGAGCAGGTCGTCAAGGGCGCGGCCGAGGCGCTCGTCGGCCAGCTCATAGCGGGTGCGGCGGCCGTCGGGGACCGTGACGACAAGACCGCAGTCGCGCAGGCAGGCCAGGTGGTTGGACAGTCGGGTACGGGAAACGCCGAGGGCGTCGGCGAGGTCGGCCGGGTAGGCGGGAGCCGCATGCAGGGCGAGCAGGACACGGCAGCGGATCGGGTCGGCGAGCGCGCGGCCGAAGCGGGTCAGGACGTCGATGTCGGAGGCGAGGGTCAGCACGCTCAGGACAATACATCTGATCCTGAATTCAGGGAATCCTGAATCAACCTCGTACCGGCGCCTCGGAGGCCACCCGCACCGGCGCCTCGCCGCCCGCCCGCCCCGCGGCTGGGGGCGCCGCTACGGCCGCGCCGCCCGCAGGCACGCCTCGGAGGCGACGTTCGAGACGACCCCCAGGTCCGACAGTTCGAGGTAGCAGTGCCGGTAGCTGATCGGGTCGCCGTCGGCCCCACGGAGGCAGGCCAGCCGGACGGCCTCGCGATCGGCATCGGGATACCGCTCGAAGACGTGGCTCTGGCAGGCCTGCGGGGTCGCGTGCGCGGCCGGGGCCATGAACGCGAGGCCGCCCAGGGCGAGGGTGGCGCCGCTCAAGGCGGCGGCGAAGCGGGGAACGAGGCGCATGGCGAACGTGGTTCCTTTCACGGGAGGCTCGAGTCCGGTGCCCGGTCTTGACGCCGGAATGTGGGCCATTCACCGCACGGGGACGGCCGTTCGCCCACAGCCATGGCCACGACCATTGCCATGGCCACGACCCCAAAGCCCAACGCCATTCCGAATCCCTGTCGTTATTCCGAATTCCGAGTCACCGGTGGAGAATTCTTCCTGCCCGATCTTCCATCGGGGCAAGGGGAGAGCGCAACGATCGTTCCGTTCACCGGAACAGAGGATTCAGCGCCTGTTCACACACGGAGACTGGCGTGGCCTTTCCGCTGGGCCGTCAGTTTCCACGGGAACACGGCCACGCCGCGAGCGGATACGAAACCACCGGCGGCGCCAGGCCATGTGGCACCCGGCGTCAACTCCGCCGCTGGTGCCCGCGCCAGGCCACGAAGAGCCCCGTGCCGACGGAGGCGATCGTGGCGAACGCCTGGGGTCCGGCCAGCAGGAACATCGTCGTCACCGCGGCGAGCAGACTCACCAGGGCCACGAAGTCGAGGGCGCGCTCGGCGAGTGCGGCGCGCTCCAGGAGGCCGCGGACGCGTTCGCCCGCGCGGTCGAGCTCGACGGCTCCGACGCGGAGACCTGGGCCACCCTCGGCGGCCTGCATCGCCGCCTGGCCAGCGGCGCCCCTGGTGATCCGTTCGACACCGTGGAGCTGGAGAGAGCCCTGCGGTGCTACCGCCGGGCGATCGCGCTGAGCGGCAACGACACCTATCCGCGCCTCAACGAGGCCCGGTTGGAACTGCTGCTCGCGGGCGCCCGCGGCAGCGACCCCTCCGCCGCCCTCGACCGCTTCCGCCGCCTGGAACACCTGGCCCGCTTCTCGGCGGAGGACACGGCGGAGACCGACCCGTGGCCCGTCTTCGACCTCGCGGACACCCTGTTGCTGACGGGCCGTGAGGCAGAGGGCCTCACGGAACTGCGGCGAGCGATCGGCCGGGTGCGCCCGCACGAACTCGAGTCGGTGCTCACCTCCGTCGTGGCACCTCTGCGGGACATCCTGTCCTGTGCCGGGCTGCTGCCCCCGGAGGCAGCCGGTGCCGTGAACAAGGCGGTCGCCGAGTGCCTACGCCAGCTGCCCCAGCGGGGTACGCCGTGACGGTCCGCACCGTCGTCACCGCGCCCCCCGTCAGCCGACCTTCCCGAGGCTCCCCTGCACGGACTGGTCCACTCCAGTGTCCTTCGACCCCGTGTAGAAGAACTCCGCTTCGTCCGCCGGCCGGATCTTGAGGACGATCCTTCCCCGCTTCACGCACTCACCCGCCTTGATGTACTCGCCCAGTTCGATCGTCTTGCTCGCCTCGTTCTTGTCTTGCAGGGTGACCACCCCGCTGCACTCCCTCCCCTTAAACTCATAGAAGATGCGGCCCACTTCCTCACCCCGCTTGCCTTCGCCGACTTCAAGCGTCACCCGGTAAGGGGTGTAGGGGTGCTCAAGCTCCCGCACGGTTCCCTGCCACTCCCCGACGAACAGGTCCTCCTGTTTCTCGCTCTCGGACCCCATATCGAAGAGTTCGGGGACAAAGGCGGCGGCAATCAGGGCGAGCGCGCCAATGACGGCGACGACTACCGCTGTTTTACCCGACGCTCCGGAGTTTCCCCCTCCCGAGCCCCGGGGACGCGGTTCGGGCCCAGGAGCGGGGGAAGTGGACTCAGGTCCGGATGGAGCCTGTGGAACTGACATGAAACACCTCAAGGGTACTGGCGTGACGTCGACAACATCCTTCCGTCTGGATTACGCGCCCGCCGGTCGTTTCCGAAGCTTGAAGTTATTGACCACGAGCACGCGGGCGCGATCAGTTTCCGGCAGTTCTGGTCACCCGAATTCCCCACCGTCATGCATTCCACAGACAGGCGCGACACCTGCCGACCGAGCGCACAGCGCCCCGAGGAACCCCTTGACGACTCCGGCGAACTCCTCCGGGACGGTTGCGTGCACGGCGTGTCCGGCGGGGAGTTCCACGAGTCGGGTACGGGGGCGGCGTTCCACCATGTCCTTCGCGTGCTCGACGCCGAGGACCGCGCTGCGGCTGCCGCGGATGAGCAGGGCGGGGCAGTCGGTGGCGAGCCAGTCGCTCCAATGGTTCCCGTTGAGCTGCCGCTGTGAAGCGTTCATATCCCTCGGATCGAAGGACAAGCCCCATCCGTCGGCGTACTCGCGCACGGCGTCCTTAAGGTGATCCGCCGACGGCCCGAGGTGTTCCAGGAGTCCGGCCCGGGTCGGCACCCGGGTCGGCCAGGACAGGCTGAACGACAGGTCGCCCTCGACCTCGGCGCCGACGTCCTCGACGATCAGCGCGTCTACCAGGCCCGGGTGCCGGGCCGCGAGCTGGTAGGCGTTGACACCGCCGAGGGAGTGGCCGAGTACGACCGCACTGTCGATGCTCAGGTGTTCAAGAACAGCCGCGGCGTCCTCGACGTAACCGGTGCGGGAGAAGTCGGCGGGACTTTCGGAGTGGCCGTGTCCCCGTTGGTCGGGCGCGATGACCCGCCAGGAGTCGCCCAGCTCCCGGGCCAGGTGTGTGAAGGTGCGGCCTGCCGCGAAGTGCCCGTGGAGGGCCAGCAGGGGGCGGCCCGGTCCGCCGAAGTCGAGGAAGGACAGCTGGCGCCCGGACAGCGTCGTGGCCGCGCGCCTCGGTTCGGGCGGGTTCGTCGACGTCATGCGCGTCAGTATGCGGGCCGCGTCGCCGCGACCGGTGGGGCGGACGCGGGATGCGTGGGCGTAGTGCGTCGTCGCCGGTTCGGTGTCTCGCGGTCGGGACAGGCCGTCGGGCGGCGCATGGCTCGAAATCGCTCAACCGGCCCGTGGGCGGGCAACCTTCGCGCGGGGTGTCGCGGTCCCTCCCGCCGATCAGCACCGGCGAAAGGGACGACGACACATGACACCCCGCACGATGAGGTTCGGTTTGGCAGGCACGGTGGCGGCAGCGGTCATCACGGCATCCGCGCTCGCGGCGCCCGCCGTGGCGGAGCCAGCCGCCGCCCAAGCCAGCGAGGGCGGCCACCACCGATCGACCCAGCGGGCCATGGACGCCGCCGTCAAGGACGGCGTGCCCGGAGTGACCGGGCAGGCGGTGGACGCGTACGGGACCTGGAGCGGCACGTCGGGTGTCGGCGACCTGAAGACGCAGCGGCCGCGCGGCGCCAAGGACCGCTACCGCGTCGCCAGCATTACCAAGACCTTCGTGTCGACCGTGCTCCTCCAGCTGGAGGCGGCGGGCGAGCTCAGCCTCGACGACACCGTCGAGCGGTGGCTGCCCGGCGTCGTCCAAGGCCACGGCCACGACGGCGCGAAGATCACCGTACGCCAGCTCCTCAACCACACCAGCGGCGTCTCCAACTGGACCCGGGACCCGGAGGTGCGACGGACGCTGTTCAGCAAGGAGTTCCTCAAGCACCGCCAGGAAACCTGGACTCCCGAGCGGCAGGTGCGGATCGCCATGCGCCATGAGCCGGACTTCGCGCCGGGCGAGGGCTGGAACTACTCCGACACCAACTACATCCTGGCCGGAATGATCATCAAGAAGGTCACAGGACACTCGTACGGGGACGAGATCCAGGAGCGCGTCATCAAGCCCCTCGGTCTGACGGCCACGAGCGTGCCCGGTACCGACCCGCGCCTTCCGAAGCCGAGCGGCCGGGCCTACTCGACGTTCCGTAATCCGCAGGAGAAAGAGGTGTACGACGTCACCGAGTACAACCCCTCCATCGCGGGAGCGGCAGGCGAGATGATCTCCAACTCGGCGGATCTGACCCGCTTCTTCAAGGCGCTCCTGGGCGGTGAACTGCTGCCCAAGCGGCAAATGGACGAGCTGACGACGACCGTCCCGGTCGACGAGGCACAGCCGGACGTCCGGTACGGTCTCGGCCTCCGGCAGTTCAAGACGCGCTGCGGCACGGAGGTATGGGCGCACGGCGGGGACTTCCACGGCACGGTCGCGGTCGCGGTGACGACCCGCGACGGCGGCCACACGCTGGCCTTCAACTTCAACGGCGACTGGGCGGGCGACTTCAGCGCGGTCATCGACGCCGAGTTCTGCGGCACGTGATCCTCGTACCAGAGCGGCCAGGGGCGCACGGTGTGTTCCTGGACGCGCGGGCGGGCCGCGCCGAGCAACCGGGGGCCGGGGCCAGCGGTCTTATAGGGCACTGAGCCGGACAGTCAGCCGACTCCGAGGCACCGAACGCCAGCTGTGATCCACCTTGGCACCCACATGCGCTCCGCGTACGCGCTTCATGGAGGACCGATATGACGCTTCCCCCGGGCCAACGTGCCGTCGACGGGTTCCCGCGCTTCGGTACGCACCTCCACCACCCGCCTCCGCCCGTCCCCGCCGACCCCGTGATCGAGATCGGCGGGGCCCTGGCCAGGTCCCTCACGCTGCCCGTGAGAGACCTGGCCACGCTGCCGCGGCAGGAGCTCGGAGCCGACTTCCACTGCGTCGCCGGCTGGTCGGCGACGGGCCTGCGGTGGGAAGGGACCTCGTTCGAGGCCCTCTACCGCATGCAGATCGAACCGCTGCTCAAGCCGGACGCGTCGATCAGCCACATCACCTTCGAAGGCCTCGACGGCTACCGGTCGATCGTGCTGCTCGAGGACGCCCTGGCCGACGAGGTGCTCATCGCCGACCATCTCGACGGGCAGCCGCTCGACGGCGACCACGGCGCGCCGGTGCGCCTGGTCAGCCCGGGGCAGTACGGCTTCATCAGCACCAAGCACCTCTGCCGCATCGAGTTCCACACCTCCGCGCCCCCGAACCCCGACCGGTGGTCCCCCATCGCGGCCCACCACCGGGCGCGGGTCTGGCAGGAGGAACGCCACCGCCGCCTTCCCGGCCGCGCGGTCCGGCCCTTCTACCGCGCGCTGATCGGTCCTATCCGCGCGCTGAGCGCCCGGGGCCGCCGCGCGTAGGGCGGGCTCAGGTCCTGGGCAGCTCGTCGAGGGTGGGGCGGATGACCTGCTCGGCCTTGTGCGGGTAGGGGAAGCCGTGGGCCGCGGCGACCTCCTTCGCGAGGCGTGCGAAGAGGTCGGCCGTCGCCCGCGCCGCGCGCAGGGCGTCGTCCGCGCCGAAGTCGCCGAAGGTCTCCGGCAGGCTGTCCCACACGCCGGGCGCGGCCCAGCGCCGCATGCGCGTGCCGCCGTACCAGACGTCGTGACCGGCGCCCTGGACCGTCAGGGCGTGCCACTCGATCACGCTCTCCAGGAGTTCCTTGGTGGTCCAGTCGCGGGACTTGGCCACCCACAGTTCGCCGCGGGCGAGATAGCGCGGCAGGTGCGCCACCTCGAACCAGAACTCCGCGCAGAGCTCCTCGAACTCCTCGGCGTCGGGCAGCTCCGCGGGGGCCGTGCCCGTGGCGGCGGGCAGCGAGGCGGTGGCGCCGTCCCGGTCCCACAGCACCTCGTAGCCGCGCTCGTGCAGGTCGTCCAGGCCCTCCGCGGCCATCTTCGCCAGGCGCTCCACCGGCACCACCTGGAAGTCGGCCTTGACGTCGCCTTCGAAGAGCACGAGCCGGGCCGGGTTCTCCCACGGCCCTTCGAGGCCGACCTGGACGACCACCGGGCCAAGCTCCGCCACCCAGTCCCCGTCCTCGTACCGGTCCGGGTCGGTGGTGTACAGCTCGATGTCGTGGTCGGAGAAGGCGTCCACGGTGCCGTCGCGCCGCGCGCGCGAGCCCGTGCGCAGGACGGCGCGCAGGTCGGGCTGAAGCCGCGCCCACGCGAGGACCCGCTCGACCATCCTGTCGTCGGTTTCAGCGATCATGCCGTCCACGATACGTGGGGTACGCGTGCGGCCGGGCCCCGGACCGCGGTCCGGGGCCCGGCCTTTGGCGACGGGGCCGGTAGGCGCCCGTCAGGGGTGAGAGGAGGCGCCTACGGGACGAGCCGGTAGGCGTTGGTGATCGTCTCGGTCATGGTGTTGCCCGCCGTGTCCTTGAGGCTCACCTGGTACGACACGGCCTTGGCCGTCGCCGGGTGGCGCACCGTCGCCGCGTGGGCGCCCTTGGCGTCGGTCGTGACGGGCGCCGGCCTCCAGGTGCGGCCGCCGTCGTAGGAGACCTTGACGGTCAGCTTGGCGACCTTGCCCTTGCCCGCGGCCGCCCCGGCCACCTTCAGCGGCACGGTCAGGGTGCCGCCCGCCGGGGCCGTCCCGTTCAGCGCCAGCTTCGGCGCGAGGCGGACGGTGGAAAGGGGCAGGTCGGTGGGCGGCTTGTCGGGCGTCTTGGCCGACGTGAACGTCCAGGCGACGGCCACCTTCGTGCTCGTCGTGGTGTGCTTGGCGGCGCGGCTCGCCTCCATCGTCAGGCGATACGGGGCGGACGCGGCCGGGAGTTCGGCGTTCACCGCGCCGGGGCCGCCCTTGGCGAGGACGCGGCCGCCCGACTCGAGGCGGGTGAAGCCCCCCGTCGTGGGGGACTCGCCCGCGTGCCCCGCGCCGTCGCTGAACAGCTGGACGTAGGCGTCCATGGAGTTGCCCGCGCGGCGCGCGCCCTGGCGGTCGTCGGCCTTCAGGTCGGGGCCGACGACGCCGGTGTTGAAGTTCAGCGTGTAGCGCTTGCCCGCCTTGTAGGCGGCCAGGTCGGTGCCGTAGCTGATGCTCGGCGTGCCCGCGTCGTCGAGCTGCGCCATGGACCAGCTCCAGCGCACGCCCTTGGTGGTGACGTAGCTCGTGGCGGAGGCGGGCAGGTTCAGCTTGGTCTGCGGCTGAACGACCGGGACGTAGTCGTTCGCGCCGATCGGCAGGGCGGAGAGCGTGCCCTTGCGCCGGGCGGCGGAGGCGCCGACGCCCAGCTTCACCTCGGCGAGTTCGGCCTTGGTGGTGGCGTGCTTCAGGCCGGTGAACCAGGTGCCGGTGCGGCTGAAGGCGAGGCGGTAGTCGACCTTCTTCGTCGCGCCCGGGACCTTCCAGAGGCCGTTGTACTGGGCGTGGAAGGTGGGCGCGTCCGGGCCGAGCCCGGCGGTGCGGATCACGGTCTTGCCGGTGAGGTTCCAGTCGCTGGAGATCCCGGCGGCCTGGTCCTCGTAGCTGACGTTCGCCTCCGCGAGGCGCGCGGTCCTGTCCGGGGTGGTGACGGCGAACGGCTTGGCCTTGCGGGAGTCCAGCGTGATCGACTTCTCCGCGCCCACCTTCAGCTTCGGCTGCACGAAGACCGCGAGGGCTCCGTCCGGGGCGTACACGGAGCTCTCCAGCGCGTAGGTGCCCTTGGGGACCCGCAGCGTGGCCTTGCCGCTGCTGTAGGGAACCAGGAACTTCTTGCCCGTGGCGCGAGCGGTGAGCGTGGTGACGTAGGTGGACGCGCTGTCGCCGCTGACGTCGCGGTGCCGGAACGTGAGGTCGTACGACTCGACCTCGCGCTCCACGAGCAGGCCGGTGCGCACGGACTGGCCGTCGCCGGCGGCCAGCAGGCTGCCGCCGTAGGTGCCGTCGGCGGTGCCGAGCTTGGTGTTGACCGTGACGGTGGTCTTCGCGGTGCCGCCCGCCGGGACGGTGAGCAAGGCGTCCTTGACGGTGAACAGGGCGGCCGGGCCCGGGCGGCCCGCCGGGTCCACGGCCGTGGTGGACAGGGCGAGGGTGACGGGCTTGGTGCCGTAGTTGCGGTAGGTGACGGTCTTGCCGACCGGCTTGTCGTCGGTGTGCGGCCACGCCTGCGTACCGAAGGCGAGCGTGCCCGGCTGGGAGCCGACGGAGGCGGTGACGGCGCGCGTCAGGTCCACGCGGCCCGCGCCCTGCTGGAGCGGGTTGAGCCTGGGGTTGGGCTTGGCGGAGCCGGTGAGCGCGGCCTTGAGCTGCGGCCCCGTCCACGTCGGGTGCTGCTGGAGGAGCAGGGCGGCCGAACCGGCCACGTGCGGGGCCGCCATCGAGGTGCCGGACATGGCGACGTAGCCGTTGCCCGTGGTCCCGCCGGGGGCGGCGGTGGAGGCCGCGGCGGTGATGTCCTCGCCGGGGGCGGTGAGGTCGGGCTTGGCGACGCCGTCGGCCGTGGGGCCGCGGCTCGACGTCTCCGCGATCTCGTCCCGCTCGTCGACCGAGCCGACGGTGAGGGCCGCGGGGGCGCTGCCCGGCGTGGTCAACGTGCCCGCGTCGGGGCCCTCGTTGCCCGCCGACGCGACGAAGAGGGCCTTGCCGGAGAGCCGGGCGACGGCCTCCTCAAGGGGTTCGGTCCCCGCCGTGTCCAGGCTGCCGAGGCTCATGTTGACGATCTTGGCGCCGTTGTCGACGGCCCACTGCATGCCCGCGGCGATGTCGGAGTCGTAGCCCGCGCCCACGTCCTCGGAGATGACCTTGCCGTCCATGATCCGCACGCCGGGGGCCACGCCCTTGTACGCGCCGCCCGACTTGGCGCCGGACCCGGCGAGGGTCGAGGCGACGTGTGTGCCGTGGCCCATGCGGTCCTTGGCGTCGCGGGCCGCGGTGAAGTTCTTCTCGATGACCTCGACGCCCTTGAGGTCCGGGTGCGTCTGGTCGACGCCGGTGTCCAGGACGGCGACCTTGATGCCCTTGCCGGTGTATCCCGCCTGCCACATGGCGGGGGCGCCGATCTGCGGCACGCTCTTGTCGAGCGCGGGGCGGACCTTGGCGTCCAGCCAGACGTGCGCGAGGGCCGGGGCGGCGGTGGCGCGGACGTCGTTACGGCCGCCCGTGCCGCGGGTGAGCGCCGACCACAGGCCCGCCGTGCGGGACTTGGGCGTGGCGAACGCCTCGCCGCCGACGGCGGGCAGGGCACGGCGGTCACGGGCGTGGCCCTTGAAGGTGTCGGCGGCCCGGAAGCCGTCGGTCTTGCCGGTCCGGTAGCCGACGATCAGCGGCAGCGAGGCGCGGTGCGCGTCGTCGTACTTGTCCTTGACGAGCTGGGTGACGTCGAAGAGCCGCCGGTCGAGCCTGCCCGCGCTGATCAGCGCCTGGGCGTCCTGCGGCACGACGAACACGTGCCCCGCCTCGCGCCGCACGGAGATCGTGACCCGCTCGCGCCCCTTGCCGCGCACCAGGCGGACGACCTTCTGGCCCCCTGCCGCGACGACCACCCGGTCGCCGGTGATCAGCGTGACCGTCGCCGTCTTCCCGGCCCGGTCCCCGCGGTCCCCCCGGCCGCTCTCGGCGCCCGCCGCCGCGGCGCCGCCCGGCCGTGTCCCGGTGTCGGCCGCTGCCGCCGCCCCCGTGAGCAATGTGCCGGACAGTACGGCGGCCATGGCCGCCGCCCCCACCCTTGATATGCCTGTCACCCGAATTGCCTGTCCCTTGAACGTGCTGATGCGACCGAACGTGTCGATACGGCTGTACATGCCGATACGACCGAACGCGCTGATGCGACCCCCTGTGAGACGCGATCTTGGCACGGCTGGTTCTCAGAAGACGATTCCGGCCACGCCAGGTCCCCGGCGCCCCTGGCGAAGGGCTTCAGCGGCGGTACGTATCCGCCGCGATCGGTTCGTCGCCTTGCGGATACGGCGGCAGGCAGCGGCGGCCGTCGTGACGAAAACGGCTGTCGCGGACGGCGGTTCGGGAGGGAGGCGGTTCGGGAGGGAGGCGGTTCAGGAGGGAGGCGGTTCAGGAAGAAGGCGGCTTGATCTCGCCCGCGAAGACGATGATCTGGTCGATGAGGCTGCGTCGCAGGTGTACGACGTCCGTGCCCGCGAGGCGGGGGCCTCCGTCCGGCGTGGTGAACACCCATTGGTAGCGGGCCCACTCGTCAGGCATGTCGACGGCTGAGCAGCGCACCATCGTGCCCGCGCCCGCCGGGTGGCGCCGGATGTCCAGGACGAAGCGCTCGACCGCTTCGATCCCCTCGCTGCGGCCCAACGGCCCCCAGAAGACGACGTCCGAGGTCAGGGCCTGGGACAACAGGTTCGTCACCGAGCTGTCCTTGGCGGCGTTGAACGCGGAGATGAACGTGTCGATCGCGGATCGCGCCGTCTCTTCCTGCATGCACCAGTAATACCAGGCGCTTCACGGGACGCGCGGGCGCAGGCCGAGGTCGGCCGGATCGGTGTAGCGGGAGGTGTCCGCGGCCAGGCCCTTGGGCGAGCCGGGGAAGTACCAGAAGCCTCCGCGGAAGACGCGGTACCCGGGGGCTGAGGCCACCACGTCGAGACGCTTGTCGCCGTTGATGTCGAGCAGGGGGAAGTCCGCGCCGAAGCCGTGGTGGATGGTGTTCTTGTGGCGGGTGGTGACGCCCGGGGTCTCCAGGTCGAACACGGCCGCCCCAGCCGTGGCGGGCGGGCCGTCCTTGGCTCCCGGCAGCACGGTGAAGCGGCCGTTGCCGTCGTCCTCGCCGGGGGCGTTGATCACCAGGTCGGGGCGGTCGTCGCCGTTCACGTCGCCGACGGCGGCGGGGCCGAAGCGGTCGCGGCCCTGGGAGTCGCCCGGCATGCCGGGGGTGTCCTGGCTGTAGACGGAGTTCGGCCGTCCGGTGCCGGGGCCTGACGCGGCGCCGTAGACGACGGTCAGCTGGCCCGCGCTCGGCTTGGGGGACTCCGGCGGCATGTCGCCGTAGGAGAGCAGGTCGTCGATGCCGTCGCCGTCCACGTCCCCGGCCCTGGGCGGGGTGGGGCCGTCGAAGGTGTCGTTGCCGAGCCCGCGCGGCAGCGGGGCGCGGACCAGGCCGTGGGGGCCGCCGCGGAAGTAGCCCTCGACCGGGGGCGGGGGCGGGTTCTCGTCCTCTTCGTCCCCCACGGCGAGGTGGATGATCAGCGCGTCGTCGAAGCCGTCGCCGTCGAAGTCGCCGGTGACGGGGCGGCCGCTCGCGGCGGCGTCGAGACCGGCCGTGCGGGCGGGCGCGCCGTCGTTGCCGAACGGCCCGTACGCCACCGCTCCGTGGCGCAGCGGTCCGGGGCTGCCCTGGCCCGGGGCGTGCCCGGGGTCGACCAGGTCCGACGCGTCGTCGCCGTTCACATCCGCCACGGCTCCCACGGCGAAGCCCTTCGGCAGTTTCAGCGGTTGGGGCTCGCCGAGGCAGCCCGCGCGTCCCTTGACCAGCACGGAGACCGGCTTGCCTGGGCCGTCGGGGTTCCGCTGCGCGACCAGGTCCGTGAACCCGTCACCGTCCAGGTCGCCGCGCGGGCCCGGCACCATGCCCAGGTCGTCGTAGACGCGTACGCGCCCCGTATCGAGTCCGCCCTGGGAGCCGTGGACGACCACGACCTTGCTGCCGACCAGGGTGCTGGAGGCGTCCCTGATCTCCACGGCCGTCGCGTAGTCGTCGTATCCGTCGCGGTCCAGGTCGCCGGAGCCCTTCGCGCCCCGGCCGTCCGGACCGGAGCGCTCCTCGCACCGCCCGGGCTTCGGCCCGCTCTCCGACCCACCGGAGCTCACGCAACCGGCCAGCAGCAGGGCCGCACAGCCCACGGCCGCCGCTCTCACGGCGAGGACGGGGATGTGCGTACGCAAGGTGCCTCCTCAGCCACGGGACAGCGCCCGGCGCGCGTCGTGACCACTGTTGTTGAGAGCTGATCTTTCCGCCCGTGTGACGGCCGGGACGGGGGAATGGTTGCGCGGCCGGGGCGATCATCGCGCCCCGGCCCGGCCCAGGTGACCGCTCGGAGTACGCGAGAGACACCGGAAGCAATCCGTCCGTCGGACCAATCCGGTACGGCGTCGGCCTCGGATCACGGGCGTACCTCAACCGCTGCCCTGAAGGGGTCACCGCGTGAAGGAAGTCGTGCACATCGGGCCACGGGCGACGCCGGGGCCCGGTCTTCAGGAGCTGATCGCCCGGGTGGCCCGCGGCGACCAGGAGGCCTTCTCGTCCGTCTACGACGCGGTGGCCGCCCCCGTGCTCGGCGTCGTGCGCGCCGTGCTGCGCGACCACGCCCAGTCCGAGGAGGTCACCCAGGAAGTCCTGGTGGAGGTGTGGCGCACCGCGCCGCGCTACCGCGAGGACCTGGGTACGGCCATGAACTGGATCCTCACGCTCGCGCACCGGCGCGCGGTGGACCGGGTCCGCTCCGTGGCGGCCGCCACCGCCCGCGAGCACAAGGCGGCGCTGCTCGCGCACACCCCGGACTTCGACGAGGTGAGCGAGCAGGTCGAGATCCGCCTCGAGCGGGAGCAGGTCCGCCGGTGCCTGCGCACGCTCACGGAGGTGCAGCGCCAGTCCGTGACGCTCGCCTACTACCGGGGCCTGACCTACCGCCAGGTCGCCGAGCTCCTCTCGCTGCCCCTGGGCACCGTCAAGACCCGACTGCGCGACGGCCTCATCCGCTTGCGCGACTGCCTGGGAGTGAGCGCATGAGCATCGGGTCGGACCCGCACACCCTCACCGGCGCGTACGCCACCGACTCCCTGGACGCGGAGGAACGCTGCGCGTTCGAGGAGCACCTGGCGCGCTGCGCGTCCTGCGCGCGGGAGGTGCGCGAACTGACGGCGGCCGCGGCCCGCCTGGGCCTCGCGGTGGCCGTCCCGCCGCGGCGCGGCATGCGGGACGACGTGCTGCGGCGCATCAGCACGGTGCGCCAGGAAACACCCCGGGCCAAGCCCGCCCCGCGCAGGGGCGCGGTACGGCGCCGGGCGCGCCGCGCGTCCCGGTGGGCGCTGGCGGCGTGCCTCGCCGCGGCCGCGGCCCTCGGCGGCACGGCCGTGTGGCAGCACCAGCGGGCCGATGAGGCGCGCGAGCGGGCCCGGCGGGCCGAGCAGCGCTCCGAGGACCTGGCGTCCCTGCTGGCCGCGCCGGACGCCCGGACCCGTACCACGCGGATCGCCGGTGGCGCGCGGGCCACGGTCGTCGTCTCCGGCGGCCGCGACCAGGCCGCGTTCCTGGCCAGCGGCATGGCCGAGCCGCCCCGCGGCAAGGTCTACCAGCTCTGGTACGACGACCGGGGGACGATGCGTTCGGCCGGTCTCATGGACCCCGAACGCACCACCACGGCGCTGCTGTTGACGGGCCCGGTCGACGGGGCCACCGGCGTGGGCATCACGGTGGAGCCCCCGGGAGGCTCACCCGAGCCGACCTCCGCCCCTGTGGCGCACCTGGACTTCCCCGCCTGACGCACGCGATCTCGATGGGGAACCGACCAATCCGCGAGGCGGTCGGTACCGGATACCCCATGTGAGGACAGAGCGGAGAACTCCACGGCGGCGGGCCAGGGCGGACCTGGCGGCCGGGGCGCTGAGCGGGGCGGCCGCGGGCCTGGCCGCACTGGCCGTCGCCGAGCTGGTGTCCGCGGCGGTGCGCCCCGAGGCCGGTCCTGTGGTGGCGGTGGGCGGCGCGGCGATCGACCGTACGCCCGCCCCGGTCAAGGACTGGGCGATCCGCGCGTTCGGCGCCCACGACAAACTCGTCCTGCAGTGGGGCATTCTCGCCGTCCTCGCCGTCCTGGCCCTCGCCTTGGGCGTCCTGGCCGTGCGCCGAAGGGCCGTGGGGCCGGTGGGGGTGCTGCTGTTCGGCGTGGTCGGCGCGTGGGCGGCCACCACGCGCCCCGACTCGACCGGCGTCGCCGACGCGCTGCCGTCCGTCGCCGGGGCGGTTGCCGGGGCGGTGCTGCTCCACTGGCTCATCGGCCTCGCCACCCCTGACCGGACGCCCGGCGCCGGGAGCCCGGGCCGGTGGGACCGCCGGAGGTTCCTCGCCGCCGCCACGGCGGCGGCGCTCGCGTCCGCGGGCGCCGGTGTCCTCGGCAGGTCGCTGAACTCCGCGCGCGGCAGGGACGCCATCGCCTCGCGCGAGCGGATCAGGCTCCCCGCACCGGCGTCGGCGGCCCCGTCCGTACCCCAGGGCGCCCGGCTGCGCGTCGCGGGCGTCAGCGCGTTCTTCACGCCCAACAAGGACTTCTACCGCGTCGACACCGCCCTCGTCGTGCCGAAGGTCGACGCCGGCACCTGGCGCCTCAGGATTCACGGCAAGGGAGTGCGACGGCCCGTCACCGTCACCTTCGACGATCTGCTGCGCCGTCCGCTGATCGCCCGCGACATCACCCTGACCTGCGTGTCCAACGAGGTGGGCGGCCCGTACGTGGGCAACGCCCGCTGGCTCGGCGTCCACCTCGGCGACCTGCTCGCCGAGTGCGGCGTCGAACCCCCCGCCCGTGGCGGGCCCGCCGACCAGCTGGTGGCGCGGTCCGTGGACGGCATGACCATCGGCACCCCCGTCGACGACGTCATGGACGGCCGGGACGCGCTGCTCGCCCTGGGCATGAACGGCGAACCCCTGCCCTTCGACCACGGCTTTCCCGTACGCATGCTCGTGCCGGGCCTCTACGGCTATGTGTCCGCCTGCAAGTGGCTGAAGGACCTCGAACTGACCACGTTCGACGCCTACGACCCGTACTGGGTCAAGCGGGACTGGGCGCGCGAGGCGCCCGTGAAGACCCAGGCCCGCATCGACACCCCCAGGCCCTTCGCCCGGCCGAAGGCCGGAACGGTGATGATCGCGGGGGTCGCCTGGGCGCAGCACCGCGGCATCGACAAGGTCGAGGTCCGCGTCGACGACGGACGCTGGCAACGGGCCGACCTCGCCGCCGAGGACACCCGGGACACCTGGCGCCAGTGGTCGCTGCCCTGGCGGGCCTCCCCCGGCGGGCACACCCTGACCGTCCGCGCCACGGACCGCACGGGCGAGGTCCAGACCGAGAAGCGGGCCCGCCCCATGCCCGACGGCGCCAGCGGCCACCACTCGGTGGTGATCACCGTGGACTGACGCCCGCGCCGCCCCCCTCCCCTCCGTTCCCCTCCCCCGATTTCGGCACCGCTCGCTCCGTACGTACCGCATCCGCCCACCAAGGAGAGACCATGACCCCCCAGTCCCGGCGCTTTCGCCGCGCCGCCCTCGCGGTCGTCGCCGCCGCCGTGCTCCCGCTGACGCTGGCCTCGTGTTCCGACGACGGCGACGGCAAGGACAAGGCGAAGGACAAGACGGCCGCCGACAAGTCGTCCCCGGCCAAGGACATGACCAAGGACACGCCCAAGGACAAGCGGTCCGAGGACACGGCGAGCACGACCGAGCCGTTCGGCCCGGCCTGTGCCTCGGTGCCCAAGGAAGGCAAGGGCAGCTTCGACGGCATGGCCAAGGACCCCGTCGCCACGGCGGCGTCGAACAACCCGGCGCTGTCCACCCTCGTCACCGCCGTCAAGAAGGCGGGCCTGGTGGACACCCTCAACACCGCGGAGGACATCACCGTGTTCGCGCCCACCAACGACGCCTTCACCAAGATCCCGAAGGCGGACCTGGACCGGCTCCTCGCGGACAAGGCCCAGCTCACCAAGGTCCTCACGTACCACGTGGTGGGCCAGAGGCTCGCCCCCAAGGACCTGGCGGACGGCAGCTACCCCACGCTGGAGAAGTCGAAGCTGACGACGGCGGGTTCGGGCGAGGCGTACCAGGTCAACGACAGCGCCGAGGTGGTCTGCGGCAACGTCAGGACCGCCAACGCGCACGTCTACCTCATCGACACGGTCCTGACGCCCAAGGGCTGACCGGCGACCGGTTGTCCGTGAGCGGAGCGTGGCCCTCGGCCAGGGATGCGGGCGAGGGCCACGCTCGTGCCCGCGCCTCAGCGCGCGGACCCCGCCCACTCCCGCAGCAGCTTCTCGCGCTGCGCCTTGCGGGGCGCGTCGCCGCCGTGCGCGCGGCCCCACTCGGCCATCGCCGCCAGCGTCGTCTCCATCGTCGCGGCGCCCTCCGTGAGGCGGGCCAGGACGGCGCGGGAGAGGTCGACCTCGCTCTGGGGATAGCCGATGGCCGCGGCGACGTACGCCGACAACTCGTGCTCGCCGTCGGCTGACTCCACGCGTACCGTCATGATCGCCGGGGCCTCGTCCGCCAGGCCCTGGCCCACCGGATCCGCCAGGTTGAGCACCGTCCCCACGGCCAGGTCCTTGACCGCGCCGACGCGGCGCTTCAGGGACTTCACGGGGACGTCCACCGCCGTGAGGGCGCGCACGTCCTCCCACAGGCAGAGGCGGGACTGTCTGTCGCCGAGGCCCAGCACGCCTTCGGGGGCCAGGCGCACCCCGGGCGCCAGACCGGACGGCTTCGCGCCCACGTACACATCACCCTCGGCGATCCAGAACAGGCCCACCATGGCCATGAGTTGCTCACTTCTCCCACGACGGCGCGCCGCCGCCGTGTTCACACATCAAGCGATCAGGTCGCCCCCGAAACGCGCGAAGGCCCGGGAAAGTTCCCACCGCCCCGCCCCGAGCGCGCCCACACACCGCGCTGCCGCGCTCAGCGCGTGCGGCGCAGGAACACGTCGGCCGCGATGTTGGTGTCGTCGGGGACGAGGTTCGCGGCCGGGGAGTCGAACACCACCGCTCCGCCGTCCGCGCTGACGCCGGTGCGCCGCCCCGGCTTGGAGTCCGCGGCCCCCGGGACGGCCTCGACGCTGACGAGGGTCACCTTCCCGGTGTGCATGTCCCGCAGGAAGACGTCCGCGCTGCTGTCGCCGTCCTCGCCCGGGGCGAGGTTGGTGGCGTCGGAGGTGAACGCCGCGTACCGCCCGTCCCGGCTGAGAGAGACGGCGTCGCTGTTCGCGTTGGCCGGTGTGCCGTCTGAGGCGGCGCTGACCAGCCGCATGCGCTTCGTCTCGCGGTCGTAGAGGAACACGTTGTGCGGGGCGCGCGCGGCCGGTCCCTCCGGGCGCAGCACGCCGGAGGCCGAGGTGAACGCCACATAGCGGGCGTCGCCGCTGAGGGCGGCGTCCCAGGACGGGGTCTTGCGGTTGTAGCCGTGCGGGATGGAGATGAGTTCCGTGGTGCGCTGCTCGCGGTCGCGCAGGAAGATGTCTGTCGCGGAGTAGTGGTCCTCCACGTCGGTGAGGCCGGAGGCGTTGGAGGTGAAGGCGAGGTACCGGCCGCCGGTGTCGCCCGCGAACGCGGGGGCGAACGCGTCGCCTTCGCCGTGCTGGCCGCCGCTGCTCAGCTGCGCCAGCTCCGTGGTCTTCTTCTCGCGGTCATAGAGGAAGACGTCGTCGCGCTTGTTGGCGTCGCCCGGGACGAGGTCCTGGGCGCCCGAGGCGTACGCCACGTAGCGGCCGTCGCCGCTGACCGCCGGGTCGTACGTCAGGTAGTGGCGCAGCCCGTCGTAGGACGCGCCCGTGCGGCTGATCCGCTCGGTCCTGCCGGTGCGCCGGTCGTGCAGGAAGACGTCGTCGAGGTCGTTGGGGTCACCGCGGACGAGGTCGTCGGCGGTGGAGGTGAAGGCCACGTACCGCCCGTCGGGGCTGAGCGAGACGCCCCGCACGATGCCGTGGCTCGCCTTTCCGTTGCTCTTGACGCTGACGCGCTCCGTCTTCCCGGTGCGCAGATCGCGTACGAAGGCGTCGGGCGTGCCGTTGGTGTCGTGGGGGACGAGGTTCCGGGACTCCGAGACGAACGCGACGTAGCGGCCGTCGGCGCTGAGGGCGGGGTTCGTGGACGCGGCGTTGCCCTGGGCGCCTCCGGGGCCGACGCTCACTCTCTCGGTACGCGGCGCGGAGGTGTGGGCGGCGGACGCGCCCGCGGGGGACAGGAAGGTCACCGCGCAGAGGGCGGCGAGTGCGGCACTGGCGGCGGTCACGCGCTGATGAACGGTCATCGTTGCTCCTGTGTCGACAGCGGTCCGTGGGTTCGCGCTGGACACCCCGGTCACAAGGCACCGCGGCGACGGTCATGACCAGGTGCGCCGTAGGCGAGCGAACACGGTGCGGCCCCGGCGGGTCAATGTGTCGCGTGCCCTCCACGGTGCGGATGCGTCGGTTGCATCAGCGGGGCGGGGCGCCGCGGCGGGCTTTTGCGCCGTACTCGCGCGGAGGGGGCAACCATCGGCGCCCTCGTACGCGCGCGGCGCGCGGCTCAACGCGCCACCGGGCGGCACGGGGCGGTCAGCCGGTGGTGTGCCGGGACCCGCCGGGAGCCGAGCGGGCCTGGTCGATGACGGCCTCGACGATGCTCAGCAAGCGCTCCCCCGCCCGGTCGATGCTGCCGTTCTGCGTGCTGACCTGCGCGCCTTCGAGTACGAAGGTGATCTGGGCCGCGGCCTGTTCGGGGTCCGCGAGTCCGGCCCCGGCGCACATGGCGACGAGCCTGCGGGTCTGGCTCGCCTTGTGCCGCTCGATCACCTGCCGTCCGGGGTGGGAGCGGTCGGGCAGTTCGGCGATGGAGTTGATGAACGGGCAGCCCCGGTGCGAGATCGCGGGCAGTCCCTCGGCGATGAAGCGGGCGAGGCCGAGGATCTGCTCCCTGGGCCGCCCGGGGTGTTCGGCCTCGACCCGGTCGAAGGCCGCGTGGTAATCGGCGGCGACGATCCGCAGCCACTCCGCGACCAGTGCGTCCTTGGTCTCGAAGTGCCGGTAGATCGCCATCTTGGTGGTCTCGGCCCGCTCGGCGATCGCCTGGACGCTCACCCGCCGGATGCCCTCGCTCTGGAAGAGCTCTTCCGCCGCGTCGAGGATGCGCTCACGGGGCGGCAGTTTCGCCACCCTGCTCGGCCTTCTGACGGTCGGTCCACTGCCGGTCGCTGCCATGACTACTCCGTACTACTCCGTGGCCTCCGGTCGATGGGGCCCTCACCCCCCATGAAAGTACCAGTGAAAGTACCGGCTAGTGCCGAACGATACCGTCGAGTATCGTGCAGCACCGAACGGTATCACCCTTCCCCCGAAGCACTCGAAGCACTCGAAGCACTCGGAACACTCGGAACACTCGGAACACTCGGAACATTGGGAGTGACAGTGAGAATCACGGAGTACGTGCGGTACGACGCGGTCGGGCTCGCCGAGTTGGTGGCCGAGGGCGAGGTGACCCCCGCCGAACTGCAAGCGGTCGCGCGGGCGGCCGCGCGGGCGGTCAATCCGCGGATCAACGCTGTCGTGGAGACCTGGCCGACCGACGACGAGCCCCGCCCCGGCAGCACCCCGCTGGCCGGGGTCCCCTTCCTGATCAAGGATCTCGGAGTCGCCATGGCCGGGAGGCGCGTGGAGCTGGGCACCCGCCTCGCCGCCGGCAACGTCGCCGACGCCGACTCCTTCCTCATGCGGCGCTTCCGCCGCGCGGGCCTGGTGACGTTCGGCCGCACCGCGACACCGGAGCTGGCCTACAGCATCACGACGGAACCCGTGCTGTACGGCCCGACCCGCAACCCGTGGAACCCGGAGCGCAGCGCGGGCGGATCCAGCGGGGGCGCGAGCGCGGCCGTCGCCGCCGGAGTGGTCCCGATCGCGCACGGCACCGACGCCGCGGGCTCGGTCCGCGTGCCCGCCGCCTACAACGGCCTCTTCGGCCTGAAGCCCACCCGCGGCCGGGTCTCCATGGGCCCCGACGCCGACGAGATCTTCAACGGCCTGGCCGTGCAAGGCGCCGTCAGCCGCACAGTCCGCGACAGCGCGGCACTGCTCGACCTCATCCGCGGCCCGGAGCCGGGCGACCCCTACTTCGCGCAGGAGCCGTCCCGCCCGTACACCCAGGAAGTCAACCGCCCCCCGGGCCCGCTGCGGATCGGAGTCCTCACCCACGCGTGGGGCGGACGCCGCACCACGGCGCCGGTGGCCGACGCGCTCTCCCGTACCGTGCGCCTGCTCGCGTCCCTCGGCCACCAGGTGGCGGAGGCGGAGGTCGAACTCGGCGCCGACTGGGAGGAATTCACGCTGGCCAACGCGCGCCTGTGGACGGCGAACCTCGCGGCGTGGGCGGACGGGCTCGCCGCCGCCCTCGGCCGGCCCGTCGACTCCTCCACCCTCGAACCACCCATCCTCGCCAGCTACCACTACGGGCGGCGGGTCAGCGGCACCGAGTTCGTCACCGCGCTCACGATCCGCAACCGGGTCGCCCGCGCCCTGGCCCGGTCCTTCGCCGCCCACGACGTCCTGCTCACCCCGACCCTGCCGGAACTCCCCGTGCCCCTGGGCACCTACGCCAAGGACGCCGAGGCCCTGGACGGGCTCGGCTGGCTGCACCGCGTCTTCGACCACTCCCCGTTCACCGCGGCGTTCAACGTGGCGGGCACCCCCGCCATGTCCGTCCCCCTCACGGCCGACGACGGCACGGGCCTCCCCATCGGCATGCAGTTCGCCGCCGCCTACGGACGCGAGGACCAGCTCTTCCGCCTGGCCGGACAACTCGAACAGGCAAGCCCGTGGGCGGACCGGGTGCCCATGGTGTGGGCGGGGGACGACGTGGACCGCTGAAGGGCGGCGCCAACGCCGCCATCGCCACGCTGTCGGTGCGGGCCAGCCGTCGCGCGTTCGGCCCGCCCCCGACGTCGTAGCCTACGGAGTCGCCACCCAGGTGTAGACGGCGCCACCGAGCGAAACGACCACGCCGAGGCACACCAGCACCCGCTCCGTCACCGGTTGCGTCGCGTGCAGCGCTTGTTCGCGTTCGATCAGGCGCAGCGCGTCGATGTCGAGCGTCGCGGCCAGGTGTTCCTGCATCTTCCGGATCGCTTCCTCCGCCAAGCGCGCCGAGTCCTGGAGTCTCATGCTCTCCGCGTGTGCCCCCACGATGAGGATGGCGGCCACCACGCACATCACACCCGCCGGGCCGTGCATGTCCGCGGTGACGGCTGCCGCGTACGCCGTGGCCGTCACCGCGAGGAAGACCAGCAGCGCGTTGAGTACCTGGTAGGCCCGCCCTCTGCGGTTCTCGTACCAACGCCAGGCGTGGTCCAGCGCGAGCATGAGAACTTCGTGGTCAGCCCCCCGTGGCGTCATGAGGGCACGATGGCAGGCGGCGTGAGCACCGTCCAGGCGGCGGCCGCGGTCCGCCGGCCGTCGGCGCCTTCCCACCGCACGCGCCCAGACCCGTGACCTTCGCGCCGCCGGGAGCCCAGCGCTACGATCACTGGCCATGGGTGCGAAGGGGAACATCAGCCAGATATGCAAATGGTGCGACCGCTCGTTGAAGCAGCGCCGGTGGCGTCAGTACTGCAACCGCCGCCACGCGGTGAAGCACCGGGTGACGAGCTGGGTCGACCAGGTGCTGACCAACGGACTGCCGTGACGCAGCCGGGCCACCTCCCGAGCTCAGCCACCGGGACGTGACGCCGCACCCGGCCGCCCGGTCACCCCGCGCACTCCGGGCGCAGCGTGGACCCGGAGGTGAACCCGGAGTTCAGCCCGTGTGCGGCCGCTCGATCAGGTCGCCGGGGTCGGTGTTGGCGCCGCACAGCACGACGACGGTCTTCTCGCCCTCGCCGGGCCGGTAGCCGGAACCCGAGGTCGCGGCGAGCGCGGCGAACGCCGTGGCGGCGCCGTGCTCGACCGCCAGCTTGTGGTGGTCCCACAGCGCTCGGCGCGCGCGGACGATCTCGTCGTCCGGCACCAGGACGCTGCGCACGCCGTCCTGTTGGGCCGCGTGCAAGGCCATGGCTGAGGCTTTGCGGGCGCCAAGTGAGTCGGCGGCGACGGAGTCCACGACGACATCCACGGGCCGGCCCGCCTCCACGGCGGCGTTGAGCGCCCGGCAGCCGCGCGGCTCGACAGCGACGGTACGGATGCCGTGGTGCCGGGCGGCGGTGGCGACGCCCGCGAACAGGCCCCCGCCACCGACGGCGACCACCACGGTGTCGAGGCCGGGGACACCGGCGCGGATCTCCTCCAGGAGGGTGCCCGCCCCGGCCGCGATCAGCGGGTGGTCGTAGGCGTGCGAGGCCAGCGCGCCGGAAGAGGCCGCGAAGTCCTCGCACGCGGCCAGCGCCTCGGCGTACTCCGTGCCGACGAGGCGCACTTCGGCACCGTACGAGCGGAGCTTGGCCGCCTTGACGGCGGGAGCGGTGGTCGGCAGGAACACCGTGGCCGGTACTCCCTGCCGCCGTGCGGCCCACGCGCACGCCAGGCCCGCGTTGCCACCGGAGGCGATGGTCACCCCGGAGTCCGGGAGCGTGCCCGCGTCGCGGTGGGCCTGGAGGAAGTTCCGCGCGCCACGGGCCTTGAAGCTGCCGGTGTGCTGCATGAACTCAAGCGCCAGCCACACCTCTTGGCCTCGCGGGGCGCGGCCGCCCGCGGCGGCGTCCAGCGCGCCGGGGTCGACCGGCGCGAGGGCCACCGGGCGGATGTGCCCCGTGATCCGGTCCATGGCGGCCTTGATGTCGCCGTAGCCGAGCTGGTGCACGTCATGGCTCCTGTTCGCGAGGGGCGGCACCCGGGCGTTCGGTGCGCGTACGGGCAGCGGGAAGATCGCCCCCATGATCCTGCCACCCGTGCGCGCGCACGGGAAAGGGGCCCGGGCCCCGGCACCGGCACCGGCACCGGCACCGGCACCGGCGAGACCCAGCCCCATGGCCAGGACGGATCCCAGCATGGCGAGGGAAACAAGACCACGTCGCATGAGGCAGGCTGGAGCACCGCCACCGCCACGGCTCCGCGCCGCACGCCTTCACCTTCACGGCTCGTTCGCCCCGTACGGAACTCCGACGGGCGGTCGCCGATCGGCGCGCGGCTTGGGAGCCTGGGAGCGGGGCTTGAAGTTGCCGCAGCGGCAGCCTCTACCGTCCGGAGCGGAGCCGGATTTCCCGGCCCGGTGAAGCACTCGCGAGGGAGGCGGCGATGGCCTGGCCGATCGCGGAGGTCGCACGGATGTCGGGCGTGACGGCCCGGACCCTGCGGCACTACGGCGAGATCGGCCTGCTGCCACCGGCCTGGATCGGGACCAACGGCCACCGCTACTACGAGGAGCGCCAACTCCTGCGGCTGCAACAGGTTCTCGTCCTGCGGACGCTGGGCCTTGGACTGCCCGAGATCGGCCGGATCCTGGCCGCGCAGGTCGACGAACTGGAGGCCCTGCGGGGCCATCACCGTCGGCTGCTGGCCGAGCGCGACCGGCTCGATGCCCTGGTCGGCACCGTCGCCCGCACGATCACCGAACTGGAACGGTCCAGGAAGGACGGCACAGACATGATCAGCATCAGCCGACCGGAGAACCTGTTCGAGGGCATCCGGTCTTCCCAGTGCATGAAGGCCCTGCACGGCTTCCCTGAGCTGGCCGGGGACTACGAGCGGCACACCTCGGCGCTGAGCGAGGCCGACCTCAAGGCCAACGAGCGCGAGCGCACGGCGCAGATGGTCCGCCTCGCCGAGCTGATGGCCGCGGGGCTCCCCGCGGACTCCGGCGCGGTACAGGCCGAGATCCACGCCCAGTACCGGACGTTGGCCCGGATTCGGGTGGCCACCGCTGCGGAGTACCGGGCGATCGGGCGCTCCTGCGTGGAGAACGAGCACTGGTACGCGGCGTACGAGTCGATCACGCCGGGCCTGGCCGAGTTCCAGCGGGACGCCATCGAGGCGTACGCCGCGACGCGGCTGCGCTGAGCCGGGCCGGACCACTGCCAGTTCCACCGACGAGCCGCACGCCGCGCGTGCCGCCCTCCCCCGCCTACGGCTGGACGCTAATCGGGGGACGGTGGACGCTACTCGGGGGACGGCGGCACATAGAAGGCCGTGGTGGCCGAGGTCATCGCAGCGACCGCCGCGGCGGGCGTGCCGTACGCGGCGTTCGCCCGCCCCCATGCCTCGCTGCTGACGGTCATGAACGCCCGCGCCTCCTCCGACTCGCTCCACGCCTGCGTCGCCTCGCGGTCGAACGCCTCGCCCTCGGCGAGGTACATCCCGAGGCTGACCAGGCCCAGGTCCCAGCCGACGCCGGTGGCGCCGGGGCCGTAGGTGTCCCAGAACGCCGGGTCGACCCTGGCCACGTGCTCCAGCTCGAACACGGTGCGCTCCTCGCCGTCGGGCGTCAGGCGCACCTCGACCTCGCTGAACTCACCGTCCTTCACCTCCCCGAAGATCCAGCTGACCCGCAGCAGCCGCGGCGGCTCGCAGCGCAGCACCTCGCCACCGGCGTTGCCCTCCAGCTGGTAGTGGCCGCCGGGCTTCATCTCGCCCGTGACGGGCAGGAACCAGCGCCCGAGGCGCTCGGGGTCGGTGCACGCCTCCCAGACGTCGTGGACGGAGGCGTCATAGGTGCGGCGCATGACGACGGCGCGGCCCGTGCCCTCGGGGGTTTCGGTGTCCCGCACCTGGCGGTGCATGGCGTTGATCAGGTCGACGATGTCAGTCACCGGAGGTCTCCTCGTTCTCTTGCGTGGCGGTGCGTCGCTGCGCACCGCGGTCACCGCCCCCTGGTGTGCCACTGTGCGGGCGCCGGGCCCGCTTGCCCCTGGCCAGTTCCGTGCCCAGCGCGTCGAGGCGCTGGGCCCAGAAGCCGCGGAAGCGCTCGAGCCAGGCGTCCACCTCGCGCAGGGGCGCCGCGTCGACGGAGTAGAGCCGACGTGCCCCCTCGGCGCGCACCGTCGCGAACCCGCTCTCGCGCAGGACCCGCAGATGCTGCGACACGGCTGGCTGTGAGATCGCGAACTCGTCCTGGATCGCGGCGGTCACCGCCCCGGAGCTCTGCTCGCCCTCGGCCAGCAGCTCCAGGATCCGGCGCCGGACCGGATCACCCAGCACATCGAATGCGTGCACGTTCACAGCATGCCACCCCCGCCTTATATAAGCCAAATCTTATACGAGGACCGGCCGCCCCCGGCGTCCTGCCAGGATGGGCCGGGCGGTTCCACCAGAAGGGCCCTAGGCGTGCCGGTACAGGTCCCGGACCTCGGGAAGACGCTGGAAACCGGCGGACTCGTAGGTGGCGACGGCGCCGACGTTGGAGCTCGGGGTGCAGACCATCGCGCTCGACGAGCCGAGTTCCCGGAGCGCGGCCGCCGCCGCGACGGTGATCGCCTTGCCGTACCCGTGACCGCGATGATCCCGGTGCACGCCCATCGGCTCGAGCAGCCCGGGCTTCCCCGGACCGGCCGACCACACCGTCACCACCGCCACCGCGTGACCTCGGCCGTCGTACGCGATCAGGCACCGGGCGTCGGCGTACGGCGGTCCGGCGGCCATCGCGTGCCAGCGCTCGTCCGTGAACGTCGACTTGTCGAACGACGCCCGCAGTACGGCGGCCCACTCGTGCGCCCTCTCCGGCCCCGCCACCTCGATCCGCACGCCTGGCTCCGGCACCGGTTCCCCGAGGTCGCGGCGCAGCGGCGTCCACGGCTCGTCGGCCTGCCACCCGGCCTCGGACAGCAGGTCCTGGACCAGCGCTTCCATCGGCGCCTCGATCGACGCCTGCCCCGACGGCAGTACGCCGCGCCCCGGCTCCGTCACGTCCTCGACCAGCTGTCGCGCGAGTTCCTCGTCCGCCTCGGCGCCCGGCGCGATCGTCAGCCGCAGCAGGCGGGGGCCGTCAACGAGCCCCACGGCGAGCGCCCGTCCGTCGCGACTCCAGGTCCGCACCGCCGCGGCCGTCGCCTCCGCGCCGTACCGCCAGAACCAGCCCACGTCTCCCGGATGCAGCCGCAGCGACGCCCTGTCGGTCTGCCACTCGCGCAGCACGTCGACAGCCTCGCCGAGCCCGTCGACTCCCGGCTTTCCCACCACGATCGTCATGTTCCCGATCACACATCACCGCGCCGGTCGGCCGCACGCGGTTTTCGACCGGCCGGGCGGCCCGGGTCCGGTCGCAGGCCTCGGCTCAGGCGGTCTTGTCGTACGGACCGAGCAGCCAGTTCCCGGGGGCCTTCGGGTCGGCGCTCAGATAGAACTCGGTGATGGCGGACCTGAATTCGGCGTGGCTGAGCGAGCCGTCCCCGTCCCGGTCGAGCAGCCGGAACGCCGCCTCGGAGTGCAGCGGGGGCACGCCCAGGGCGTCGTACATGCGGACGTATTCCGCCTGGCTCAGCGCTCCGTCCCGATCGGTGTCCAGCGTCCGCATCAGCGCGTCGACGATGGCCAGTACGGCTTCCTCGAAGTGCCGGGGCGCCGTCACGTTGGCCTCCATCACCGTGATGAACTCCTGCCTGGAGATGCGCCCGCTGCCGTCGGTGTCGCCGTGGGCGAGCAGGACCCGCCACCACGCCTCGAAGGCGTCGCGCATCGCCGCGGCGTTCTCCTTGTCGTCCTCGCGGGCCAGCCCGGTGAACAACTCGGCCATGCTCTGGAAGTCGTCGCGCGTGAGCTGACCGTCGCCGTTCTGGTCGAACCAGCGGAAGAGGGTGCTGAACTTCTGGGCCTTCACGTCTTCCGTCATGCCTGCTCCCTTTCCCTGCCATCGTCCCTGTCGACGTATCTGTCGACGTACCTGTCGTCGCCTTCTGCGGCGCTGCCCTGGGGACGCTAGGAGCAAGGGCGCGGCAGGACCAGTACGGTTGAGGCCGTTCCCGCACGATCCGTGCCGCGCGGCCGCGCCGTCGGTGCCGGACGGGGTGATTCCCCCGTACGACGAGACCCCTACGCCAAGTCGTCGGGCCGGGTCCGCAACTTGGCGGCGATCCGCGCCAGGGCCCGCTGGTCCGCGCCGCTCAGCGGATCGAGCACCATCTCGCGCACGGCACGTACGTGTGTCGGCGCCGCCGCGACCACGACCTCATGGCCGGAGTCGGTCAGGGCGGCGAGGGTGAAGCGGCCGTCGCGGGGGTCGGGGTAGCGCTCCACCCACCCGCGCGCCTCGAACCGCTTGACGACGTTCGACAGGCGGGACAGCGAGCCGTTGGCCAGATAGGCGAGTTCGCTCATCCGCAGGCGCCGCTCCGGGGTCTCAGAGATGTGACTGAGGACCAGATACTCGAAGAGCGTCAGACCGGCCTCGCGCTGGAGCGGTGACTCAAGACGCCCCGGCAGCAGCAGGACGAGCGAGACGAGACCGGTCCAGGCCTCCTTCTCCGACGCGGTGAGCCACAGGGGTTCGCCAGACGCGTCACCGCCGACGTCCGACGCCGCGGAGTTCTTCGTCACCCCCGGCTACGGCGAGACCCTGCTGGCCTCGCTGCGCTACAGCCAGGCGGTGCGGACCGGGAACCGCGTCGAGACGTCGGGCCAGGGCGGATGGGACGACGACTGGACTTCCCCGAGGCCTTGGGGGACGAGATCATCCAGGCGTTCGACAACGTGGAGAGGACGCTCGCTCAGGCCGGCGCCACCTGGCGCGATGTGATCGCCGTGAACTCGTACCACGTACCCAGCGCCCCGGACTCGATCGGTGAGGCCCACAACCGGGTCATGGTCGAGCAGTTCCGTCGGCGCATGGGCGACCGCGATCCCATCTGGACCCAGATCGGGGTACCGGCGCTGGGGGCGCCGGAGATGCGCGTCGAGATCCGTGTCACGGCCGTCGTCGGCCACGACGGCTGACCGGCCGCGCCGAAAGCCCCGTGCTCCGGTGGCGCCAGGGTGGCCCTAGGGAACCGGGAACGCTTCCCGGTCTCCCCGGGCACGGCCCCCTGTTTCTCGGGACGCCCCCGCCGCCACGCTCAAGGGGCCGCCGAACCAGCGGCTCCGCCACGGCGGCCACATCGGTCGCCTGGGCGCCACCACCACCAAAGGAACGAGCACCGATGAATCTCATCAGAGGCGCTACGGGAACGGCCCTCGCCGTCGTCCTCGCGTTCGCCACCGCTGGCTGGACCGCGCCCTCGGCCACCACCACCGGTCAGACCGCACCGTCCACACAGGCTTCCGCCGATGTCGGCTGTATGGGGCCCACCTGCTCCGGCCAGGACCCCCACTCCACCCAGTGCTCCACGACGGGTGACGTGCTGACCCTCGAACACCAGACGCTGCAGGGCCGCACGATCAACCTGCGCTGGAGCCATGACTGCCAGGCGGCCTGGGCGGAGCTCACCGGCGGGTCCCCCGGGGACGACGCACTCGTCCAGAACAGCACGGGCGAGACCCAGCACCGGGCCATCGCCTCCGGCACGACGACGTACTCGCCGATGGTGAACGACCAGAACCTCACCGTCCGCGCGTGCGTGACGCTCAGGTCAGGCAGCCAGAAGTGCACCTTCTACCACTGAGCCCCCGCCCGCTGGCCCTGGGATCATGACTTCATGCCCGAGGAGTCGAACCTGATCTCAAGCCTGTGGCCGCTCGTGCCGTCCCGGGCCACCGACTGGCTGCTGGAGCTGTGCGGCGACGGCCTGACCGGGTTCATGCCTCCGGCGATGCCGGAGGCGGCGTGGGTGCTCAACGCCATGTACGAGCACGAGCACGGGCCGGCCGATGTGTCGTACGACCAGTACCATCGGGCCCGTCTGGCGGACGGGAGCACTCCCCGCACCGTCGCGGGCATCGACCTCGACGCCATAGGCGTCACCACGGGCGGAACGCTGGGCCGCGCCCAGCACCCGGGCCCCGGCTGGCGGCGGCTGCGCTGGGCGGAACTCGCCCGGCGGGTCGGCGACCCGGTCGTGCCCGACGGGCTGATGCCCTCCTACCGCTGCTTCCCCTCGGCCAAGAAACAGGGCAGCTGGCTGCTAGGCACACGCCCGCCGACCGAGGGGAGTCTGGACCGTGAGACCTGGCTCCGGCTGATCGACATCCTCACCGAGCACAGCCCAGCGGGCCGGGACACCCGCTGCCTCGCCTACTACAACCCGCTGCTGCTCGGAGCCGTCGACTTCGACAACCGTCACGTGCGTGCGGGTCGGCTCGGCGACGCCGAGACTCTCTACGACGATTCCGACACCGACTTCAGCCCGTCCAACTTGTGGGCCGATGACCGCTCATGGGTCCTGTGCACCGACTATGACCTGTGGGCCACCAAGGTCGCCGGGCCTCCGGCCCTCATCAACGCGCTGCTCAACGACACCGAGGTCGAGGCGGTACGACTGCCTTGGGCACACTGACGGACACCGTCCGGTCATCCCACCGGCTGGTGTGCTTGATCCGCCGCCCGGCAGCACACGGGGACGTCCTCGGCGGAGGCCGGTGCGGCGATCGCCGACCCGCTGAAGCCCACGGCCGCCACGACGACGAGCAGTGCGGACGTGCAGAGCACGCGAACCCTGGACATGTGCCACCTCCGTGACGTTCGTGGAACCCGCAGAACCGTAGGCTGACACGATCCCGACCTGGTTCCAAGGGGGTGCGACGCGGAAGCGCTGGCGCGGTGGGGACGCGACGCCTGATGGTCTACGGCGGCAGCGGGCACGCTCTGGTGGCAGAGCTTGTTTTCGCGGCCTTGCGGGAGCAAGGGGTGCGGTATCTCCACGCGCGCGACGGATACGAGCCTCCCCCGCCACCGCGACCCCCGTCGAACCCGTCACCGCTGCCTCAATTCCGTACTCCACGGGGTTGGGCTCGCCGCAATTGCCCCATACTCGCTCGGAGTTCGGCATGGTGGACTTCGATCCTTACCGGGCAAGGAGGGGCCATGTGGACCACGGAGGAATACGGCCGGAGCCACGAGGGGTGGGCGGGGGCCGTGCTCGCTGACGGCAGCGAGCCGGAGAAGGCGTACATCGATCCCGGCAGCGGCTCCAGCTTCATCGAGACGCGGGAGTGGTGGGCCTACAGCGGCGCTCTGGGGCGCCCGAGGGCGACCCGGGCTCGTGGCGCCTGCTACTGCGGGTGGCGGGGCCAGAACGAGTACCCGATCGACTGGGAACAGGACGACGCGGAGGAGTTCCCCTCCCCCGAGCCCTTCGCCGACTGGGAGCGGCACATCCATGACGTGGCGGCCCGCACCGTACCGCTCCCCACCGGTCTCGCGGACCTGCTGGCGCAGGTCGACGTCCAGCTGACGCGCCTGGCTCTCGACGCACCGGTGGCGGCCCTGAAGGCCGTGATCGCGTTGGAGGGCATGACCAAGCGCGTCGCTCGCGACTCGGCCATGCTCGCCGAAGCCGATGACCTCTCGGGCGAGACGCTGGGGAAGGCGCTCGGCCTGTCTCCGGCTGTCGCTGAGTCGCGGCTCCTGTGGTACCGCCTCCAGTAGCGTCATAGACGTCCGCGTGCGCGCCGCCCCCCGGCGACGCGCACAAGGTCGCGGTACTAGGTCGCGGTACTAGGTTCCGGTACTAGGTCTGCTCCGGCAGGTCGCCCGCGGTGCGGCCCAAGGTGAGCTGGTCGAAGAGGGCTCCGCCGCCGATGGTGCGCAGGCTGACGCTGCGTACGCGGTACGTGGGCTGCGCACGGGTGAGTTCCCACAGGTCCAGGCGTACGGTCGCCCATGTGCGCGGTGGTGCGGGGATGTTGACCTGGGCCAGGACCGCGGTGCCCGGCCAGGTGGTGGCACCGGCGAGGACCACCACCGCGGCGGCGTTCCAGGCGAGGCCGATGCGCAGGCCCATGACGGTCGTCGCCTCGCCCGTGGCCTTCCAGGCGAACTGGAAGTACCGGTACTGGCCCGGCTCGGGATGCTCCGCGATCTCGAAGTCCCACTCGGGGATCACATGGCCGAACGGCGCGAAGTACTGGGGGTGCGCGACGGCTTCCGAGACGCCGTCGGTGACGTCGAGGCGTACGCAGGTGCCTCCCTCGGGGCGGGCGTCGCCCCGCTGGAACGAGAGCGCGCCGTGGAAGAGCGTGCGCAGATCGCTCTCCCGGTCCTCGAAGAGCGTCGCCCGGCCGCGCTGGCCGATGACGTCCCGGTGGGAGTTGCCGAGGACCGCGCCGTGGAAGACCAGTTCACCCAGGCGCAGATTGCCCACGGGCCAGGCGCCGCCGCCGGTCGTGACGAACCGGAACCAGGCCGCCACCAGCGGTGTGCTGAACAGGTGCGTGTGCACGGCCTGGTCGGACAGCAGCATCGGTCCGTCGACCCAGCGCCCGGCCCGGGTGTCCCACCACTGGAGGCGGACGTCGCGCAGCCATGACTCGGGATGCGCGGGGTCCTCGGCGATCGTGACGCCGTCCAGTCGCAGCAGGCTCCGGTAGGTGTCGACGGTCAGCTCGAACTTGCCGTGCCAGCCGCTGTCCACGGAGTTGATGACCCACCAGGGCAGCCAGGGCCTCGCGGGCGGTCTTGCGCTGCCGTCGAGCAGGAGGGCGGTGTCGTTCTGCTGTGACAGGTAGATCTCCTGGTCCCGGTCGAGGAGCCGGGCCCGGAACACCGCTCCCGTCTGCTTGAGCAGGTTGTTCGTCAGGGGGTTCGGGGTGGGGGCGGCGTTGCCCCAGGCGCGGCGCACCAGCGGCGTCCGGTCCGGGGCCCGCAGCTTGGAGCGGATGTCCCGCTCGGTCGGGGTGAGCCTGCTCTGCCAGCGGGGCCGCAGGTCGGGGCGGTAGCGCACCACGGTGCCCAGCCACGTCGCGGCCAGCAGATCGCCGTCCGGCAGCCAGGCGGGGACCGGCAGCGCCTTCAGGTCGACCGTGCCGACGACGGCGCCGTCGCCGGTCAGGACGGCCAGGGTGCCGAGTTCGCTGCCGACGGCCACGCGGGTGCCGTCGGGCGAGACGCGGGGGCGGCGCAGCAGATCGTCGCCGGTGTACGTCCACAGCAGTCCGCCGTCGGCGCCGAAGACCTTCAGCTGCCGGTGCTTGGTGGCGGCGATGAGGGAGCCGTCGCCCGAGACGGACACCTCGTCGGCGGCGGCCGGGATCGTGTTGCGCAGGGCGCCGCCGCGGATGACGTACAGCCGGCCGCCCTCGGTGTCCGACCAGATCACGACGGTGCTCCGGTCACGGCTGACCACGCCGCCGCCGAAGGCACCGCTGTCGGCGACGCGCAGCGACCACAGCGTCGCCCCGTCCGCCGCCGCGAGCGCGGTGATCCGGCCGCCCGCGAAGGTGATCAGGGTCGCGTCGTCGGCGGCGAGCAGCCGCAGTGGTGCCCTGCGGTGCTCCGCCCACCACTGGTGTGCCCAGCGCTCGCTGCCGGAGCTGTCCCAGAGGGCCAGGCCGAGATCGCCGCAGGTGGCGACCCAGGAGCCGTCGGGTGCCACCGCGAAGTTGTTCAGGCCGAGGTCGTGGCCCCAGTCGCCGCGCGCCCAGTCGGTGGCCCGCTTGGGCAGGCCGAACAGGGCGAAGCGGCGCCGGGCGGTGCCGGACGGGTCCAGGAGGTACAGGTGGTAGCCCTCGGCGCTGAGCACGTCGAAGCCCTGCGCCGCGTACCCCCCGGCGTGGGCGACGGGTCCGTAGGCGAAGTGGTGCCCGAGCCGCTGGCGCCAGGTGGTGCGGCCGGTGGCGAGGTCGAGACCGTGGACGTTGTGGTCCCAGTTGAACGTGGTGAGCGCGGCGCCGCGGCCGTCCGCCGAGACGGCGATGTCGCGGACGTGCGGGCCGAAGGCGTCCTCGGAGGCCGACGGCAGCGGGCCGTGCGCCACCGGTACGACCGCGTAGAGCCTGCCGGGCACGGAGCGCAGGTCGGCGGTGAACTCGTCGCCGAGCAGGGTGGTGACGGGGCTGCCGGTGAGCAGGTCGACCACCTGGTGCAGCGGCGGGAGGCGCACCTTGACGCGGGCCATGACCGGGATCCGGTGGGCGCACAGCAGGCCCACGCGCCAGGCGAGGCCCGGCTCCCAGTCCAGCAGGGTGTTGTTGACGGCCCACAGGTAGCGGACGCCGCCCGCGGTCCACTCGCTGAGCTGCACCTCCGGGTTGTCCACGCACTCGGCGAAGGGCGTCACGGCGCTCAGGGCGGTGCGCAGCTCGGCGGCGTGGTCCAGGAACAGGGTGCGCAGGGACGCGTAGGCGGCGTCGTTGTTCTGGATGGGCTGCTGATAGGCGTCCTTGTTCTGCTGCTGGGTCTTCTCGACGTGGTCGAAGCCGATGTCGAGCCGGGTGAAGCCCGTGACCCGGTCGGCGTGGCAGGTGGCGTCGGCGAACACCGGCACCCCGGCGGCCGCGATGGCCTGGGCCAGCGGCGGGTCGAGTGCCACGGTCTGGCCGACGACGAGCACCGCCTGGTAGCGGCGCAGCACGTCGGCGCTGACGTCCTCGGCGCAGACGAAGGACGCCGGGCGCTGCGCGTACAGGCAGGCGTTGTAGGCCTCGTACAGCCGCTGGAAGTAGACGCCCGCGTACTGCCCTTCGTTGAACTCGACGCGCTCCATGCGGGTGGAGACCACGAGGGCGACGGGGTCGGTGCTCCGCGCCCCGGCGGTGACGGGGCCGAGGCGGGCGCACAGGTCGAACAGGGCGCGCAGGACCGAGGTCTTGCCGGCGCTGCCGCTGCGCGGGTCGCCCGGTACGCCGCCGCTGCCTCCGGCGCGCTCGTCCTGGGCGTGGAGGCCCTCCCCGTGCTCGGCCCCGATGTCGGTGACCATGCCGGTGCCGTCGGCGCCGCGCATCACCTGCTGCAGGAGCGTCGGCATGATCATGCCGCCGGTGCCGTCGTCGTTGCCCAGCTCGGGGTGGCCCCACGCGGGCCGCCCCGGCCTGCGGTAGAAGTCGACCATGTGCCGGGTGACCTGCGGTGGCTGGATCTGCTCCGCCTGGAAGTGCAGGTCGACCTCGTCGGCGCCGGTGAACACGAGCTGCGGCGGGGCCTGCCGCTCGCGGTAGGGGCCGGTGATCGCGCCGATGCCGTGCGGCATGAGGGACTTCAGGACGGTGCGGAAGTGGGCGGCGGCTTCGCGTTTGTGGGCGAAGGTCCGGTCGCTGACGGTGTCCAGTACGGGCAGCCAGGCGCCGTTCGCCGCCTCCGCCTGGGCCAGGGCCTGCCGGTAGGCGGTCCGCTCGGCCGGGTCCTTCGCGGCGGCCTCGCCGATGACGCCCGCCCACAGCCACCAGTTGGCCGCCCAGGTCCAGCCCCGGAAGGCGGCGTACGGCAGGAACTTCTCGGTGGTCTCCGTGAGGTCGGAGTCGAGCTTCGCCAGGGTCCGGCGTTCGTAGTTGTTCGGTGTTCCCTGGGGCAGGAACGGCAGGAAGGCGTCGTTCGTCAGCAGGACGGCCTGGGTCTCGATGCCGTACGCGCCGTAGGCGGCGAAGGCGCGGCGGCGCGGGTCCTCGACCTTCGCCTTGCCGGGGGCGACGCCGTCCTTGGCCTGCGTCAGGCGCCCCACCAGGTCCGGTCCTGTGCCCTGGTGGATGCCCTGGTCGGCGAGGACCTCGCCGTAGGCGCCGGGTTCGGCGCGGTCCACGAAGAGGTTGATGCCGAGCGCCCGCGCCCGCGCCACGTACGCCTTCGTCGTCTCCGGCATGTCCCGGAACTCGGGCAGGTCTTCGGCCCGTCGGGTCTGTTGTGTCGCTCGGGGGTCGGCCGGGAAGCCCTGGGCGTAGATGTCGCCGTACTGCGTGAGGTGGTAGCCGGGCCGTTCGGCGAAGCCCGGTCCGATCTCCAGGTGCTGTGGGGCGACGGTGAAGCCGGGCACGTCGGCGTCGAGGACGTGGCGGCCGGGTTCGAGGGCGCGGGTGACGTCCGCGCCGAAGGTCAGCGATCCGGTGCCGTCCGGTCGCAGCGTGACGACGTGCGCGGCGATCTCCTCGCCGCCCCGCAGGAGCCGGACGCGTACGGAAGCGGGCAGCTGGGTGCCGGTCGCCGCGCGGGCCGCGACCGTGATCTGGTCGGCTGCCGCGCCGTCGGCGTTGCCGAGGGGTTCGCCCCGGCCGTAGTGGAAGCGGTTCGATGGCGTCCAGATCGACACCGTGCCGCGGGCGCCGGAGGGGCGTACCTCGACGATGCCGTCGACGGTGTACTCGCTGTACCGGCCGTCGGTGTCGGCCGTCACGCGCAGCTGGTAGAGGCCGCGGGCGTCGGCGGGCGGGGTGACCGCGCCCGCGGTCAGCGGGAGTTCGGTGAATTCCGGTACGCCGAGGGGCCGCAGCCACACCTTCAGGCGGGGCCTGCTCGCCCAGCGTCCCGGATCGTGGGTGAGGGTCAGGGGCATGCGCGCCCCTGCCGTCCAGACGTCCGCGTCGTACGTCACCGTCAGCCGCTCGACGTCGGCGAAGGCGCGGCCGATCAGTGCCCCGCTGTTCAGGTCGTAGCGCTCGAACAGCGTCTCGTGGTCGCGGCGCACGGACGGGGTCACCTGGTCCGACCGCCGGACGAGGAACTCCCCGCCGCGGACCCGGAGGTCCGTCACGTCGTGGTCGGTGTCGGGCAGGTCGAGGACGCGGGTGCCGGTCCTGTTCCCGTTCAGGTCGTAGACCTGGACCTCGCGGCCGCCGGTCAGGACGTAGAGGTGGCCGTCGTCGGAGACGTCGTAGCCGCTGAGGACGAAGCCGACGGGCTTGGCCCGCACGGGGTTTCCCACGGGTGTCCCGTCGAACGCGCACATCCGGATCACGCCGGACTGCCACGCGGTGACGAGCAGTTCCCGCTCCTCCGCGACGCGCAGCCCGACCGTCTGTCTGCGGTCCTTGGGGTCGCCGCTCAGGCGCTTCAGGTCGATGGTGTCGAGCACGCCGTCCGGGTTCAGGCGCAGCACGCGCAGGGCGTGCTGGTCCATCGCGTAGAAGTCGCCGGAGGGGCCCGCTTCCACGGCGGGCGGGGCGAAGTAGCCGTCCGTGTCGTTGACGGTGAACTCGTCGAAGGAGCCGAGGGGCCGGAAGTCCGCGTCCCAGAACGCCACCCGGTGGTTGAAGTGGTGTTCCGCGGTCGCGATCACGCCCGCCCTGTTGGCCGTCACGGCGAGGAGCGAGTTCCCCACCTTGCCCACGCGCCGCGTCGTGCCGTCCGGGGCGAGTCGCAGGACGACGCTGGCCGGGAAGGCCGAGCTCGCCACGTACACGTGGTCGTCCCGGCCGATGCCCAGGCGTGCCGCCCAGGGCGCGAACGACGGGTCGTGCCGGGGGATGATCTGCTGCAGCGTCCTCGTCGTTCCCACGCGGCCTGCCCCCTTAGTGGCCGCTCCGCGAGCGGCCCCCTGGGTGTGGATAGGGATGTCGATCAGGCTCGCAGAGGGTGATCGGGACTGCTGTCACCCGATGGGGTGATGTTGCACGTTGGCCGAAAGCGAGTGTGTCGCCCCCGTCGGCACCGCCTACGGTGCCGACCCGTCCCCGCTCGCGTGGGCGCCGTCGGTGGAGGGCCCGACGGGGTGGTGGGTGTCGACCTGCACGAGCAGGGCGAGCAGCGAGGCCACGCTGAGTCCGGCTTCGGCGGGGTGGCGCAGGATGGTGCCCGGCGCGATCTGGTAGGTGTTGCTCCGCCCCTCGCGGGTGTGGGACAGATACCCGCTCCGCTCCAGATCGGAAATGATCTTCAGGACGGCGCGTTCGGTGAGTCTGCAGTGCGCGGCGATGTCGCGGACCCGCGCGTTCTGGTTGTCCGCGATGGCGGCGAGCACCCGCGCGTGGTTGGTGATGAACGTCCATCCCGAGTGGGGATCCGGCACTCCTCCCATGACGCGATTCTATGCCCTCTCGTTCAGGCACCGAAATACATGAACCCATTTTCATGCATCTGTTGACAGGGGTCGGCGGGATGGGGAGTCTGGTGGCGGCGGTGACCACGCGGGCGATGTCCAGGGAGAGGGCCATGCCGGAAGCGGCACAGTCAGCAGTCTCGGCGGCCCACGGCCGCCCCCACCTCGCCGAACCCCCGGGCGAGGTACGGCTGTCCGAGCTGACGGTCGCCACGCGGCCCGAGGGCGCCCGGGTCACGGTCGCGGTGTGCGGCACCCTCGACCTCGTCACCGACCGACAACTGCGCCAGTCCCTGCGCGCGGCGCTCACGCGCTCCGCGCAGGGCGTCGACGTGGACCTCAGCGGCGTCGGATTCTGTGACTGCTGCGGGCTCAACACCCTATTGACGATCCGTCAGCAAGCCTTGGGCGAGGGCAAGACGGCCACGATATGCGGGATCAGCCCGGCCGCCGCGCGCGTCTTCACGCTCTCCGACACCCTGTCGCTCTTCACCCTGGACGACCCCCGCGACCAGGGCGAAGGCGACGAGGCGGCGGACCCGCGCGTCGAACTCGTGCAGTTGCGGCGGGCGATGCGGACCCGGGGGCCCATCGACATCGCCCGCGGCATCCTGATGGCCGTCTTCACGCTCAGCGAGGCGCAGGCGTGGGACGTGCTGGTGATGACCTCGCAGAACACCAACATCAAACTGCACACGACCGCCCAGCAGTTGATGGACTCCGTCCAGGGCGGCTCGCTGCCCGAGGCGACCCAGGAACAGCTCTCCGCCGCCGTCGCCCACGTCACCGCCGGGCCCTAGTCCAGCGACGCGGGAGTCGGGCCGTCCGGGCGGACGGTGATGCTGTAGGCGGCCTTGTCCGGAACGGAGTGGAAGCGCGGGGTGTGGGCGGGCAGCAGGCGCTCCAGCAGGACGGTCGACTCCCGCAGGGCGAACTGCAGGCCCAGGCAGGCGCGGGCGCCCAGGCCGAAGGGGAAGTAGCTCCCGGGGTGGGTGGGGCGCCGCCCGGGGGTGGTGAAGCGCTCCGGGTCGAACCGCTCGGGGGCCTCCCAGAGTCCGGGGTCGCGGTGGGTGAGGTAGGGGCAGACCAGGACGTCGGTATCGGCCTCGATCTCGTGTCCCGCGACGACGTCGGCCTCGGTCGCGCAGCGCGGCAGTATCCAGGCCGACGGGTAGAAGCGCAGCGTTTCATGGACGAGTGCCTGCACGGCCCGCCGCCGCTCCGGGGTGCCGTCGGCGCCCGCGGTCAGGGCCCGCTCGCCCGCTTCGGGGTTACGGTCAAGGAGGAGGTAGAGCCAGGTCAGGGTGGTGGCGGTGGTCTCGTGACCGGCGACGAGGAGGGTGACGAGCTCGTCGCGGATCAGCCGGTCGGTGTACTCGGGGCGCGTGCCCGCGGCCTCGATCAGGATGTGCAGCAGGCCCGGCCCTTCGGGGCCGGGCGCGCCGTCACGGGCGGCGGCGATGGCGCGGCTCGCCACCGCGTCGACGCGCGCCAGGTCGGCGGCGACGGCCCCCTCGGGGGCGGCGCCGTCGGCGGGCAGGCTGGGCAGCGCGGCCACCACGGCGGGCACGGCGGTCAGTTCGCGCTCCGCCTCGGGGTCGAGGGGGTGCCCGGTCAGGGAGCGCCAGATGGTGTCCAGGGCGAAGCGGCGCATCTCCTCGCCGACGTCGAACACCTCTCCGGTGCGGGCGTACGCGGCCCAGCGGTCCGCGGCGGTCCGTGCGGCCGCGCTGATCCGCTCCTCGTAGCGGCGCATGCCCCGGCCTGTGAACTGGGACTGCAGCAGCTTGCGTTGCCGCTGCCAGGCCTCGCCCGTCGCGGCAAGCAGGCCGTCGCCGATCAGCAGGCGGGCGCGGTGCGAGCGCTTCACGTACCGGTCGGGGTGGAGCGCGAGCACGTGCTGCACCGCCTCGGGCTCGGTGACCAGGACCGTCGGGCGCGGTCCGAGCCGCAACGCGGCGACGCCGCCGAGCTGTTCGCGCGCCTGCGCGAACAGCTCGACGAGCTGCCCTCCCCCGGCCTGCCAGCGCTGGACGACGGCGGGGTCGAGTTCGGGGACCCGGCGGCCCGTCGGGGACGGGCCTGGGCGGGCGTGGGTGGCCACGGGGCTGCTCCTGTTCGGCGGCTGCACGTCGGCGCGGGCGGACGCGTGCGGGCATCACGCACTGTAGGGGAGCGCGAGCGGTGGGCGACAGCCCGCCCCGGGGTCAGGAGGCCGCCTCGTCCCACAGGCCGGTTCCACGGGCCCGGACGAGGGCGCTGATACGGGTCAGCACCTCGCCCTGCGGCCGCGCGTCGAACCGGCGGCCGTCCCGCAGCCGCAGGGCGAGGAGGTCGTCGGCGGCCTCCTTGGGGCCGATGACGCCCTGGTACGGAACCAGGCGGGCCGCGCGCACGCGGGCGCCGAGGCTGCCGCGTTCCGGGCCCGCCACCTCGGCGCGCAGGCCCTGTTCGGCGCAGCGGTCGGCGAGCGCGCGGGCGCTTGGCAGTTCGGCGTCGGTGAGGAGCAGGAGCGCCAGCTGGGTGGGGGCGAGCCAGGGCGGGAAGGCGCCGCCGTGCTGCTCGATGAGGTGGGCGACGGCTCGCTCCACGCTGCCGATGACGCTGCGGTGGACCATGACGGGGCGGTGCTTGGCGCCGTCCGGGCCGATGTAGCGCAGGCCGAACCGCTCGGGCTGGTGGAAGTCGATCTGCACGGTGGACAGGGTGGACTCGCGGCCCGCGCTGTCGGCGACCTGGACGTCGATCTTGGGGCCGTAGAACGCGGCCTCCCCCTCGGCGGCCTCGTAGGGAAGGCCGGAGCGGTCGAGCACGTCAGTGAGCAGGGCGGCGGACCGCCGCCACTGGTCCGGTGCGGCCACGTACTTGCCGCCGGGGCCGGGAAGGGAGAGGCGGTAGCGGGCCGGGGTGACGCCGAGCGCTGCGTACGCCCGGCGGATCATGGCGAGGGCCGCGGACGCCTCGTCGGCGACCTGGTCCAGGGTGCAGAAGACGTGCGCGTCGTTGAGCTGGATGGCGCGCACCCGGGTCAGCCCGCCCAGGACGCCTGAGAGTTCCGAGCGGTGCATGCCGCCGAGTTCGGCCATGCGCAGCGGCAGGTCGCGGTAGCTGTGGGGGCGGGAGCGGTAGATCACCGCGTGGTGCGGGCACAGGCTCGGCCGCAGCACGACCTGTTCGCCGCCGAGGTCCATCGGGGGGAACATGTCGTCGCTGTAGTGCTCCCAGTGCCCGGAGATCTCGTACAGCTCGCGCTTGCCGAGCACCGGCGAGTACACGTGCTGGTAGCCCGCGCGGCGCTCGGCGTCGCGGATGTACTCCTCCAGGGTGTGCCGGACGATCGCGCCGTCGGGCAGCCAGTACGGCAGTCCCGAGCCGATGAGCGGGTCGGTGTCGAACAGGTCCAGTTCACGGCCGAGCGCGCGGTGGTCGGGCATGGTGGTCTCCTCGTGGACGAGGGACGGGTGACCACAGGACGAAGCCCCGGGGCACTCGCCCCGGGGCTTCGCGTCAAGACATCGGTCAGCGCGCCGGGACGGTCTCCGGCGTCGTCGTCATCGCGGCGCGCTTCATGCCGGGGACGCTAGCAAGCCGTGGCCGGGCCCGCACCGCGTTTTCCGCGCCGCGCGCCCCCGGCGCGCGCCGGGGGCGCCAGGGGCGGTGTCCGGCGGGGGCGGTGTCCGGCGGGGCCTCCTGGAGCTGACGCCTCGTAGACGGCACCGCCGAGGCGGTTTTAACGTCTTGGCAGTGCCGTTCGACATCTCGGTGTGAAGAAGCAACAGCTGCTGCCCGTCCTCGGCCTGGCGCCGCTCGTGCCGGTCGTCGCCATGGGGGGCCTGCCGTGGATCGCGCTCCCAGCCCTGGGAGCCCTGGTGTTGATCGGGGTGGTGGTGGGTGAGTGGCAACGACGCCGCACCTTGCTGGCGGTGCTCCAACTGGCCCCTCCGGGGAGCGTCGTCGAGCAGGAGCGGGGCTTAGGAGGGCCGGGCATGCGCATCCGGGTCGGCGGCTGTGTGCCGCGGCCGCGCCGAAGGCGGTGACCCGTGGCCGGACGGCGGCTGAGCGCCGCGGACCAGGCCCGGGTGACGGCCCTCTTCGACGCGTGCTACGAGCCCTTGCGCCGGCTCGCCTCCGGCCTCCCCGAGGGGTCGGGGGTCGGCGTGTCCTCCGGCCGGGATCTCGTGATGAGCGCCTTCAGGGCGGCGATCGAGAACTGGGAGAGGATCGCCTCGTGGGACGTGGAGCGCCAGCGGGGCTGGCTGTGGCACGTGTGCCGCAACCAGCGGATCGACGAACTGCGGCGCCAGGGCCGCTTCCACGCGGTGAGCCCGCAACTGTGCGCGCTGTACGAGTCACCGGCGGCGAACCCCGAGCGGACCGCGCTCGCGCGCCTCGCGCTGGAGAAGTGCGCGGACGTTGTCAAGCGCATGCCCCCCAAACGCCGCGAGGTGGCGACCATGGCCTGGCTGCTCCTTATGCCCCGGGACGAGATCGGCGAGGTGCTGGGGATGAGCCCGGGAACCGTACGGGTACACCTGTATTACGCACGGAAGACCTTGGAACAGGAAGTGGGGCCGCACCTGCCGTTTCCGCTGAGCGGCGGACGCCCCGCGCGGTTCGACGACGAAGAAGCGGAGAGGAGGGGAGCATGAGCGACCGGGACCCCCACGCCGACGAGCGGACCGCGGACGCCCCGGTCTACGTCATCTCGGTGGCCGCGCAGCTCGCCGGTCTGCACCCGCAGACGCTGCGCCAGTACGACCGTCTGGGCCTGGTCTCCCCGGCCCGCACGGCCGGGCGCGGCCGCCGCTATTCGGCCCGTGACATCGAACTGCTCCGCAAGGTCCAGGAGTTGTCGCAGGACGTGGGCATTCCGCTGGCTGGCATCAGACGCATCCTCGAACTGGAGAAGCAGGTCGCGGCGCTCGGGCGGCGCGTGGCCGAGCTGGAGGCGGAGGTCGAGAGCGCGACGGCGGCGATGCGGCGGCTCACGAAGTACGCAGCGGTGGCCGGAGGGCCGCCGCAGCGGAGCAGGCCCGGCACCGGACCAGGCGACGGCATCCACGCCCGGGACGACTCGACGGAGGACACCGCGCCCGCCGCCGAGGACGAGGCGTCCGGCAGCGCCCTCGCCTCCCTGTTGCGTCGGACAGCGGAGGAACACGGCACGCCGCCGCCCCCGGAGGAGATCGAGGAAGACCGGCGCGAACTGCTGGCCTGGATGCGGGAACCGGAAGCCACCGCTCCGACCCGCCGACCGGCCCCGGCGGCGACGCGCGACCAAGCAGGGAAGGACCAAGCAGGGGAGGACCAACCAGGGAAGGACCAACACGTCCTCGACGCGCTCACGCCTCGCGAAGAGGCCATCCTGCGCTACCTGGCCCAAGGGCTGGGAGACAAAGAGATCGCCCACCGGCTCTCCCTCTCGCGGCGCACGGTCCGGTCCTGCGTGGAGAAGATCCGCGCGAAACTGCACCCAGCCGGTGGCCTCGCCCCCACCGCGACCGCACGAGGCGCCGCCGCGGAACCCGCGGAACCCACGGCGGGCGAACGGGCGGCCGGGAGGGCCGGGCCCGCGGAGCGGGCTTAGGATCGCGGGCGCCGGGCGCGCCGCCCGTGGCAGGATCGGCGGCGTGACGATCGCGGCCGGTGACTTCGAGTTGACCATGGACGAGTTGCGCGCCGTGGCGCGCTTCGCGGTGGAGAGCGCCCAGGAAGTCCTGCCGGTGTACGAGGACGCCAACCCAGGCGACCCCCGGCCCCGCGCGGCCGTTGACGCCGCCCGGGCGTTCGCGGACGGCGCGAACAGGACCATGGCGCAGCGCGTCACGGCCCTGGACGCGCACCGCGCGGCGAAGGAGGCGGCCACCGAGGCCGGGCGTCTCGCCGCGCGCGCCGCCGGTGACGCCGCGGCCGCCGCGTATCTGCATCCGATCGCGCGGGCCACCCAGGTCGGCCACATCCTGCGCGCCGCCGCGTGCGCGGCGCGCGTCGCCGAACTGACCGCGGGTGACGACCCCGACGTCGGCCTCGAAGAGCTCGACCGCGTGCGCCGACGCGCGACACCGGTCCTCATCGACGTCCTGAGCCGGTACCCGCACGCGCCGGCCGGCAAGAGCCGCGTCGCGCTCCTCATGAGCACCTTGGACGCCTCCCTGCGCGCGGGCCGCCCGTAAAGGCCCCGGCCGCCACCCCCGGCACGTCACTCCCTGCACGTCACCTCATTCGACCCACCCCAACCAAGTGAGCGGTGAGCCTCATGCCCTACACCTCGATACACGACACCCGAGTCCACTACGAAGTCGACGGCCACGGGCCCGGCCTGGTGCTCGTCCACGGCACCGGCGGCGACGCGCAGTCGGTCTTCGGCAATGTGGTGGGCCGCTTCACCCGCGACCGCACCGTCGTGCGGCCCAACTTCAGCGGCAGCGGACAGACCACCGACGACGGCTCCGACCTGACCGTCGAGCTCATCTCCGACCAGGTCGTCGCGGCAACGCGGGCCGCGGTCAAGGGCCCGGTCGACATGCTCGGCTTCTCCCTGGGCGCGGTCGCCGCGGCGGCCGCGGCGGCGGCCCACCCCGACCTGGTGCGGCGCCTCGTCCTGGTCGGGGGCTGGTCGCACTCCGGCGGCGCGCGGGACCGCTTCTACTTCGAGACGTGGCGCAAGCTCCTCGACACCGACCGCGAGCTGTTCAAGCGGTTCTCCACGCTCACCGGCTTCAGCGCCGCCACCCTGGACCTGTTCGGGCACGACGGGCTCGAGCGGACGCTCTCCAACGACTGGCCGCCGCCCGGCATCGGCCGCCAGATCGACCTCAGCGCGCGCATGGACATCCGCGGCCTCCTCCCCAAGATCACGGCCCCCACCCTGGTCGTCGGCATGGGCGCGGACAACTTGGTCTCCATGGAGGCGTCGCGGCAGCTGGCCGCGGCGATCCCCGGCGCCCGCCTCGTCGAGATCGACGGCGAGGGCCACATGGACTGGTTCGGGGACCCCACCGGCGTGGTCAAGCTCGCGCGTGACTTCTTCGACGCCGACTGACCGCCCGCGGCGCCGGGACCGGCGGCCCGGCTCCCCTCAGGCGAAAGCCCGCCGGAGACCGCAGGTCCCGGCGGGCCCGCCGCTCACCGCTCGCGGACGGCTCCGTTACGAGCAGACTGTCCCGTCGGCCGGGACCTTGCCGTCGATCAGGAACGTGTCGATCTTCTTGGTGGCGCAGCGGTTCTCGCCGTACGTGCCGTGGCCCTCGCCGTCGACGGTCAGGGTGACGCCCACGTCCTTGCCGAGGCCCTCGGCCATGCGCCGCGCGCCCTCGACGGGCGTGGCCGGGTCCCCGGTGTTGCCGACGACCACGATCGGTCCTGCGCCCTCCGCCGCCACCTGGGGCTTGTCCGCCGAGCCGCGCACCGGCCACTGCGAACAGCCGAGCATGCCCTCCACCATCTCGGGTCCGAAGACCGGCGAGGCCTTCTCGAACGCGGGCCGCTGGGCGTCCACGTCGGCCTGGGTGTGGCGGCTGCGGGTGTCGGCGCAGCCGATGGCCGCGTTCGCGGCGTGCATGTTGCTGTAACGGCCCTTGTCGTCACGGCCGTTGTAGGAGTCGGCGAGCATCAGCAGGTTGTTGCCGGTGCCGTCCGCCATCGTCTCGCCGAGGCTCTGCGTCAGGGCTTCCCAGCCCTCTTCGCCGCCGTACAGCGTGGCGCCGATGCCGGTCAGGGCGAGGTCCTTGGTGAGCTCGCGGCCGCTCTCGGTGGGCGCGGGCTTCTTGTCGAGCTTCGCCAGCATGGCGTTGATCCGCCGGTTGCCCTCGGTGGCGTTCTTCCCCGTGGGGCACTCCTCGCCGTACTCCTCGACGCAGTAGTCCATCGCGGAGCCGAGCGCCTTCTGGAAGGCCTTGGCCTGGGCGAGGCTCTCCGCGACCTCGTCCTGGCTCGGGTCGACGACCGCGTCGAAGACGGTGCGGCCGACGTTCTTGGGGAACAGGTGCGCGTAGACGCCGCCGAGTTCGGTGCCGTACGAGATGCCGAAGTAGTTCAGCTTCTTGTCGCCGAGCACGTGGCGCAGCAGGTCCATGTCGCGCGCGGTGGTGGCGGTGGAGACGTGGGGCAGGACCTTGGCGGAGTTCTTCTCGCAGGCCCGCGTGAACCGCTTGATGTCCTTGAGGGTGTCGCCGCTGCCCGGGTCGTTGTCGAGGGTCTTGTCGTCCAGGCACTTCACGGGCGTGGTGTTGCCGACGCCGCGCGGGTCGAAGCTGACCAGGTCGTAGGCGGCGTTGAGCTTGGTGTAGTCCTCGGCGGCCTGCGGCAGGGTGGCGACGCCGGAGGCGCCCGGGCCGCCGAAGTTGTAGACGAGGGAGCCGACGCGCCCGTCCCCACCGGTGGCCTTCTTGCGGATGAGGGCCACCTCGACGGTCTCGCCCTTGGGCTTGGCGTAGTCGAGGGGCGCCTTCATGGTGGCGCACTGCCAGGCCTTGCCGGGCGCCTTCGCGGTGCCCTGGGCGGCGGACGGCGCGGGGCAGGAGCCCCAGGAGAGCCGCTGGCCGGTCAGGGCCGCGGGCAGCGCGGACGCGGCGCCGCCCTGGCTCGCGGCGGCGTCGGGGGTCGCCGACGTCTTGCGCTCGCCGCCGCCCTCACCATCGGACCCGCCGCTGCATCCGGCGAGGACCGGGACCGCGAGCAGCGAGGCCGCGGCCAGTACCGCGACACGACCCGAGCGTATGGGGTGAGGCATCCTCTGTCTCCTGCCGATATTGACCATGTGGGGGTAAATGGCTAGTAAAGTCGGCTTTACCTTACCCATAGGCCGCCCCCGTGTCCGCAAGAGGGGCGCCATACGACGGCAGTGGGCCCGCCCGGCGCCGCCGGGTGTCCGCTTCCGGCCGGGGGCACGGTGACAGTCGGCCAGAGAGGGGCCGCTGGTTCCGCTGATCGGGACGATGCCTTGCGGGGCCACACGGCCGGGAGCATCCTCAGGCGCGGCATATCCGTGCACATGTTCCCGAGGGGGAGACCATGCGCAAGACGTATCAGTCAGCGGGATTGCTCGCGGCGGCCGGCCTGGTGATCAGCTTCGTCTCCGTCTCGTCGGCGGCGTCCGCCGACACGGACGGCGAGCGGAAGACCAAGGCGGCCGCCGGTTCGCAGATCGTCTCCAACTTCAACAACAGATGCCTCAACGTCGCCCATCTCAACACCGGTGACGGCGCTTCGGTGCAGACGTACGACTGCGACGGCTCGCCCAGCCGGCGCTGGACGCAGAGCGGCACCCAGCTGCGCAGCGACCTCAGCGGCAAGTGCCTCGAACCGGCCATCGACAACGGCGACAACGGGGCGGCGATCCAGGTGTTCGGCTGCGCCGGGCTGCCCCGGCAGGGCTGGCACTGGAACGGCACCGAGCTGCACAGCGACCTCAACCACCGGTGTCTGACCATCGCCGAGGCGAACTGGTGGCAGGGAGCCGCCGTCGTGCTCAAGGACTGCTCGGGCGCCGGCCACCAGCAGTGGCACACCAGCTGACCGACAAAAGGAGAGGCCCGCCGGAGACCATCGGTTCCGGCGGGCCCTTCCGCTAGGTGATCACTTGCCGTAGTACGCGCCTAGGTGATCACTTGCCGTAGTACGCGTCGTACAGCGTCACCGTGGACTTGTTGTCCTGCTTGTCCGTGACGCTGGCCTTGAACGAGATGCCCTTGCCCCGGGCCGGGTTCTTGACGGTGACCTTGCCGTCCGTCACCACGAGCTTGGTCCACTCCCGGCCGTTGTCGTAACTCACCTGCACGGTCAGGGACTTGAGGTTGGCGCCCGCCGCCGCGCCCTTCACCGTCACGGGGAAGGTCTGCCGCGCGCCCGCCGGGGCCGTGCTGGCCAGGTCCAGCTTCGGGCCGAACCGGACGGTGGAGACGGGAAGCGCGGTCTTGTCCGCGGTCTTCTTCGAGCGGAAGGTCCAGCTCGCGTCCACCCGCGTGGTCGCGGTCCCCGCCTTCGGGGCGCGGAGCGCGGTCGCCTCGAGCTTGTACGCGGCGTCCTCCGCCGGGACCTTGAAGGTTTCCGCGCCGGTCACCGGGTCACCGTTCTCGGCGATCTTCGTACCGTTCCGGTAGAGGACCGACTTGCTGGCCGCGGTGTACTCGGAGAAGCCCTCGTGCCCGGCGCCGTCGGCGAGGATCGGCAGGCGTCCGCCCAGCTCGTCGCCCTCGCGGAAGATGCCGTTCTCCTTGTCGACGAGCGGGCCGAAGACGCCGGTGTTGAACGTCTTCGCGTAGGTCTTGCCCGCCTTGAAGGTCTTCGGCTCCGCCATGCGGTACCAGGCCTCGATGTCGCTGTCGTCGCTCTGCGCCTGCGCGAAGTCGAGGCCCCACTGCGTCTTGCCGAGCGCGGACACCTGGAGGGTCCGCGTGCGCGGCAGCGACTGCGGTTCGATGATCCGGGAGATACCGCCCGCCTCCGGCAGGTACCCGGCGACGGACAGGCTGCCCTTGCGGCCGGGCGCCGACGCGCCCATGCCGACCTTCACCGTGGCGAAGTCACCAGTCTTGAAGTGCTGGGTGTAGCCGGTGGCGAGCTTCTTCACGGGCCCGCCGGACATGATGTCCACCTGCGTGTCCACGCCCTTCACCCAGGTGCCGAGCCACTGCTGCGCGAGACCGCTGGGCACCTCGGGACCCAGGTGCGCCGTGCGCAGGCCCTTGAAGGTGTCGGGGCCCATGGCGCTGCTCTCGTTGCCCGCGTACAGGTACCGCGCATCCCCCGACAGCGCCTTGGCGCCCGCGTGCGGAACCGTGATGTCGACGGGCTTGGCCTTGCGGGCGTCCAGCGTCACCGTCGTCTTCTTGGCTACGGTGAGCTCCGGCTGGACCAGCCAGTCGGTGCCCTTGCCCGCGTTCTGCGGGTCGACGTAGACGGACGTGTCCACCAGGTACGTACCCTTGGGGACGCGGACCTTGACGGTGCCGGAGGCGTCGTGCGGATCCAGGTTCAGGCCCGCCGCGGCGCCCGTGAGGGCCTGCATCCACGTCGTGTACGAGCCGGTGGCCCGCCCGTCGCGCCCGAGCGTCTTCAGCGTCACGTCGTACGACTCGACCTCGCGCTCCACGGCCACGGCCGTGCGCACCGTGCGCTCGCCGCTCTTGGCCACCACGTACGCGGAGTACACGCCGTCGACGTCACCGCCGACGCGGGTGTCGGCCGTCAGGGCGACGGAGGCGGTGCCGCCCGCCGGGACCTTGACCTCCTTGGCGCCGAGGCCGAACAGGCCCTCGGGGGCCGGCTTGCCCTTCGGGTCCAGGGCCGTCACCGACAGGTCGAGGGTGACGTCGTCCTTGCCGAGGTTGCGGTACGTGAGCTTCTTCGTGACCGGCTTGTCGTCGGCGTGCGGCCACTGCTGCCTGCCGAAGTTCATGGACACGGGGTCCGCCACCACGCTCTGCCCGATCGCCCGGTCCACGGCGACGCGGCCCGAGCCCTGCTCGAACACCGTGGAGCCGCCGTCCTTCGTGGAGCCGGTGAGCGCCGCCTTCAGCTCCGCCGACTTCCACCCCGGGTGCTGCTGCTTGAGCAGCGCCGCCGCGCCCGCGACGTGCGGCGCCGCCATCGACGTACCGGAGATCGTCAGATAGCCCTCGGGCTTCTGCCCGACTTCCCTCTCGATGACGCTGCCGGGCGCTGCCGCCGCCGTGATGTCCACGCCGGGAGCCGTCACGTCCGGCTTGATCGCGCCGTCCCCGACGCGCGGGCCCCGGCTGGAGAAGTCGGCGAGCTTGTCGCTGTCGTCGACGGCGCCGACGGTGAGCGCGGCGTCCGCGCTGCCGGGCGAGCCCACCGAACGGGAGTCGGGGCCCGAGTTGCCCGCCGAGATCGCGAAGAGGACGCCCTTGTCCTTGGCGAGGCGGTTGACGGCCGCCTCCAGCGGGTCGACGCCGGGCTCGTCGCCGCCGCCGAGGCTGAGGTTGACGACGTCGGCGCCCTGCGCGGCCGCCCACTCCATGCCCGCGACGATGCCGGAGTCCTCACCGCCACCCCCGTCGTCCAGGACCTTCCCGCTGAGCAGGGTGGCCTTGGGGGCGACGCCCTTGAACGTGCCGCCGGACTTCGCTCCCGTGCCCGCCGCGATCGAGGCGACGTGCGTGCCGTGGCCGAAGCGGTCCTTGGCGTCCGGCGACGACGTGAAGTTCTTCTCGGCGGCGACCTTGCCCTTCAGGTCCTGGTGCGTGCCGTCGACGCCCGTGTCCAGGACGGCGATCTTCGTGCCCGCGCCGTCGAAGCCCGCCTCCCACGCCTTCGGGGCGCCGATCTGCGCGACGCTCTTGTCGAGGGTCACCTCCCGGGTGCCGTCGAGCCACAGGTGGCTGACGTCGGGCGCCGAGCTGAGCCTCCGCCACAGGTCCGCCGCGTCCTCGCGCGGGGTGGTGACGGCGTCGGCGTTCAGCGTCCGCAGGCTTCTGCGGACCGTCGTGTCTCCGGCCGCGCGCACGTCGGCCTTGGCGGAGCTCCCGGCTCCCTTGTAGCCGACGATCAGCTTCAGGCCCTTCTTCTGGGCCGTGCGGTTGCGCTTCTTGCTCAACTCGGTGACGTCGAACAGTCGTTGGTCGACCTTGCCCCGCCGGATCAGACGCTGGGCGTCGTACGGCAGGACCAGGGTGTGCCCGCCCTTGACCGTCCGGGTCCGTACGGGGATGTGCTCGCGGCCCTTGGCCGCCTTGAAGCCGGTGACGCGGCCTTTGGCGTCCACGGTGACGCGGTCGCCGGTGATCAGCGTGAGGGTGTGCCGGGTCCCGGTGAACGCGGAGGGGCCTTGCGGCGATTCGGTTCCCCGTGCCGTTTTCTGCCGGTCTCCTCGCGGAGCCGCGCGGTCCGCGTCGGCCGACGCCGGGCTGGTCATGCCCGCCGCCAGGACCGCCATGGCCGCCGTGGCCACCATGGCCGCGGAGGTTCTTCTGGCCTGTTGACGCAATGTTCCCCCTGAAGTCGATGAGCGAGGTGCTCGTGGTGCCGGGGTGCAGAACAGACGTGCGCCACAGAAGAGGGCTCCCGGAACGCTCAGGTTCCGGGAGCCCTTGCTCTTTTTCGTTCAACTAGTCCTGGAGTGAGTTGGGTTGGCCCGTGCGACCGGTACGGAACACGGGACTCCGGGCGGCCCGGCTAGCGGGCGTTCACCGCCGGGACGCGGGGGCCGGGAGCGGGCGCGCGGTGCTTCTCCGCCGCGGGCTTGGGCAGCGTGCAGCCCGGACGGCTCAGGTCGATCTTGTTGCCGGTGCCGACGCAGGGGACGACGATGTACGTCTGCTGCGCGTAGCCGATGTTGGGGCGGACGGTGACGTTGCCGTTCTGGTCGACCTCGCACGGGTTGTTGTCGGTGCAGCGCTGGCCGCTCTCGTTGATGGTGTTGTTGACGGCGACGACCTTGCCGGTGGCGTCGTCGATCACCGGTGATCCTGAGGTGCCGCCGATGACCTGGCAGGGCTGGGTGTAGCGGAGCGAGTCCTTCCAGGTCCAGCGGCCCTCCTTGAGGCGGTAGGCGAAGCCGTCGACGCTGCACTTGTACATCCGCTTCCAGTACCCGGACGCGACCGTGATGGCCCGGCCCGCCTGCGGGTGCGCGGCGTCGAGGTCGAGGGCCTTGATGCCGTAGCGGCTCTCGATGTCGCTGTAGGTGCTGGTCAGTTCGTACAGCGAGACGTCGGTGTCGGTCATCGTGCCGTACGCGATCTTGCTGGCGCGGACGGTGCCGAGGCTGCCGCCGCTGGCGTTCAGGAGGGTGAAGCTGCGGGTGGATGGCCGGTCGACGATGACCTGGCCGGGGCCGGGGAAGCCGGTCTCCAGGCAGTGGCCGTTGGACAGCACGAGCGCGCGGTCGCCGGGCTGCGAGCTGGGCACGCGCACGACGGAGCCGGAGCAGTTGCTCAGCGCCACGGTCCCGGCGAAGGTCACGGCCTTCGCCTTGACCTTCGCCTTGGCCTGGGTGGCCGCGGCGGGCCGCGCGGCCGCCGCCCGCTTGTCGGACGACGGCGCCTCGTCGCTGACGGCGGCCGCGGGTATCGCCGTCGCGCCCAGGAGCAGCGCGGTGAAGACGGCACCGACGAGAGGCTTGTTCATGTGGGGGTCCCCTCTGATGACTGTGTGACCGATCTGATGACTGTGTGACCGAAGGTGCTTCGGTTTTGTCATGCGCATCCTTGGGGGAACGAGGCGCCAGGACAAGACCGTGTACGGTCAAGTCCACCGTCGGCACGCCGCGTTGAACCCCCTCGGGACGCCGCGTCGAACGCCCCCCGGGACGCCGCGTTGAACGCCCCTTGGGACGCCGCGTCGAGCGCCCCCGGACCGGCCCCCGATCCTCGGCTGACCGCACGCGGGCGTTTTCAGCCAATTCGCACGACCGCCCTTCCGGAAGATCCGGCAGTTCCTCCCCGCTCCGGTGCTCCCCCGCGCCGCCGCGGTGTCGCCATCCGGCCACAAACGAGTCGAGCGGGGCTCACGGCGTCGGCTGTGATGGCGTGAGCCCGCCGGATCCGTCGACAGAAGGTCGTGCCCCATGGCAGCTCGCGTCTCCGCTCCCTCCGCCTCCCGCAGAAGCGTCCTCGGCGCGGGCGCCGCCCTCGGCGCGCTCGCGGCCCTCGGGCCGCTCGCGAGCACGGCCCGCGCCGAGTCCGGGCGCGGCTCCTGGCCCACGGAGTTCCCCCTTCCCGACGGCTTCCGGCCCGAGGGGATCACCATCGGGCCCGGGCCTTACGCCTGGTTCGGCTCGCTGGGCGGCGGGGACTTGTACCGCGCGAGCCTCGCCACCGGGCGCGGCGAGAGGATCGCCACCGGCACGGACGCGATGAGCATCGGCCTGAAGAGCGACCGGCGCGGCCGGCTTTTCATCGCCGGTGGCGGCTCCCGCCAGCTGCGCGTCGTGGAGGGCCGCAGCGGCCGCGTCCTCGCCAGCTACGAGGTCGGCACGGCCGCCTCCGTCGTCAACGACGTGGTGCTCACGCCCCGTGCCGCCTGGTTCACCGACTCCACCCAGCGACAGCTCTACGGCCTGCCGCTCGGCCCCCGCGGCGAGCTGCCCGCCCCCCGGGACGTGGTGACGCTTCCCCTGACGGGCGAGTGGGTGCAGGCCCCCGCCGACGGCTTCACCACCAACGGCCTTTCGGGCACCCCCGACGGCCGCGGACTGCTCGTCATCAACGTCCACGCCCACGGCGGCAGCCTCTACCGCGTCGACCCGCGCACCGGCGACGCCCGCCGGGTCGACCTCGGCGCCAGCAAGCTCCCCGACGGCGACGGCGCCCTCCTCCTCGGCCGGACGCTGTACGTCGTCCAGCAGGTGCAGAACGCCGTGGACGTGTTCCACCTGGACGCCACGGGCCTGCGCGGCACCGCCGTCGCACGGATCACCGACCCGCGCTTCCGCGTCCCCACCACCGTCGCCGCGTACGGCGACCGCCTGTACCTGCCCAACTCCCGCTTCACCGACGTCCCCACGCCCACGACCCCGTACAACGCGGTGGCGGTCCGGCAGGTTCGCTAGCGGCGCCGCCCGACGGCCGGGGCCCGCCGTGGGGGGCTCCCCTGGTGCGGCGGCCCTGGCGCGGCGCCCCGGCGGCGCTCCCGGCGCAGCCTGCGTCGGCGAGGAGCGGACCGGCGCGCGCCGACGACACGGACGACGACCGCGGCGAGCGCGGCCCGCAGGGCCACCACCGCGCGCGCCACGTGGGTGGCGACGGTGCCCGGCTTCTTCCGCATCGCCCGTGCCGTTTCCGCCTGGGAGTAGCCAAGGGCCTTGGTGGCCCACACCGCCGTGCGCTGCTGCGCGGGCAGCGCCCGCAGGGCCCGGCGCACCGCCTCCCGGTCGACGACCAGGCGCTCGACGTCCGTCGACGGCGGCGCGTCCCAGCGCAGCGGGTCGGCCGCGCGCCGCTGTTCGAGCCGGTGGTGCGCGGCCACGCGCCGGGCAAGGCGGGCGACCTCGGTGCGCAGCACCTTGAAGAGGTAGGCGCGGGGTTCGTGGACGCGCCCGGGGTTCCGCAGGGCCGTGGCGAAGGCGGTGTTGACGACGTCGTCGGCGTCGGCGGCGCTCCGCGGCACGCCCGCCCGCGCGAGCAGTCCGCGCGCCAGCCCGGTCATCTCCCCGCGGTGGCGCTGGTACAGCACGCCGAGGCTGTGAGCCGTGACCTTCCCGGGTGCGCGGGCCGTGACCGCCCCCGGCTCCTGGGCCACGGCCGCCTCCGGCTCATCCATGGGTCCTCCCCCGCGTCCGGCCGTCCCTCGCCCCGCGAGCCGCTGGCCCGCTGGCGCGCTCTGCCCGGATGATGGCAGCCCTGCCCCGCGCGCGGTTGCGATAGGCCACGCTGTCGAGCAGTTTCGTGACACTCGGGATCAGGACTCCGGCCACCAGCAGCGCGATGCCTACGAACTCCACGGTCAACACGGTCACCCTCCTTGTCCACTGCGGCCGTTGCCCGCGCTAGCCGTGGCGCGCGGCCGTTCACCTCAGCAGAGGCACGAGCGCGCCGCCCTCTTGACACGCGTTCCCAAGATTCTTTCCGCGCCGGGTCCGGGCCTCGGCCCTACAGGAACTCGTTGAAAGCGCTCCACGGTCTTGCTAGGCGCACTCCGGTCGGCATAACTTCACGCTGTCACCGTGGTGGAGCGCTCGCCGCCCTCGTGCGCGCCCCCACGGGCCCCCACAGGCCGGAGTCACCCCATGACTGCCTCCCTCCTGCACACCGCGGAGACACCCGTTCTGGTCGGCCGGACGGAGGAACTGCGCTCCCTGACGGAAGCGCTCGCGCGCACGCCGTCGGTGGCGCTGGTCGAGGGCGAGGCCGGGATCGGCAAGACCCGGCTGATCCGTGAGGCCCTGCGCCACCCCTCCCTGCGCGGCCGCCGCGTCCTGGTGGGCAGTTGCCGCCCGCTGCGCGAGCCCTTCCCGTACGGTCCTGTCTTCGACCTGCTGCGCCACCTGACCGACACGCTGCCCGCAGCGCTCAGCCCGGTGTGCGGCGCGCTGCGCCCCTACCTGCCGGAACTCGCCGACCGCCTGCCGTGCGCGCCCGATCCCCTGCACGATCCGCGGGCCCGCAGGCACCGCCTGTTCCGCGCCGTGCGCGCGCTGCTCGACGCGCTCGGCCCGGCCGTGATGGTCGTGGAGGATCTGCACTGGGCCGACGACGGCACCCGGGACCTGCTGCGGTTCCTGGTGGACGAGCCGCCGCGGACCCTCGCGGCCGTCCTGAGCTTCCGGCGCGAGGAACTGCCGGGCGCGGGGCTGCCGTTGGGCCGCGCCTATCACCACCCGCCCGGGACCACCTCGGTGCTCATTCCGCTCCGCCCCCTGGACGTGCCCGCCGTGCACGCGATGTGCGCCGCCCTCACCGGCGCCGCGGCGGCCTCCGCGGCCCTGGCCGCCGAACTGCACCGGCGGACCGCGGGCATCCCGTTCGTGGTCGAGGAGGTCGTCCGCGCGCTGCCCGAGCACATCCGGCGCACGCCGCGGGCGGGGCGTGCGGCGCTGGAGGCGATGGCGGTGCCCACGCTGCTGCAGGAGGCGATCGCCGACCGCATGAGCGTGCTCTCGCCCGGCGCGGCCGCCGCCGTGCACGCCGCCTGCGTGCTCCGCGTGCCCGTCGGCGAGGCCCTGATCGGCGACGTCATGCACGGCACCGCCGGGCACCCGGTGACGGCGAAGGCCTCGGCCGCCGTGCGCGAGGCGCTGCTCGCCGGTGTCCTGTACGAGTGGGGCGACGACCAGTACGGACTGCGCCACGTCCTCGCGCAGCAGGCGGTCTACGCGAGTCTGCCGGGGCCGGACCGGCACCGCCTTCACCGCCAGGCCATGCACGCCCTCGCGGCACAGGAGCCGCGGCCCCTGGTCCAGCTCGCCTACCACTCCCGCCAGGCGGGCGACCTCACGCGCTGGCAGCGCTACGGCGAGGCGGCGGCGGCCTCGGCGCGCGCGATGGGCGACCTGGCGCTCGCCGTGGACCTGCTGGAGGAGCTCCTTTCCGACGGGCGGCTGAGCCGGATGGCCTGTGCCCGTATCGCGGTCGACCTCAGCAGGGACGCGGTCGTCGGGCTCACCCACCGCCGGGCGACCGCGCTGCTGCGCAGCATCCTGCGCGACCAGCAGCTGCCCGAGGGCCTGCGCGGCGAGATCCGCCTCCACCTGGGCCTGCTGCTCTACAACCAGGCGGGCCGCCACGAGGAGGGCCGCGTCAGCACCGAGCGGGCGATCAGGGAACTGCGCCGCCGCCCGGCCCTCGCGGCCCGCGGCATGGCCGCCCTGGCCATGCCCGCGTGGGGAGACCACCCCTACCCCGTCTACGAGCGCTGGATCGAGCGGGCCGAGCGCCTCGCCGCCAAGGAACCGGGCCCTTCGGTGTGCACCGCGGTCCGGGCCAACCACCTGGCGCTGACGATGTACGTGGGCGACCCGGCGGTCTGGGACCAGGCCGAGCGCCTCCTGGACACCGCGGGACCCGGCGGCGACCGCCGCCAGGTCGCCCGCGCCTGCGGCAACTTCGCCGACGCCGCCGTGTGCCTGGGCCACTACCGCGCCGCCCACCGCTTCCGCAGGCTGGGGCGGCGCCTGGCCGCCGAGTGCGGCGCCGCGTTCCTGTCGGGCATCGTGGAGGGCACCGCGCTGCGCCTCGACTGGTACGAGGGCCGCTGGCAGGGCCTGGCCGAACGGGCCCGCCAGATGCTGGACCTGGCCCCGGGCGTCTCCGGCATCGCGGCCGACGCGCATCTGGTGCTCGGTCTGCTCGCCTCCGCGCGCGGGGAGTGGGACGAGGCCGCCACCGCGCTCAAGGCCGCCGGTCTCGGCGCTCCGCACAACGCCCCGGGGCCGGTCCTCGCCACCGCGTCCGGCGCCATGACCCGGCTGCTCCAGGCCCGCGGCGACGGCGACGAGGCGCGGGCCGAGGCCGAGCGCGCCCTCGCCCGGGTCCGCCGCAAGGGCATCTGGTGCTGGGCCGGTGACCTGGCGCCGATGGCGGTCGCCACGCTCGTGCGCGGTGGCCGTCTCGCGGACGCGGAGCGGGTCACCGCCGAGCTGGCCGACGGCATCGACGGCAGGGACGCGCCCCTGGCCGCGGCCGCCCTCCTGTCGTGTCACGGCATCCTGGCCGCCGGGCACGGCCGCACCGAGGAGGCCGCCGCGGCGTTCGACACGGCCCGCGCCGCCTACACGGCCCTGCCGCAGCCCTACTCCGCCGCCCGCGCCGGTGAGGCCGCGGCCCGCTGCCGTCTCGCCCTGGGCGACGGCGGCGCCGCGCCGCGACTCGCCGCGGTGGCCGAGCGGTTCGCCGAGCTCGGCGCCACCCGGGACGCCGCGCGCTGCCGCCGGGTGCTGCGCGGTCACCACGTGCCGCTGCCGTCCCGGCGCGGGCGCCGCGGCTACGGCGACGAGCTCTCCCCGCGCGAGCGCGAGGTGGCCCGGTTCGTCGCGCTCGGGCACACCAACCGGGAGATCGCCGACGTGCTCTTCCTGTCCCCGCGCACCGTCGAGCAGCACGTGGCCAAGGTGCTGCGCAAGCTCGGTGTCGGCTCCCGCGCCGAGGTCGAAGGCAGCGGCCTCGCGATCACTCCGTAACGAGGTGACGGCGCCCCCGGAGCGGACCGGGGGCGCCGTCGTTGGGGAGCGGTCTCGGTGGTCAGCCGGTGAAACCGGCGGTGATGGAGGTGAACTGCCAGGACGGACGGTCGCGGTTGACCGCCCAGAAGGACAGCCTGCCGATGTGATGGGCGTTGGCCCAGTCGCGGATCTGGGTCCAGATCTGCGGCGTGGTGACCTCGCCGACGTCGCTGTTGCCGTTCATGCCGGAGATGCCGATGTGCGCGTAGGCCTCGGCGTCGGTCCATCCGTACACGGACTTGAGCTTGTTCTTCAGGCCCTCGGTGGACTTCACGGTGTTGCCGTACATGTCGGCGTGGCCGCCGAAGTTGAACGGCATGATCGTGAAGTTGTCGATGTCGGCCTGAAGGGCCCTGGACCGCTCGATGAGGCGGTTGCCCCACGAGTTCGGTCCGGTGTTGAGCGTGGGGAAGGTGAGGATCGTCCTCAGGCCCGGGTTGTTCTGCTTGACGATCTTCAGGGCGCCGAGGATGCGGTCCTGGACCGCCGGGCTCTCGAATTCATCGGTGTTCTCGATGTCTACGTCGACCGCCTTGAGCCGGTAGGCGTCGATGACCTTCTGGTACGCGCCCGCGAGGGCCTGCGGCGTCGAGCAGTTGGGGCCGAGCTTGTTGCCGCTCCAGCCGCCGATGGAGGGGACGATGTCGCCTCCGGCCGCGCGGATCGACTTGATGGTGGTCTCGTCCACGCCGCCGGTGAGGGGGCGCTGGCTGTCCCAGGCGGGGTTGCAGCCGTCGCGGGCGAGGATGAACGCCATCGTGTACCACTTGATGCCGGTCGCCCGCATCACGTCGGTGGCGCTCGGCGGGTTGCCCCAGCCCAGGTAGAGGTAGGGCGCGGCCTGGACGAAGCCGGGCGCGCGGCCGTCGCCGGTGGTGGGCGCGGCGGTGTCCGCGGCCCGCGCGGGTCCGGCCAGGGCGGTGAGCGGCAGGACCAGGCAGGCGAGCGCCGTCGCGGCCCGTTGCGGAAGACGTCTGACAGTGGGGGATCTCAAGGGGACTCCCTCGAGTGTCGGTTCCGGATGGGTGGTCGGACGGCACGTCCGCGCGTACTGCCGTCCGTCGCGCGTCGAGTCTGCTGACCGTGACATCACAGCCTCGCTCGGAGGCTATTGGCATGGACCAATCAGGTCAATAGGTCTGGACCACGTGTGCTGCCATCGAATCCGCACGCCCGCCCCGGCGCCGCCCGCATTTTCTAGGTACGCCTACCTACCGATACCCGGATTGTTCTGTGGTCGCCCGTCTGCGAACTCTATTACCAGGCAGCGCCGTTGGCCCGTACCAAGCGGCGCTGCCGCGACCCCCCACAACGGTACGGACCCCCCACACCAGGAGGAGCACCATGCGACGACACCTGCTCCTGAGATTCGTCGTCACGGCCGCGGCGGCCCTGTCCATCGCCCTGGTGGGCCCCGGCGCCCAGGCCACCCCCTCCCCCCAGGAGCAACCGGCCGCGCCCGCCGTCACCGCGCCCCACGACACCGCGTCCCAGGACGCGGCCGAGGGCCACGGGATCACGGCGGAGCAACTCCAAGGGCTCGCCACCGCGGGCCAGCAGGCCATGGAGCCCCCACCGGGCGGCTGGCCCGTCCCCTCCGACCGCAGCTACTACCTCACGGCCTCCTGCGGCCAGCACGCCGCGGCCATCGCCCGGGGCGCGGCCGCCTGGGCCAACCTGGACCGGACCCAGGGCAGCGGCACCCCGGTGGAGTGCCGCAACAGCTACATCACCGACTGCGGCGGAGGCGGCAGGATCGTCGGCTGCAACTGGGGCCGGGGACAGCGCATCGCGCTCTTCATGGGCGGCGTCGGCGACCAGGCCCTGCTCGCGGCGCACGAGTTCGGCCACGACTGGTACAACCACTCCAGCTACCGGTGCGCGGGGTGGACCAACGCGCAGCACGTGATGGCGCCCTCCATCTGCAGTTTCACACCCGAGGGGGCCAAGAGGCCGATCCCCATCGACTGAGAGCCCGCGCCCACGAACCCGCCGCCCCCAGCGGCCCACGAGCTCCCGGCTCGGGACCGGGAGCTCACCCCGACACTTCCATGGCTTCCCCTGATCGGGCCGGTGGCGGCGCGTACGGCCACCGGCCCCTTCAACGCGCCCACCGGCTGATCGCGGCCGACCGCTGCCGCGCTATCCGGCGTCGCGCGCGGGCAGCCGCTCGGTGATCCGGTCGAACAAGTCCGTCAGCGGCTCACCGACGTGCTGGCCGAACTCGGTCAGTCCGTACGTCACTTGGGGCGGTGTGGTCGGTTCGACCTCGCGCCAGACCAAGCCGTCCTTGACCAGCGCGCGCAGGGTCTGGGCGAGCATCTTCTCGCTGATGCCCCGAATGCCGTCGCGCAGCTCGTAGAACCGAAGGTCGTTGTTCCGCAGGGAGATCAGCACCCAGACGCCCCACCTGCTGGTCACGTGGTCGACCACCTCGCGCGCGGGGCAGTCGGTGTGAAACACGTCATACCGCTGGCCCGCCTCGGCCGCTGTCAGCTGCGCGCCTTCCTTCATGTCGGGAGCTTACCTCTGGGTATGTCCTTACGGAAAGTAAGCCCGGCTCCTAGCGTCAACGTCCTTAACCCACAACGGATGAGGAGCCGAACATGATCGTGGTGACCGGGGCTACCGGCAATGTGGGCCGACCCCTGACGCAGGCCCTGGCGGCGGCGGGCGAGCAAGTGACGGCGGTGTCGCGGCACGCGGCGGCGGTGCCCGACGGGGTCCGGCACGCGGTGGGCGACTTGGCCGAGCCGCAGGGCCTCGCCCCCGTGTTCGAGGGCGCGAAGGCACTGTTCCTCCTGCTCTCCGGCGATCTGCACGCCCCCGGCGCCAGGCCCGCCGACCTCATCGACGCGGCCGCCGCCAGCGGGGTGCGCCGGGTCGTCCTGCTGTCCTCGCAGGGCGTGGCGACCCGGCCGCTCGGCCCCACCCGCATCGCGATGCGCGCGCTGGAGGACGCGTTGAGGGCGTCCGGCATGGACTGGGCCGTCCTGCGCCCGGGCGGCTTCGCCTCCAACGCCCTGGCCTGGGCGGAGCCCATCCGTACCCAAGGGACGGTCGCCGCGCCCTTCGGTGACGTCGGCGTCCCGGTCGTCGACCCGGTGGACATCGCCGAGGTCGCGGCGGCCTGCCTGCTGGACGACCGGCACACCGGCGGGGTGTACACGCTGACCGGCCCTGAGGTGATCACGCCGCGTCAGCAGGCGCAGGCCATCGCCGCCGTGCTCGGCTCGCCGCTGCGCTTCCACGAACTCACCCGCGACGAGGCCAGGGCCCACATGACCGCCTTCGTGCCCGCGGAACTCGCCGACGACACCCTGGACATCATCGCCGCCCCGAACCCCGCCGAACTGCGGATCAGCCCGGACGTGGCACGGGTCCTCGGCCGCGCGCCCGGCTCCTTCCACGACTGGGTCACCCGCAACATCGCCGCCTTCCGCTGAGTCACCACTCAACTGAGGCTCCCGGGCGGCCTCGTGCGATCGCGCCCGCACGGGGCGGCCCTCTCCTGGAGGCGGTGGGGCGGCGGGGAAAATAACTCGCTGTGACGGCGGGGCAGATGGCAGGGTGCGGCGCATGGCACTCCCGTATGAGATTCGCGCTGACTACGACGCCCGCTCGATCGTGGTCTACCAGGCGTACTCGCCTGTCATCGCTGACGCCGCGCTACGGGCGGGCCGCTTCGTCGCGCCGTTCTCGTTCCACCGGATGACGTGGATCAAGCCGTCGTTCCTGTGGCTGATGCACCGCAGCAACTGGGCCCGCAAGTCCGGCCAGGAACGCGTGCTCGCCGTGCGCGTCAGCCGCGAGGGCTGGGAGGAGGCCCTGTCCCAGGCCGTCCTCACGACCGCGGACCCGGCGGCCGTGGCGCAGGCGCCCGTACACGTCCAGTGGGACCCGGAGCGCTCCGCGCGCGGGGCGGCGCTGAACCACTACAGCATCCAGGTCGGCATCAGCCGTCACCTCATCCGCACGTTCACCGACGACTGGATCGTCGGCATCACCGACCTCACCCCCCAGGTCCGCAAGGCCGCCGCCCTCATGCAGAGCGGGCACGCCGCCAAGGCCCAGCGGCTGTTGCCCGCCGAGCGCGCCTACCCGCTGCCCCGCGCCCTGGAGAACCGCCTCTCCCCACGCGGGTGACCTGGCGCGACGGCGTCGGCCCCCAGGACCCGACCGGGGTCCTGGGGGCCGACGTCACAGGGAGCGCGGATCGGTGAACGGCGCTCCTGGCCGGGTGTGTCAGGCGCGCAGGTGGGACAGGGCGGCGCGCATCAGGGCGGCGCGTCCGGCGGCTCCGCTGGCGTGTTCGAAGCCGAAGCCGAGCAGCACGGTGTCGCGGGTGGTGACCGCCGCGTACGGCCTGTAGAGCTCGCCGGTGCGGGTCCAGTCGCCCGCGATGGTGACACTTCCGGCCGGGGGCGGGGCCACCGACCAGGAGCCGAGCGAGGCTTCGAAGCCCTCGGTCTCGGTCGCGCTGCCGCCGACGACGAGTTGGGCGTTGTCCGCGAAGAGTCCGCGCCCGCCGTCGGAGGGGTCGGTGACCGCGCTGAGCGACAGCTCGACCTTCTTGCCCGCGTAGGCGCTGAGGTCGAAGGCGACCTGCTTCCAGCCGCCGGAGGAACCGGTGAAGGTGTTCCAGGAGCCGCTGCTGCCGGTGGCCGTGCAGCCCGCCGGGCCGCGCGTCAGGTAGTGCCGCAGGAACGGGTGGTTGTTGAGCAGGGAGCCCGACGAGCACCGGGCGGGCACGGCGGTGGACGAGGCGCCGCCGCGGTCGGCGAGCGTGGTCCAGTCGTCGGCGCCCGCGGTGTGGGCCTCGATCAGGCCGTGGTCGAAGCCGGTCTCCAGGCTCCAGTTGAGGGCAAGGCGCAGCTCGGGCTTGTCGGCGGCCGTGACGCCGGTGAGGTCGAGGGTGCGGGTGAGCCGCTTGTAGTCGCGGTCGGAGTGGGTGGCCGCGGCCATGCCCTGCCCGGCGAAGGGCGCGAAGGGGTTGGCGAGGCCGGGGTAGGTACCCGCGGGTGCGCTCTTGAACTGCGGGAACTGCTTGGCCGGCAGGCTGTCGGAGGTGACGGTGAACCGGCCCGCCTTGTCGAGCGGGTTGCCGTCGGCCGCCGCGAGCGGGCCCTCGGCGCCGGCGAGCGCGCCGCCGCCCGTGAAGTTCTGGGCGCCTGCCGCGGGGAGCCGGTCGTAGGCGCCGAGGTAGTATTGCGCGAAGTCGTCGGTGAGGGCGTCGCCGAGGTCGACGTCGCCGCCCGCCCGCTCGCCGGACTCGATCAGCTTGCCGCCCTCGTTGAGGTAGGAGCGCAGGGCCAGCTGGGTGGGTGCGCCGGGCACGGGGTCGCCGGTGTAGTGCACGACCGCGCGGAAGTGCGAAAGCACGCCCAGGCGGTGCGGGGTGCCCTGCTTGGCGACGTCCCAGACGGCGGCCGTACGCCCGCTCGCCTTGATGGCGTCCACGTAACCCTGGGTCTGGGTGGCGTTGGCGCCCTCCTCCGCCACGACGAGCGTGCTCGCCTTGGGGCGTTCGGCGACGGTGTACGTGAAGTGCTCGCTCTCGGTGCGGCCCTTCTTGGCGCGGCCGGTGAACCACACCTCGACCTTGTCGCCCACGCGCGCTCCCTGGACCTCGGCGCGGTACTGGTCGAAGTGGAGGTTGTCGTCACCGCCGTAGGTCTCGCCGCCCTTCCAGCGGGCGAGGTCGCCGGTGTGCGCGCGGCCGCCGTTGACGCGGTAGCGGAGCTGCTTGTCGCGGACCGACTTGCGGGCGGTGACGGCGACTTCCTGGTCGGCGCCGCGCGCGTAGGACGTGGTGAAGGAGTCGGGGGTGAAGTCGGGGGCGTCGACGCCGGGCACGGAGACCGGGCGGTCCGGGCGCAGGGAGGTCTCGGCGACGGCGAGCGCGAAGGGCACGTTCTTCGCGAACTCCTGCTGGATCAGCTTCTCGTCGTCGGGGAAGGTGAAGACGGACGCGCAGTCCTGGGGCCGCCAGGCGTCGTTGGGGTCGATGTTCGACGCGGTCTCGCAGGTGGACATCTCCGGCGTGAACATCGCGATGCCGTTGACGTTTCCTCCGTGGCCGTTGGCCTCGCCGTTGGTGGTGTACAGCTCGGAGGAGACCTGCGGGTGGTAGCCGGGGATCGCGGGTTTCTCAGGGGTGCCCGCGAGGGACTTGTAGAGCACGTCGTCGGGCGTGGGCGTGGCGACCTGCCAGCCCACCCCGTACAGGATCAGTTCGGCGGCCGAGTGGTAGTTGATCGCGTACGCGAATCCGATGCGCTTCTGGAAGCGGTCGAGGGCCCGTGTCTCGGGCTCGGACATCGGGCTCGCGCCGCGGTAGGTCTCCGACGACGGGTTCGGGGACGAACCCTCGTTGTCGTAACCCCACTTGTAGGCGAAGTTGCGGTTGAGGTCGACGCCGTCGCCCGGGGTGGTGCGGCCGTCGCCGTCGATGTCGCGCAGGTTCTTGCGCCACTGGCGCTCGCCGTCGGCGGCATGTGTGAAGTCGTAGCCGTCGGGGTTGGCGGAGAGCACGAACCACAGCTCAGTGGAGTTCACGAGCTTGGTGATCCGCTTGTCCTTGCCGTAGTTGTCGAGGTAGTGGTGCAGCAGGCGGCGGGTCATCTCAGGGGTGATCCACTCGCGGGCGTGCTGGTTGGACAGGTAGAGCGTGGCGGGCTTGGAGCCGTCCTTGGACTTCGCCGCGCCCTTGGACAGCTTCAGCGCGAGGATGTCCTTGCCCCGCACGGTCTTGCCGATGGAGACGACCTTGGTGAGGCCGGGGTGGGCGCGCGCGGTCTTGACGATCTCCTCCTGGAGGCCGCCCTTGCCGCTGTAGGGGCGGTAGACGCCGTCCCCCGCGGCCTGGACGCGCTTCTTCGCGGCCGTGGAGACCCGGTGCTCGCGCAGCTCGATGCCCTGGCGCTCGACCGCATCGGCCTGGGCTTCGGTCAGATACAGCTCGACGCGGCCGGTGCCGCGGTCGGGCACCTTCCCGGCGAGTTCGTGCGCGTCCTGGCCCGCCTTAAGGACGATCGGCAGCTGTTTCTTGGTGACGTCGGCCCGGTAGACCTTCACGGCCGCCGTGTCGTCGTCCGCCGTGGCCTCGGCGGGGCCGCTCGCCTGGGCGAGTGGCGCGGCCGCGAGTCCGCCGACGAGGAGTGCGCCTGCCGCGAGGATCGATCTCGCCCGGGTTGTTCGTCTCATGAGCCCCCCTTGCAGTGGTCCGGCACGTCTGTGCGCGAACGCCAGGCTCATCATGGTTCATGATCATGTCAATATGGCGGGTGGTCAGTTCACCTGTGGAACCGCGGAGTTGACGCGCGAGGCGGCCGCCGGGCCGGCGGGCCGGCGGGCCGGAGAAGGGCCCGCACACGCGAAGGCCAGAAGGCCCCGCACATGCGAAAGGCAAGGAGGTCAGACGCTCCTTGCCACTCTCAACTTATAGCGCACCGGGGGGCTTGCGGCAAGGCCCGGGGCATGCCGCAGAATCTCCCACCGAAGCCACCACCTGCGGAAACGGAACTTTGATGATCGACGTAATCGTGGTCGGCGGCGGTCCGACCGGCCTGATGCTGGCTGGTGAGCTGCGGCTGCACGACGTGCGAGTGGTCGTACTGGAGAAGCTCACCGAACCGACCTCCCAGTCGCGCGGACGCGGTCTGCACGTACGCAGCGTCGAGATGATGGACCAGCGCGGACTCCTGGACCGGTTCCTCGCCGTCAGTGACACCTTTCAGGCCGGTGGCCTCTTCGGCGGGATCGCCAAGCCCTGGCCGGAGCACCTCGACACGTCCCACCCGTACGGTCTCGCCACCCCGCAGCCGGTCACCGAGCGGCTGCTGACCGAGCGCGCCGCCGAACTCGGCGTGGAGCTGCGGCGGGGCTGCGAGGTGGTCGCGGTCGACCAGGACCAGGACGGGGTCAGCGTCGGCCTCGCGGACGGCACGAGCCTGCGCGCTCGCTACGTCGTGGGGTGCGACGGCGGCCGCAGCACGGTGCGCAAGCTGCTCGGCATCGGCTTCCCCGGGGAGCCCGCCACCGTGGAGACCCTGCTCGGCGACATGGAGGTGACCACGGACGCGGCGACGATCGCCGCCGTCGTCGAGGAGGTCCGCAAGACCCAGCTGCGGTTCGGCGCGATCGCCGACGTCGACGGCAACGAGGGGCTCTACCGCATCATCGTGCCCGCGGCGGGCGTGTCCGAGGACCGCGCGGCCACCCCGTCCTTGGAGGAGTTCAAGGAGCGGCTGCGGGCGGTGGCGGGCACCGACTTCGGTGTGCGCTCCCCGCGCTGGCTGTCCCGGTTCGGGGACGCCACGCGGCAGGCCGAACGCTATCGGGACGGCCGGGTCCTGCTGGCCGGGGACGCGGCCCACATCCATCCGCCGACGGGCGGGCAGGGCATGAACCTCGGCGTGCAGGACGCCTTCAACCTCGGCTGGAAGCTCGCCGCGGAGGTGAACGGCTGGGCGCCGCATGGGCTGCTCGACACCTACCACTCCGAACGGCACCCCGTGGGCGCAAGCGTGCTGGACAACACCCGGGCGCAGATCACCCTCCTCGGCACCGAACCGGGCCCCACCGCGCTGCGGGAGCTCTTCTCGAAGCTCATGGACTTCGAGGAGGTGAACCGGTTCGTCACCGGGATCATCACCGCGGTCGACATCCGGTACGACGTCGGCGAGGGCCACGAGCTGCTCGGGCGCCGGATGCGGGACGTCAAGCTGAAGCACGGGCGGCTCTACGAGCTGACGCACGGCGGCCGCGGCCTGCTCCTGGACCAGACGGGACGGCTCTCCGTCGACGGCTGGGCGGACCGCGTCGACCACGTCACCGACCCCGTCGACCCGAGCGAGAACCTCGACGTGCCCGCGCTGCTGCTGCGGCCCGACGGTCACATCGTCTGGGCGGGCGAGGAGCAGCGGGACCTGCTGGAGCACCTGCCCAGGTGGTTCGGGAGCGCCACCGGCTGATCGCGCGGGGGCGGTGGCCGCCGGACGCCCGGACGCGGAGCGCCGCCCACCCCGACACGGTTCGGGAGGGGCGGCGGATGGCCTCGGCGCGCCCCGGGGGCGCGGCGGTCAGGCGGCGCGGCACAGGGCCTTGGGGTCGGCCGGGGCCGAGGTGCGGGCCAGGGTGGCGGGCACGGGGCGGGCGGCGGCGGCCCGCGAGCGGTTCCGCGCGAAGACCACGAGGCGAAGCACCACGAACCGCGCGACACCGGCGAGCGCGGAGGCGGACAGATAGACGGCCTGCTCGAGCACCGCGCCGGGCGACGCCACCAGCTGCTGGAGGACGGCCATCGCCACGCAGGTCACCGCGTACGCGGCGGCCGCGGACCCGGCGGACTGCGTGTGCTGGCGCCAGGTCGCGCGCCCGCCCGCGCCGAAGGTGAAGCGGGCGTGCAGCTCGGTGGCGAGGAGCGTGGAGACCACGGTGATCAGGGCGTTGGCCAGGGCCCAGGGAAGCCAGGAGGCGAGGGCCGCCACGGCGAAGCTGGAGGCAAGACCCACGCCGCCGCCGCAGAGCACGAAGCGGGCGAAGGCGGTGAAGGCGCCCGGTGCCGCCTGCTGCTCGCTCTGCGCTGTCTCCATGATCCGACCCCTTTTAATCGCTGACTCCGTGAAGCGCGCGCCCCCGGCCGGTGAGACCGAGGGGCGCGCCGCTCATGCGTCATCATGGCACACGCATGGCGCCATTGCGAGCCATTTGTGGCACCACTGGTGCCACCCTTGGCGCCACAGGATGGCAGGGGTCACGAACACGCAGGTCAGCGGCGTGCCACGGCTTCGCTTCCTGACGGAGAGAGTCGTTCCGGGCGGGGTCGCTGCCCCCTGGTAGCACCACTGGGCGCGCTGGATGGCACGCTCCTGGCACCCGCGGGAACCATGCGGCACCACAGGGCGGCGCCGGGTCCCGCGGCTCACCCGCACGACCCGGCCGGGGTGCTCCCCGGCGCGGGAGTACGCAGGATGGTGCCCGGACCAGGCGTGGAGCCCCGGGCCAGACGGAGAGGTGGGCCACGGCGTGGCAGGACGGTTCACGGACAGGGCGCGGACGACGGGCTCCGGCACGGGAGCGGGCGCGCGGCTGCTCGCGCGCCTGGCCCTCCTCGCGGTGGTCGGCGCCGTGGTGGTGCTGGCCCTGGCGCTGCGGGAGGGCGGGCTGCTGATCCTCGGGGCCGGGCTGCTCGGCCTCGTCGTGTGCGCCGCGGGCGTCTGGTGGTTCCTGGCGCACCGTGGCGCGGTGCGCCTCGCCGGGGCGCTCGTCGCGATCGCCGCGCCGGTCGCGCTCCTGGTGCTGTTCGCACACGACGGCCTGTGGCTTGCGGCCCTCGTCCTGATCCTGTGCTGGGTGGTGACGCTGGCCTGTGCCCGGGCCGCGCTGCGCGGGTCGGCTCCGAAGCGGCGGCGGGCGATCGCCGCGCCCCGGCCCCGGCGGCCGGTCCTCATCATGAACCCGAAGTCCGGCGACGGGAAGGTCGGCCGCTTCGGCCTCGTCGAGCGGGCGGAGGAGCTCGGCGCGCGCGTGATCCTGCTCGACCCGTCGCAACCGGCCGACGTGGCCGCGCTGGCCCGCCAGGCGGTGGCCGACGGCGCCGACCTGCTCGGCGTGGCGGGCGGCGACGGCACCCAGGCCCTGGTCGCGGCGGTCGCCGCCGAGCACGACCTGCCGTTCCTCGTGGTTAGTGCGGGCACCCGCAACCACTTCGCCATGGACCTCGGCCTCGACCGCACCGACCCGGCGCGCTGCCTCGCCGCCCTGGCCGACGGCGAGGAACTCCGGGTCGACCTCGGCGACGTCGCGGGCCGCGCCTTCGTCAACACGGTCTCCTTCGGGGTGTACGCCGACGTCGTACAGCGCCCGGAGTACCGCGACGACAAGGCGGGCACGGCGCTGAACCTCATGCCGGACCTGCTGGTCGGCGAAGGGGTCCGGCGCCTCGACGCGCGGGCCGACGCCACCGCGCTCGCCTCGCAGCAGGCCCTGCTGGTCAGCAACAACCCGTACGGCACGGCCGAGGAACTCACGGTCAGCGCCCGCAGGCCCCGGCTCGACGGCGGCGAACTGGGAGTGCTCGGCCTGCGCGTCGAGGGCGCCGCGCAGGCCGCGGACCTGGCCGTGCGGGGCTCGCAGTCCACGGGCCTGACCGTCATGACCGCGCGGCGGGTCGAGGTGACCTCCGACGCGGACGAGATCCCCGTGGCCGTGGACGGCGAGGCGCTGCGGATGCCCACGCCGGTCGTGTGCACGCTCCGCCCGGGCGCACTGCGGGTCCTGGTGCCGCGCGACCGTCCGGGCGTCGTGGCCCCCGCACCGCCCGTGAACTGGCGGCGGCTCGTCGACCTCGCCGTCGGCCGCCCCGAGCGAACCCCGGAGGGACAGGCCCATGGCTGACCACGGCTCCGACGTCCACGCGGACCACGGCTGCGGCCAGGCCCCTGCCCAGGACGCTGGCGAGCCCGTCGGCGGGAACACCGTGCTCCGGGACCTCCGCGCGATCGACGGCGCCCTGTACGCGGCCGTCGCCGCCACCCCCACGCCCACGCTGGACCGGGCCCTGCGGCGCCTCTCGCACGCGGCCGACCACTCGAAGATCTCCCTCGCCGTCGCGGCGGGCCTCGCCCTCGCGCCGGGCCGCCCGCGACGCGCCGCGCTCGCCGGGGTCGGCGCCGTCGCCCTCGCCTCGGTGGCGGCGAACCTGTTCGGCAAGCGCATGGTGCGCCGCGGGCGGCCCGACCGGGAGCGGGCCCGGGTCGTCGTGGACCGGCACGTGCCGATGCCGCGGTCGGCGTCCTTCCCCTCCGGCCACACGGCGTCGGCGACCGCCTTCGCCACGGCCGTGGGCATCGTGCTCCCGGTGGCGGCGGTGCCGCTCGGGGCCCTCGCGGCCGCCGTCGGCTACTCCCGCGTCCACACGGGCGTGCACTACCCCGGCGACGTCGCGGCAGGGGCGGTCCTCGGCTTCGCGGCCGCGGCGGCGTCCCTGGCGGTCACGCACGTGCCGCTGGACCGCTTCGGCCCCTGATCCGCACCCCGCCGACACCGGCGAGCGCTGCCTGGCACGGGCCTTCGCCCCGGGCCCGGGGCGCGCGCTCCCGTCGTACAGGAGGCCGGGAGGCGGTGCGGATCTTTGTGGCTTCCGCCAGTACGACGGCCCGCCGCGGTACGGGAAGACTGCCCGCCACAGGCCGCGGCGTGCCCGGGGCCGACGTCGACGCAACGGGAGGGCGGCACGGTGAGCGTGCAGCAGTACGACGAGATCGGTGAGGCGTTCGAGGGCTTCAAGTCCCTGCCGCTGGCGCACTACGTGGAGGTGCCCGGCTTCCTGGCCCTGGTCGGGGACGTGCGCGGCAAGTCGGTCCTCGACCTGGCCTCGGGCACCGGCTTCTACAGCAGGGAGTTCAAACGACGCGGGGCCACGGACGTGCTCGGCGTCGACATCTCCAGTGAAATGGTCGCCGCGGCGCGGGCGTTCGAGGACCGCGATCCGCTGGGGGTGCGCTACGAGGTGGGTGACGTGGCCGAACTGCGGCCCCTGGAGCGGCGCTTCGACGTCGCGCTCGGGGTCCAGCTGCTGAACTACGCGCCGGACATCGCCGCCATGGAGCGCATGTGCCGCCATGTGCACCGGAGCCTGGAGCCCGGTGCCGAGTTCTTCGTGCTCGCGCAGCGGCCCGACTACCGCTTCGACGGGCCGTCCTTGGCCAAGTACGGCTTCCTCTGCGAGGCGACCGGTGACGAGATCGAGACCGGGCCGCGGGTGCGGGTCACCGCGCTGCTCGACCCGCCGATCTCCTTCGTCGGCGCCTGCCCGCGCCGCGACGTCTACGAACAGTGCCTGGAGACGGCCGGGTTCAGCGACGTGACCTGGGTTCCGCTGGAGGTGTCGGACGCGGGCGTGCGCGCGTACGGCGCGGACTTCTGGGCGGACCTCATGGCCAACCCCCCGCTGGTGACGCTGCGCTGCCGCGCCTGAGCCCGCGCGCGGGCACGGTCACCAGCTCAAGGGTCAGGCGTCGCCCCGGCCGTGCTCCGCGCACAGGAAGTCGAGGAGCAGGGCGGTGGTCTCCGCCGGGCGTTCCAGGGAGGGCAGATGGCCCGCCCAGGGCAGTTCCACGTGGCGGGCCCGGGGCAGGAGTCCGGGCAGTGCCGCCGCTGTCTCCCGGAAGTCGGCCAGGTCGTGGGCGCCGCCGACGGCGAGGGCCGGTGCGGTGACCGCGCCCAGGTCGATGTCGGGCTCGGGCAGTTCGTGCTCGCCCGGGTCCCGCACCGTGCCGTCGCGGCCCGCCTCGAGCGCGGTGTACCAGTGTGCGAAGTTCTCCCGCTGCATGCGCGTCACCAGCGCCCGGACCGCGTCGTCGGCCTCGGGGCCGAGCCAGGTGCGTGCGTTCAGGGCGGCCGCGCCGTCCAGGTCCCCCGCCTCAAGGAGGGCCTCCTCGGCCTCGTCGAAGGCCTCGCCCTGCGGCCCGGACTCCTGCCCGGGGCGGCCCGCGCACAGCAGCGCGAGGGCGGTGACCCGCGGCGGGTGCAGCGCGGCGACGCGCAGGGCCACGCGGCCGCCGTAGGAGGAACCCACGAGGGCGGCCCGGTCGAGGCCCAGGGCGTCCATCAGGTCCACGACGTCGCCGTCGTCGGAGTACGGCCGGGTGCCCGCGGGCGACTGGCCGCAGGTGCGGAAGTCGGCGCGGACCACGCGGAACCCGGCGTCGGCCAGGGGGCGCCACTGCGGCTCCCACATGCGGCGGTCGCAGACCGAGGAGTGCAGCAGGACCACGGCGGGGCCCTCAGCGGGACCGGTCACGTCATGAGAGAGGATCACGCGCGCATCGTGGCAGACGGCGGCGGGGGGGGGGGGGAGGGGGTGGGGGGGGGGGGGAGGGAGGAAGGGGGGGGAAACGGGAGTCTAGGAAGGGGGGGGGGGGTGCCACGCGCTGGGAGGGAGGGGTTC
>NZ_JBWKEY010000011.1:10804-90548 GCF_056435225.1 Streptomyces sp. NPDC043996 | reverse complement strand
TCGGGAGAGAGAATCACGCGCGCATGGGAGAAGATGGCGACGCGCGACCCCGAACGTTTTCCCGCCCCCCCCCACGCCCGCCGGGCGCGGGCCCCTGGCTCCCGGCCCGGGGCGCGGGCTACTCCAGATCGGCGAGGAGGTCGTCCAGGGCCTTGTCGAGGGCGGCGGAATTGGCCGGGCCGAACCAGGTCGTACGGACGCGTTCGTTGCTTCCGTTCGGGGTCTCGTGGTCGGCGGCGAGCTGCGCGAGGGAACGGGACTCGTCGCTCAGGGACCGGCCGACGCCCTGGAAGAGGCCGCGCACATAGCGGTCCGCGTCGTCGGGGGCGATGCCGTGGCCGACGGCCCACGACGTGAGGGTGGCCAGGTACCAGTAGTGGGTGGTCAGCGTCCCCGTCAGCGCGGAGAAGACGTTGAAGGCGGCCTCGTCGGCGACCGGGAGCGAGCCGCCGAGACGGTCGAAGAAGGAGTCGACCACCGGGTGCGAGGGCCACGTCACCGTGACGGAACGCCGTTCGCGTACCGCGGGCAGGGGGATGGCCCGTACCAGCGGGACGTCGGTGGCGAGTGCCGCGCGCAGGTCGTCGTCGCCGACCCCGGCCATCACGTTCACCACGACCTTGTCCCCGGCCACGCGCAGCCCGGCGAGCGCCTCGTCGCGGTCCTGGCGGCGCACGGCGATGACGACCAGGTCCGAACGGTCCACCACCTGCTGGTTGTCGGCGCACACCCGTACGGTGTCGTAGCGCTCGGAGAGTTCCGCGGCCGTGCGGGCTCCCCTGGGCGAGAGGAAGACCTCCGGCGCGTCGCCGCGCCCGTCGCACAGGCCCGTCACGACGGCCCGGCCGATCTCCCCCACCCCGATGATCCCGACGCGCTTCACGGCGTCCGCTCCACGGGCTCCACCGACTCCAGGGGCTCCAGGGGGCGCAGGAAGCGCCGCTGGTAGCGGCGGATGCACGCGGTCCGCCGCGCCAGTTCGAGCGCCTCCTGGCACTCGGGGTCATGGGCGCTGTCCGTGCGGTACTTCTCGTACGCGGCGAAGCTCGGGAACGAGAACAGGGCGTAGGCGATGTCGCTGTCGCCCTCGCTGGGCAGGAAGTAGCCGTGGTGGGTGCCGCCGAACCGGTTCACGAGGACGACCCAGCGGCGGCCGTACTCCTCGAAGTCCTCGATGCGGTCCGGGTCGATCTCGTACGTCAGATGCACAGTGATCATGCGGCCCCATCATGCCGGAGCGGGGGCGGAGGAGACAGCCCTGGTGGCGGATGAGACAGCGGTCGCCGCGCCTGGTCCTGGTGCGCCCGCTAGAGTCCGCAGTCCGACATCAGGAGTGAGGAGCGGGGAGCGCCATGGCCAAGGTCAACATCAGTCTCGATGCCGAACTGGTAGTGGAAGTGATGGTTCTGGCCGGGGTCGGCTCGCCCCAGGACGCCGTCGAGGCCGTCGTACGGGACTACGTCGCGCGCGGCCACCGGACGGAGGAGCGCACGGAGCTCAGGGACGTGACCGTGCGCGCGGCGGACGCCGGCCCGCAGGAGGCGCAGGGCTGAATCCCACGGCCACGACCGAAGCGGACGGCGGGCGTCGGTTCGTCGCCCGCCGACTGCGCGACGCGTCCCGTGCTTCCGTACTCCCCTGCTCCCGTGCGGCGTCGTCAGCCGACGCTCACCTGGATGCCCGCCGCCCTCATGGCGGAGACCGCCCTCTTGGACGCCTCCTTGGCGCCGGACACCCCCTGCGGCCGGTACAGGTGGTGGGCGTGCAGGGTGATGTCGAACGCGTGCCCCGCGAAGCCGTTCTGGGCCAGGTCGATGAGCCGTTCGGCACAGCCCTCGAAGCCGTCGGCCTTGGTGCAGGTCCCGTACGTCGTGGAGCACGGGCTCGCGGTGATGCCGATCCGGAGGTCGTGCCGCAGGCCTCCCCTCCTCCGGGGCGTCCCCGCGTTCAAGGCCGCCACGACGGCGGCGTTCGCATAGGGGCCGAAGCTCGCCTCGATCTCGTCCAGGAGCTGGTCCTCGGCGTGGTCTCCGGGCGAGTGCGGCTTGGTCTCGCTGCTGAACGTGCCGATGGCGTGGCCGTTCAGCGTCGCCGACAAGGTGACGGTGAAGCCGGGGTGGGCGGTGACCGTCTCACCCTCCTCGTAGTGGGTGCGCTGGATCGACGGCGCGGCCGCCGTGACCCGCTGCTCATGGCCGCACCCCGCCCCGTGCCGATGGCGCTCGTCCCCCGCGTGCTGAGGAGCCGCCGCCGTCCGCTGGACGGGCACGGGTGCGGACATCGCCCGGTTCGCGACTCCTTCCGCGAACCGTTCGCCACGGTCACTGGGGTGCGAGATCAGCAGCCCGGCGCCGTTGTCCGTGCCCTGGGCGGGTTCCGGGTCGAGCGTGTGCCCCAGCTCGTGCGCCCAGTCCTTCAGGGTCATGTTGCCGCCGTCGACGATGTGCCGTTCGACGGCGAACGCCTTGGCGTGCACCAGCGCGGCGGCCTTGCGCGCCGCGCTGCCGCGGTGCACCTCGACGCCGCTGAAGTCGGCGCCCTCGATGCGCCCCTCCATCTCGTCGCGCAGGGCCGGTTCGAGGGGGCTCGACGGCGAGCTCAGGGCCTCTTCCACGGCGTCCACCTGCGCCTGCGCGTGGTCCTCGGCCCCCTCGCGCACCTCCGTGGCCGGTCCCGCTCCGCCGGAGGCGACGCGTTGCAGATGCCGCAGCCAGTGGGGGTTGAGCCCGGCCGACTGCTGGCTCCCGCGCGAGCGCCCCGGCTGCGCACCGCGTCCCGGCTCCCGCTCCTGACCGTACGAACGCACGCTGCCTCCTCCTCGGCGCCAACCAACGCCTCCCCTTCTACGCCGCCGCGCGGGCGCGCGGCAGGGCCGCCGGGGCAGCCCCACCCCCCTTAGGGACAGGCACCTTCGGGCAGGCCCCCTGCCCTCAGGGAGCGGTGCGCTCCCGGCCGTCCGCCAAGAGCCTCAGCACAGCGGCATTGCCCGCCGAGCGCTGAAGGAGCGCGAGCCGCTCCACCGTGCTCCGCTCGGGCGCCGGTCGCGCGATGCCACCGAGCGCGCCCACGACACCCTCCGCGTGCGAGGGTTCACCCAACTCCCCGTCACTCTGAGGCTGTTGACGCTCCTCTTCCATTCGGACACCTCTCCCTGGTTCCCGTGCCTGGGCTCGTGTCGAGTCTTCATGGTCACGACGTGCCCTCACAAGGCGACCGGAGGGGCACCGGGAAGCTGCCCCTCCGTACGCCCTGTGGCGCTGTCCACGTCCCGGTCACGGGGATGCCCTCCGTTGTTCATGACCTGCGGCACAACTCCGTTCTGGGGCACCTGGTCTAACCCGGTGACCACACGCACCACGGCACCCCGCCATTCCGAAGGGGCACTTCCGCATGCGCACTTCCAGGACCATCACCGCCGCCGCCACCGCCGCGCTCGCCCTCGCGGGCGCCGCCTTCGCGGTACCGGCGAGCGCCCACGCCCTCCCGGCGGCCCCCAGGGCCACGGCCTCCGTCGTCCATGAGGACAGCGAGCTCTGGTACAAGGCCGCCTCCGGCCAGCGGAACAAGCTGACGGTCGATGAGAAGATCGAGAACCGCGGCGAGTTCGAGTCGTACTACGTCCTCACCTTCCACGACCGCTACGACATCGCCATCGACGCGAGCGCGGCGAGCGCCGACGAATGCGTCTACCCCACCCCGGGCGACCGCAAGGTCGTGCGCTGCGCGGTCGAGATCCCGCAGAACTCCGACGACTCCGACAGCTACGACATCGACCTGGGCGACAAGAACGACACGGCGACGCTCGAACCCGACAGCCACGCGTGGGCCGGGGTCTACGGCGGCAAGGGCGACGACGTGCTCAAGGGGTCCGCGGGCCCCATGCTGTTCGGCGGCAGCGGCAACGACCGCCTCGACGGCGGTGGCGGCGTGTTCGGGTTCGGCTCCTACGGCGGCACCGGGAACGACACCCTCACGCACTGCGGGCAGGACTGCTTCGGCGGGGCGGGCGACGACACCCTGACCGGGACCGGCGAGGAGAACACGCTCCACGGCGACGACGGCAACGACGTCCTGCGCGGCAAGGGCGGCGCCGACGCCCTCCACGGCGGCAAGGGCAACGACAAGCTGTACGGCGAGGCGGGCGACGACAAGCTGTGGGGCAACAGCGGCGACGACGTCCTGTGGGGCGGTACGGGCGCCGACAAGCTCTCCGGCGGCTCCGGCCGCGACAAGCTGCACCAGGACTGAGGCGCCACCGGCTCGTCACGGAGCCCTGCCGCCCGGAGGGAGCTCACGCGCTCGTCCCTCCGGGCGGCAACCCGGCCCTACGCCCCTCCCCAAAGCCAGTTGAGGCGCCGCCCGCGATGGGGAAGGGTCTGGGGGCATGGAGTTCTTCTGCTACCACCGTGACCGGCCCGGCTCCGCCCTCTTGCGCACAGAGCTGCTGGAGCGGCACTGGTCCTACATGGACGGCTACGCCAAGGAGCTGATCGCGCGCGGCCCGACGTTCGCCGAGGACGGCGAGACGCCCTCCGGCAGCGTGCACATCGTCGACCTGCCCGACCCCACCGCCGCCCGCGCGTTCGCCTTCGACGAGCCGAACTACCAGGCGGGGGCGTACCGGGACGTGCTGCTGCGCCGGTGGCGGAACCTCCTGGGACGCACGATGTGGGACTTCCCCGGCGGCCCGACCGGCGGCAACCGCTATCTGGTGCTCGGCCTCGGCCCGAGCGGGCCCGCCACCCCCACCGTGCCACCCGGCCGCGACGACCTCATCTCGTACGGGCCGCTCCTGTCGGACGACGGCGCCTCCTGGGTGGGCACGGCGGCGCTGGTCCGGTCCCCTGACCCGGCCACCGCACGAGCGGTCCTCGCTCCGGGCGGCTACGCCGACGTCGAAGTCCACGACTGGGAGTTCGGCGGACGGCGGTGAGGAAACCGGGGGGAGGGCGCGGGCTCAGAGCGGGGGGGGAGGCCCATCTCGCCCCTCGCGACCTCGCGTGCCTCTCTCATGAAGGCGCGGCCGACGCCGCGGCCCCGCACGGCGGTGCGCGTCTGGACGTGATGGAGCCTGCCCCAGTGCCCGGTCAGCTCGGACCGCTCCCGGCGGATGTGCAGCCAGCCTGCGAGTTCGCCGTCCATCGTCGCCGTGAGCAAGCGGCTGGTGTCCGGGGACAGTCCACCGGCGATGCGCTCCAGCACCGGGGACACCTTCGCGAGGCCGACCGGTGGAAAGGGAAACCCGGCCGCGCCGCCCGCGTTGGTGACCTCGACCCAGCACGCGGCGAGGGCGCGGCGCAGCCGGGGCGTGACGTCGGTCGGCGAGGTGAGTTGCTGAACGGTGAGGGCGTCGGCGGTCATCTCGGGATCATGGCAGTCGGCACTGACATCGCAGCGGGGCTGGGGGATCGCGCGACGTCCGGCCGTTTCATTGACGAAACCTTGATGGGCATGCCGCGCCTCGGCAGGGTTGACGTACGTCTGTTCGGGGAGGCCGTGGGTGAGCACGAGCCGCTGGTGGTCAGGGTCTGACGGCGTGTTCCCGCTTTCGCGGGAGGCAGCGGGAACACTGCCCGGCCCAGGGCGCGCGGCGGGCGGCTGTCTGTCACGCCAGGAGTGCCGTGGTCAGTTCGCTCGCGCGCCGGTGCCAGCGGCCGGCTCCGCGCAGCATGGCGTGCCCGCCGGACGGCATGGGGACGCCCGTGGCGTCGGCGCCCGCGGCGCGCGCCCGCCGCACGAAGTCCCAGGACTCACCGGCGGACGTGACGCGGTCCGCCTCGTCGTGGAGCAGATAGAGCGCCCGCCCCGCGAGGTGGTCGACCGGCTCGTCGGGGGGACACCAGGGCGCGAGGGCCACCACGCCCCGTACCGCCCGCTCCCCCGCGACCCGCAGCGCCGCACGCGCCCCCATGGAGTGGCCGACGAGGACGACGGGCACGTCCCCGGCCCGCTCCCGGAGCCGGTCGAGCGCGGCGTGGGCGTCCCGCGCCGCGTCCGCGCGCTCGCCGTTCCAGCCGCGATGGCGGTAGCGCACCTCCGCGACGAGCACCGCGCGCCCCCGCACGGCACGGGAGACCGCGGCGGCGATCGGGCGCATCCGCAGCGCCGCCGGATTGAGCGCGGGCGGCGCCTCGATGCCGTCGGCGCGCCCGCCGTGCAGCAGGAGCACCGCGGCGTGCGGGACGCTGGGCCCGCTGCGGACGAGCAGTGCGCCTCGCGGGCGGGGGGATCCGCTGGCGCGCGCCCGGAAGGCGGCGTCGCCGGGGCGCTGTGCCATGGGACCTCCACACGTCGCGGCCGCTCCCCCGGCTGAGCACGGCGCCCATGGCGACCGGCGAGACGGCGGCGAGACCGGCAGTCTCCCAGGCGGCGCGCCCCGCCAGGAACAGCCCGGTCCCGCTCCCCCATGCCGGTGCGCACCCGGCATGAGGGAAAATATCCCGGTTCACTCACGCACCAGGAGATTCATGCGCAAGCGTCCGCCCCTGCTCGCCGTCTGCCTTACGCTCGCCGCTTGCGGCGTCGCCACAGCATGCGGCCCGTCCGGTGACAGTGGGTCACGTGCCTCGGCGACACCGACCACTACATCCGCGTCGGCCTCGGCCACCCCGCCCGGGGACCCGTCGGGGGACCCCACGGAAGGGCACGGACTGACGGGGCTGTCGGCCAAGCTCTACCTCAAGACGATCAGGAAGCACTACCCGGATCTGGACCGCATCGGCGATGACGTACTCGTCGCTCATGGCAACGCCCTCTGCGCCGCCCGTGGGCAGGCCCTCGTCGACCAGGCGAAAAAGACCAAGCGGGAGCTCGAGCTCACCGGGAAGCAGGCTTCGCGGGTGCTCGGCACCGCGCACGGCTACTGCGGCAGGAACACGTTCGGGTAACGCCGGAGGACCAGGTCGGGGCTCCTACGCCAGGGCCCCGACCACGCATGCCACCCGACCGACCTCACCCGACCCGCCGGACAGGCCCTGAACGCCCTTCCCCAAACAGGACGTTCCACGTGAAACCTTGAAACCGCGCGGCCTTGGCACACGGCTAGCGCAGCGTCCGCGTCAGTCCTCGGACCGCGGCCCCGGGCCGATCTCCCGTACCACCGTGTACGTCGGCGCGCCGGTCATCCTGGCCTCGGCCTTGCCCGAGAGGCCCTCCAACGCGGACTGGATCGCCGCCATGCGGCCGTCGGTGTCCGACGTCGCGACGAAGTGGCGGTAGTCCGCCTCGCTCGCCCAGTCCACCACGTTGATCACCCGCGTGCCGTCGGTGCTGACGTGGAACCGGGCCGACCGGTACCCCGGGTAGAACCGCACCCATCGCTCCTGGATCGCGGCGAACGCCGCCACCAGTTCCTTCTGCGTCTCGGGGCCGTCGACGGTGTAGTCGATGATCGATGAAAATCCGCGCTCAGCGGTCACGGCATCGCCCTTCTCCTCAAGGCCCCGCCGGTGGGGGCCGGTGATCTCTTCCGGCCCCCACTCAACAACCTCAATCGCACTCGAGGTCAACGGCCTACGTGATCTTCTCCAGAGGGCACGTCCCGGTGCCGTCCTGGTCAGGGTGTCCGGATACGGCGGCTTTCGGGAGGGGGGCCGGTGGCGGTAGAGAGGCGCGACAGGCTCGTTCGCACGCCCGCTGGTCCCGGCGCCCGTACAGGAAGGCACACCATGACGAAACCGCAGTTCGGTGACTACCAGAACGAGATCTACTTCGACGGCCTGCGCGGCGTGCCGCCCGCCCTGCCCTTGACGTTCGAGGAGTTGGAGGCGCGGGGGCTTGCGGCCCTGCCGCCGTCCGTCCGGTCGTTCGTGGCCGGTGGAGCCGGGGACGAGCACACCCAGCGCGCCAACGTCCGGGCCTTCGAGCGGTGGGGCCTGTACCCCCGGATGATGGTCGGCGCCGCCCGCCGGGACATGTCGGTGGAGCTCTTCGGCCACACCTTGCCCTCGCCGCTGTTCATGGCACCGGTCGGTGTCATCGGGCTCTGCGCCCAGGACGGCCACGGCGACCTGGCCACCGCCCGTGCCGCGGCGCGTACGGGAGTGCCGATGGCCGCTTCCACGTTCGGCGTCGACCCGCTGGAGCGGGTCGCCGCCGCACTCGGTGACACCCCCGGCTTCTTCCAGCTCTACCCGCCCGCGGACCGCGAACTGGCCGCCAGTCTCGTCCAGCGCGCCGAGGCGGCCGGGTTCAAGGGCGTCGTCGTCACCCTCGACGCGTGGGTCACCGGCTGGCGGCCGCGCGACCTGGCCACGGGCAACTCCCCCCTGCTGCGCGGCCACTGCCTCGCCAACTACTTCACCGACCCCGTCTTCCGCGCCCGCCTCGCGAAGGCGCCCGACGACGACCCGGGGGCGGCGGTCCTTGAGTGGATCAGCGTCTTCGGCAACCCGCTGACCTGGCAGGACCTGCCCTGGCTGCGTTCGCTCACCGAGCTGCCGATCATCCTCAAGGGGCTCTGCCACCCCGAGGACGTCCGCCGCGCCAGGGACGGCGGCGTCGACGGCGTCTACTGCTCCAACCACGGCGGCAGGCAGGCCAACGGCGGTCTGCCCGCCCTGGACGCGCTGCCCGCCGTGGTCGACGCCGCCGACGGACTGCCCGTGCTCTTCGACTCGGGCGTACGCGGTGGCGCCGACGTCATCAAGGCGCTCGCCCTCGGTGCCACCGCCGTCGGCGTCGGCCGCCCGTACGCCTACGGCCTCGCCGTCGGCGGCGCGGACGGCGTCGTCCACGTGCTGCGCTCCCTGCTCGCGGAGGCCGACCTGATCATGGCCGTGGACGGCTACCCGGCCCTGTCCGACCTGACCCGCGAGGCGCTCGTACGCCTGTGATCCCGGGCCCGGCGGCTACGGGCCCAGCACCACGGGCTACTCCGGCAGGGGGCGTTCGGCGATGACGTTCTTCATGACGAGGGTGGACGTCAGGCGCTGGACGCCCGGGAGCTTGGCCAAGTGCTGGTCGTAGAGCTGCTGGTAGGCGGCCAGGTCGGTGGTGGCGACGCGCAGGAGGTAGTCGGGCTCGCCGAAGAGGCGCTGGGCCTGGATGACCTGCGGGACTTCGGTCACGGCCTCCTCGAAGGCGGTCACCGTGTCGCGGTCCTCCCAGCGCAGGGTGGCGAAGACGAGGGCCTCGAAGTGCAGGCCGACGGCCGCCGGGTCGACGACGGCGCGATAGCCGCGGATGGCGCCCTCGCGTTCCAGGTCGCGCAGGCGGCGGTGGCAGGGCGAGACGCTCAGGCGTACGCGCGCGGCCAGCTCGGTGACGGTGAGGCGGCCGTCCAGCTGAAGCTCGGTAAGAATCTTTCGGTCCAGGGCGTCCATGGGGAAGATTCTCCTCCACAGGACGCGATCATGAAGTAAGTACAGAAACATTTTTGGGCACATCGCGCCTAACCTTCCCTTCCGGATCAAGGAATCCCGCCCTAGGGCCCTTCTGATGGATCTCCGTGGGTGAAGGAGCGGCGTTCGGTGCGTGCTCTCGGCGTGCCGGGCGGAAGTCCTAGTAGCGGAGCTACTTGGGCTTTCGTCCGGTGCGGCGAGAGGGCGTGCCGGGCGACGCGACGCCGCGGAGATCCATCAGAAGGGCCCTAGGGGCCCGGGATTCGGGAACGCGGGAGGGAACGGTCGATGGACACGACGACGGTGGCGGCCTTCGTGGCGGTGGATGTGCTGCTGGTGGTCACTCCGGGCGCGGACTGGGCGTACGCGATCTCGGCGGGCCTGCGGGACCGGTCGGTCGTGCCCGCGGTCGCCGGGCTGATAGCCGGGTACGCGGGCTACACGCTGCTCGCGGTGGCCGGTCTGGTGGTGATCGTGGCGAGTTCGGCGACCGTCCTCACCGTGCTCACGGTCGCCGGGGCCGCCTACCTGGTCCGGCTTGGCTGGGGCGTCCTCACGCGGCCCGCCGCCCTGGGTGCGGCCGAGGAGACGGTGGCCGCCTCACCCGCGCAGGTCATGGTCAGGGGCATGGGGATCAGCGGCCTCAACCCGAAGGCGGTGCTGCTGTACTTCTCGCTGTTCCCGCAGTTCATCGACACGGCGGGCGCGTGGCCCGTCGCCGCGCAGACGGGGCTGCTCGGGGTGCTGCACATGACGGCCTGCGCCGTCGTCTACCTCGCGGTCGGCGTGCTCGCCCGCACCGTCCTGCGGGCCCGCCCTTCGGCGGCGCGGGCCGTCACGCGGGCCTCCGGCGCCATGATGATCGCCATCGGCGGCTTCCTGCTGGTGGAACGGCTGGCCGGCTGACGCACCGGACACACCCGCACCACTCCCCCGCGCCGCACCTCTTGACGCGACCCCGTCAATCAGTATGGTCTAGGCCAATGGGTCGGCCCAGGCGCCGGGCCGCCCCACCCCTCGTCCCCCCACCTCAGAGGGAGCAGTGATGAACACCAAGCGGAAGCTGGCCGTGGGATTAGGCGCGGCGTGCGCGCCCCTCCTCGTCCTCGCGTCGGTCACCCCCGTCAGCGCGCACGGCTATGTGAACTCACCGGCGAGCCGTCAGGCACAGTGCGCGGCGGGCACCGTCCAGTGCGGTGAGATCAAGTGGGAGCCGCAGAGCGTCGAAGGCCCCAAGGGCCTGCGCAGCTGCAGCGGCGGCAACGCGCGGTTCGCCGACCTGGACGACGACCGCAAGGGCTGGCGGGTCTCCGACGTCAGCCGCTCGCAGCAGTTCACCTGGCGCCTGACGGCCCGTCATCGCACCAGCACCTGGCAGTACTTCGTCGACGGGCAGAAGGTCAAGGAGATCAACGACGGCGGCGCCATGCCGGCGGCGAACGTGACGCACACCGTCGACTTCGGCGGCATCACGGGACGCCACAAGGTGCTCGCGGTGTGGAACATCTATGACACCGCGAACGCGTTCTACGCCTGTATCGACGTCAACATCAAGGGCTGACGCCACGATCAAGGGCCGCCGCGACACGATGCCCGCGCCGGAGGCGTCGCGGCGGCCCCACGCCCGGCGATCCATGATCGGGTGCTGGTTATGCTGCCGCGCATGGACATAGTGATCCCGCTCTTCGACCACTTCGAGCCGCTCGACGCGATCGGCCCGTACGAGATCCTCGCGTACGTCCCCGGGGCCACGGTGCGGTTCGTGACCGCCGAACCCGGCCTGGTGCGGGACGTGTTGGGCTCCCTGCCCGTGCACGTACCCACGCGGTACGCGGAGGTGGAGCGGTGCGACGTCCTGCTGATCCCGGGCGGGGGCAGCTTCAAGACCATGGTGGGCGACCCGGATTTCCTGGACTGGGTGCGCCGGATCCACGCGGGCACCCGCTTCACCACGTCGGTCTGCACCGGCGGCCTGGTGCTCGGCGCGGCGGGTCTCCTCCAAGGGCTGACCGCCACCACGCACTGGGACGCGGCCGCCTCCCTGGAGTCGTACGGCGCCACCTACACCCCTGAGCGGGTCGTCCGGCACGACCGGGTGATCACCTCGGCGGGGGTCTCCTCCGGCATCGACATGGCCGTCCAACTGGCCGCGCTGCTCACGGACGAGGTGACCGCGCAGGCGATCCAGCTCTACACCGAGTACGACCCGCAGCCCCCCTTCGACACCGGCTCCGTGGCCAAGGCCCCGGCCGAGGTGCTCCGGCGGGCCCGCGCCCTGGGCTAGGTCCCTTCTGGGGTGTCGGGGCCGCCGCTCAAGCGCGGAAGTCGTACAGGTGCAGCCCGCGTTCGCCGCCCGCCGCCAGGCCCCGGCCGTCGGGCAGCCAGGCGCACGCCGTCAGGGGACCCTCGCCTCGTACGGCGGCCAGGGCGCGCCCCGCGCGCGGGTCCCACACGCGCAGGGTGCCGTCGCGGCCCGCGGTGGCGAGCGCGGTTCCGGCCGCGGTGAAGGCCACCGCGTCGACGGGGCCGGTGTGGCCGGTGAGCAGCCCTGTTCGTGTCCAAGTGGGCCCGCCCCACAGGCGGATTCCGCCGTCGGCGTGCCCGGAGGCAAGGAGGAGGCCGTCCGGGGAGACGGCGAGGCCGCGCACCGCGCCCGGCCCGTCCTCCAGGGTGAGCAGGCCGGTCGCGCACGCGGTGTCCCACAGCCGTACGCGTCCGGCCTCGTCGGCCGAGGCGAACCAGCTGCCGTCCGGGGCGATGGCCACCGCGGTGACCGGGCTGCCGTCCGCCGAAAGGAGGGAGGCGCAGGCGCGCGTGGCGACGTCCCACACCCGGACCGTGCCGTCGTGCCTGCCGCTGACCAGCCAGGTGCTGTCGGGCGCCACCGCGACGGCCGTGACCGGTGAGGCGTCGCCGCCCGGCAGCCGCGTCGGCTCGTGGAGCAGCACCCTGTCACCCTGCCCGCCCGGCAGCTCACCGACGAGCCCGACCGTGCCGTCGCGCCGGGCCTCGGCCCACCACGGGCCGTCCGGCGCGTAGGCGACGCAGAGCACGTCATGGATGCCGCCGACCGGAACGCCGCGCGGATGGGCCTGCGCGGTGTCCCACAGGGTGACCCCGCCGCGGCCCGACACGGCCACGCGCGTTCCGTCGGGCGTCACCGCGAGCGCCTGGACCGGTTCGTCGCGGCCGGAGTACACCGTGTCGTCGGGGCCCGCCCCGGTCTCCCACAGCCGGACCGTGCGGTCGCGGCTCGTGCTGGCCAGCCAGGAGCCGTCCGGAGCGACCGCCACACCGGTCACCGCCTGCTGATGGCCCTCCAGTTCGTGTCCCCGCGGGCGCTCCTCGACGAGGTCCCACACCCGCACGGTCCGGTCCGTCGCGGCGGCCGCCCAGGTTCCGTCGGGGGCGAGGGCCCCGGCGTCTCCCCACTTTTCGTATCGCCCGCCGCCCCGGCGTGCCACCAACGCGCCGCTGACCGGATCCCACAGTCCCACCCGGTCCCCGCCGCTTCCGGTGGCCACCCGGCCGCCGTCCGCCGTGATCCCCAGCCAGCACGCACCGTAGTCGCCCAGCGTCGCCCGGCAGCGGCCGGTCGCGGCGTCCCACAGCCGCACCCTGGGCTCCTCGCCACCGGTCGCCAGCCAGCTGCCGTCCGGGGCGATCACGACCGACCACACCTTCCCCCGGTGGCCCTTGAGCACGACGCGGGAGGTGGCGGTCCCGACGTGCCACAGCCGCACGACGCGCCCGGTCGCCGCGGCCAGCCACGTCCCGTCCGGGGCGATGGCGAGCGCCTCCACCCCGCGCGTGTGGCCGGTCAGGACCGTCGTGCAGCTGCCGGAGAGCACCTCCCACAGCCGCACCTCGCGGTCACTTCCGCCGCTGGCGAGCCAGGTCCCGTCCGGGGCGACGGCCAGGGCCGTGACGGGGGCCTGGTGTCCGGTGAGCACGGCGGTGCAGTGGCCCGACCGGATGTCCCACAGCCGCACCTCTCCGCGCTCGTCGCCGGTCGCCAGCCAGAGTCCGTCCGGGGCGACCGCGACCACGTGCGGGACGCCTTCGTGACCGACGAGAGTGCGCAGCAGTCGCGTCGGCGGCAGGTCCGGCGGGGTCCACCGGTTGGCGAGCAGCGGGCGCGCCGACGCGCTGAGCTGACGGGCCATGACCGGGATGCACCAGAGCCGCAGGGGGGCCAGACGGCTGTGCAGCACGTTGGCGAGCAGCCGGTCGGCGTCGTGCCCGGCCGCGAGGGGCCCCGCGTGCAGCGGGCCGAGGAGGTGCGCGACGCGGCCGAGGTCGCGGCCCCGCTCCGCCGCCGCGGCCGTCGGGATCTGGGCCAGGTCGCGCGTGGGCCCGGTCGGGCCGCGCTGGCGCAGGCGCGCCTCGATCCAGTGGATGTCCCCGGCGAGTCGCTCGGCTTCCGCGTCCCGGCCCGCGCCCCGCAGGTGCGCGACGAGGTGGTCGAGCAGATACCCCTCCGTGGTCTCCCACCAGGGCAGCTTTCGGCCGTCGTGGGGGCGGGTCGGCACCGAGACGTCCAGGAGGTCGCCGTGCAGTCGGGTCAGGCGTTCCGGTCCGAGTTCTTCCCTCAAGTAGTCGCGCAGCACGTCGTGGAGCGTGAGGCGGCCGCCGTTCCCGGCGGTGAGGGAGATCAGGGAGAGGCTGTCCAGTTGGGCGCACAGGTCGCGGCTCCCGGCCTCGTCGAGGCCGCCGGTGCGCTGCCAGAGCCCGCCGGCCAGCGGCACGGGGACGGCCTCGCCCTCGACGAACACGCCGAGTTCGGCGAGCCGGTCCGCGCCGCCGGGCGCGAGGAGCAGCCGGGCGGCCTCCACGGTGGCGCGCACCGCGCGGGCCCGGCGCGAGGGGTCGTCCAGGTCGAGGGCGGTGGCGGGGGCGTCAAGGGCGGCGGGCCCGCCGGTGCGCAGCGCGCGCAGCGCCTGCCCGGCGGCGGCCGCCGGGTCCGCGCCGGTCGCGACCCGGCCCGCGATGAGCCGGTTGGTCAGGCGCAGAAGGAGCGCCCACCGGCCGGTGGCCGCGAGCAGGTCCCGCACGGTCGTCGGCGGCAGCGGCGGCAGTCGCCAGGTCAGCACGGAGCGGGCCTGGGCCGGGGACATCTGGTCGACGCGCACGCGGGCGCTGCCGGGCGGAAGGAGCGCGGGGACCCTGGTGGTCACCAGGCGCACGCACCGTTCGCCGCCCTGGAGGAAGGGGGCGAGCTGCGCGCTCTCCCACACGTCGTCCAGGACGAGGAGGGTGCGCGGCCGTTCGTCCAGTAGGCGGCCCAGGTGCGCGCCCGCCAGATCGGGGTCGTCGTACGCGGTGGGGTCGCCGGTGACGAACCGGGTGACCTCGGCGACCTTCGCCGCGACCGCCGCCCGGCCGCGCACGTCGCGGCCGATCGTCACCGTGAAGATCCGCCCGCGGAAGTGGCGCCGGACCTTGGGGCTCGCGCACACCACGGCGGCGAGGGTGGTCTTGCCGAACCCGCCCGCGCCTTCCAGGGAGGTGGTGATGCCGACGGCACGGCCCGCGGTGCGCCGCCTCGCGCACACCGCGGCGGCGGCCCGCCCGCCCTCGCCGCGGTCGACCACCCAGTCCGGGACCGGCGAGGGGGCGGGGGGCGGAGGGTCACCGGCCGCGGCGGCGGGCCGCTCCTGGCGCCAGGCCGATGCGGCGGCGAGGAGGACCGTCGCGGCGGCCAGCGCGGCGACGGACCACCAGGCGTGCCGCCGGAGCAGGTCCAGCGGTCCCGGCCAGCGCTCCGCCGACGTGGCGGCGTTCGCGGCCAGGGAGGCCAGCGCGGCGACGACGGCCGCCGCCCCGGCCAGAGCCGCCATCCGCAGGCCGCGCACCCGCATACCGTCCTCCGCCCGTCGCCGCCGCACGTGATCCTCTGGCGCGGACGATAACGAGCGGGTGCCGCCTCCACCGCCGATCGTCACACCATGGTGTGACGCCGTGGGCTACGACGGCGCGGGCCGTGGAGGCGTGAGCCGTGGAGGCGCGGGCCGTGGAGGCGCGGGCCGTGGAGGCGTGAGCCGTGGCGGCGTGAGCCGTGGCGGCGCGGTGCTTCCCGCGCGCGGTCACGGTCAGCGGATCACGTCGAAGACGTTCTTCTGCAGGCCATTGGCGTAGGCCTCGTGCTCGACGAGCTTCAGCTTCTGGGTGTCCTTGTCCGTGTCGCTGAACAGCCGCTTGCCCGCGCCGAGGAGGAGCGGGAAGACCAGCAGGTGGTAGCGGTCGATCAGGCCGACGTCCGAGAGGTTCCGGTTCAGCGTGGCGCTGCCGTGCATGATGATCGGCCCGCCCTCGGTCTCCTTCAGCGCGGCGACCTCGTCGAGCGTGCGCAGGATCGTGGTCTCGCCCCAGTTCGACACCAGGTCCTTGTCCGCGAGGGTGGTGGAGACGACGTACTTCGGCATCAGCTTGTAGTCGGCGAAGTCCTCCATGTCGGGCCACACCGGGCTGAACGCCTCGTAGCTGGTGCGGCCCAGGAGCATCGCCGAGGCCTCCTGCTGCTCCCGGGCCTTGATCTCGAACGCCTCGGGGAGGAACTCGACGTCCTTGAAGGTCCACCCGGAGTTGCGGTAGCCGGGCTCGCCGCCCGGGGCCTCCACCACGCCGTCGAGCGACATGAACGCCGTGCTGATCAGAGTGCGCATTCTGGATACCTCGGTTCCTCGGGTACGGCTCTCGACAAGTCTGGTCCGGCACATCCGCGAGCCGAACACTTGGCCACGGGCGCGCCTCCATGTTCTCTGACGGTGCGTGGCGGAGAAACTCATCGGTCATCCGCGCGTTCAGCACGCGGCCGCATGACGTCACCCGCGGCGCGGGGACACGGGGGAGTCGGGATCACTGGCCGTCGAGGCGTGCCCGCAGTCCCCGACGGGAAACCCGTATCCGCTGGTCACAGCGATGCCAGCAGGCGCTCCAGCGGGGCGGGGGTGCGGTCCGGGGTGAGGCCGTCGACCAGGACGTGGCCGTAGCGGATCTTGCGGCCCTTCTTCGTGCCGAAGAAGCGCCGCAGCCGCTGGTGCTGTGTGCGGTCCCGCTGGGCGGGCTGGCGCAGGAACGTCTGGAGGGCGCGCAGGTCGCCTTCGGCCCGCACGAGTTCCTCCACCCGGGGCACGCCAAGGGCGCGGATGAGCTCGTCCTCCAGGTCCGCCGCGCAGACGAAGTAGTCCTGCCGGGCCGTGCCCGTGCCCGTGCCCTCCAAGGCACGGGCGTAGTAGCGGGCCTCCCTCTCGTCGCACAGGCCCACCAGGCGCAGGCCCAGGCCGGCGGGGCCGAGGAGGCGGGCGAAGCGGCCGACGCTCATCGCGCCCCCGATCGACAGGACACAGATCCCTTCGGCCGCCAGGTCCCGGCCACGGCTCGCGGCCAGGGCGTCGACCGCGGCGACGTCACTCGGCCCTTCGAGCAGGACGACCGCCCGGACGGACAGCTGCTCGGCCAGCTCACGCGCCGGGCCGCCGGGACCACCGGCCGCCCACGCGGTGACCGCTTCCCGGAACGACTCCATGTCTGCCATGGGAGGAGTCTCCGCCCTTTCCGGCCAGCAGGGTACTGAGTTTCCGCCAGCGTGTTCCAGCGTGTTCGGGGGGCGCTCAGTCGAGGCAGAACTCGTTGCCCTCGATGTCCTGCATCGCGATGCAGGACTCGTTCTCACCATCGGCGGGCAGCAGTTGCACGCGCACCGCGCCCAGCGCGACCAGGCGCGCGCACTCGGCCTCGAGCGTGGCCAGGCGCTCCTCCCCCACGAGCCCGGTACCGGCCCGCACATCGAGGTGCACCCGGTTCTTGACGACCCTGCCTTCGGGAACGCGCTGGAAGTACAGGCGCGGGCCCACGCCCTCGGGGTCACTGGCCGCGAACCACGCGTCGCGCTTCTCGGGGGGCTGGGTGAGGTCGAACTCCTCCCACGTGGCGAAACCTTCCGGCGGCGGCGGTGCGACGTACCCGAGGACCTCGCACCAGAAGCGGGCGACGCGCCGAGGTTCCGCGCAGTCGAACGTGACTTGGACCTTCTTGATCGATGACATCGGCGCACCATAGCAGCGGGTTGCTGTCGCCAGCAGGGGAATTCCGTCGCCCATCTCCCGGCTCCGCCGTGCGCGACTGCTTTTCGAGGCCGCTGCTCGGTGGCGCTCGGAACGTATACCCGAATCATTTTCGTTGGGTCATTCAGGAGTCTGCGAGAGAGCGGGGTGTTACCGTCATGAAGGGAGTTTCCCTGCCACACGTTCAATGCGCCGCCGAGAGACGGGTGTTGCCTTCATGGCCTACCAGATCGATTCCACCGACCTCCTTCTTTCCTACGTGCGGGACGTATCCCTGCGCGACGACGACATTCTCCGGGAACTGCGGGAGGAAACGGCGCAGCTGCCCGGTGGCACGACCATGCAAGTCATGGCGGAGGAGGGCCAGTTACTGGCGCTGCTCGTCGCGCTCACCGGCGCCCGCTCGGTGCTCGAGGTCGGGACGTTCACCGGCTACAGCACGCTGTGCATGGCCCGTGCCCTTCCGCCCGGTGGCACCGTCGTGACCTGCGACATCACGGATCGGTGGCCCGAAGTGGGGGCCGCCTACTGGAAGCGGGACGGCGTCGACGAGCGGATCGACCTGCGCGTCGGGGACGCGGCAGAGACCCTGGACGCGCTGCTCGCGGAGCGCGGGCCCGGGGCGTTCGACCTCGCCTTCATCGACGCCGACAAAGCCAACTACCGCACCTATTACGAGAAGTCGCTCGCCCTCACCCGCGGCGGCGGACTCCTCGTGATCGACAATACGCTGCTCTTCGGGCGCGTCGCACAGCCGGAATGCGATGACGCCGACACCGTGGCCATGCGTGAACTCAACGTGGCACTCGCCAAAGACGAGCGCGTCGATATCTCACTCCTGGTGATGGCGGACGGCATCACGCTGGTGCGCAAGCATTAGGAATTCAGGAGGCGGATGCGGGAGCTCGGTGCGTTTCCCATCGCACCGAGCTCCCGCTCGCTTTCCTCAGCCTTTCTCAGTCTCCTCGGTTTTCCTCAGTCCGCTTCCGCCGCGTCCCGGCCCAGCGCCACCGCGGTCACCTTCATCGTCGTCGACGCCGGGCGCGGCTCGGGCCTCAGGTGCAGGCGCTGGAGGTCGTCCGTCGGCGCCTGCGGGAGGGTCGCGACGCAGGAGCACGGGTCGTCGTCCGTGAAGCCCGCGAAGCGGTAGGCGATCTCCATCATGCGGTTGCGGTCGGTGGGCCTGAAGTCGGCCACCAGATGGGTGTCCGCGCGGGCCGCCTCGTCGACGAGCCAGTTCAGGAGGGTCGCGCCCGCCCCGAACGACACCACGCGGCACGAGGTGGCGAGGAGCTTGAGGTGCCAGGCCCCCGGGCGGCGCTCCAGGAGCAGCACGCCGACCGCGCCGTGCGGGCCGAAGCGGTCGGTGAGCGTGACAACCAGGACCTCGTGATCGGGGTCCGTGCGCAGCCGGCGCAGGTCGGCGTCGGAGTAGTGCACGCCGGTGGCGTTCATCTGGCTGGTGCGCAAGGTGAGTTCCTCGACGCGCGAGAGCTCCTCGTCCGTGGCGCGGCCGATGCACAGGTCCAGGAGCAGCGAGCGCAGGAAGTCCTCGTCGGGTCCTTTCGCCTCGGCCCGGGCCGCCTCGCGGCGGAAGCCCGCCTGGTACATCTCGCGCCGCCGCCGTGAGTCCACCGTCCGCACCGGCGGGGTGAACTCCGCCAGACCGGGCAGGCCTTCGGCGGCCTCCGCGCGGTAACAGCGGACCTCGGGCAGATGGTAGGTGACCTCGGCCCGCTCGGCGGGCTGGTCGTCGATGAAGGCGATGGCCGTCAGCGCGAAGTTCAGGGTGTCGGCGATCCGGCGCACCGACTCCGACTTGGGGCCCCAGCCGATCTGCGGCAGTACGAAGTACTCGGCGACGCCCAGCTTCTCCAGGCGGGCCCACGCCGTCTCGTGGTCGTTCTTGCTGGCGACGGACTGCAGGACGCCCCGTGAGTCGAGCTCCACGATGACCTCGCGCAGCGCGTCGGGCAGGGTCACCTCGCCGTCCTCCAGGAGGGTGCCCCGCCACAGGGTGTTGTCGAGGTCCCAGACCAGGCACTTCACCAAGGGGGCCGCCTGGTGCGGTGCGGGCGGCGCGCTGGATATGGGGTGCTGCGGGACGAGGGGTGCCTGCGTTCCCGTCGCCGCCGATGCCGTGTTCGCTCCGGTGGTGGTCACTGACGTTCCCTTCACGCGACGCCCCCGAGGACGTGCCGCGCCAGCATCAGCTGGCACATCTCGTTGCTGCCTTCGATGATCTCCATCAGCTTCGCGTCCCGGTGGGCGCGGGCCACCACGTGCCCGTCCCTGGCCCCGGCCGAGGCCAGGACCTGGACGGCGGTGGCCGCGCCCCGGGCCGCGTTGCCCGCGCTGACGTGCTTGGCCAGGACGGTGGCCACGACCTGCTCCGGCGAGCCGTCGTCCCAGCAGCGCGAGGCGTGCTCGCAGGCCCGCGTGGCGGTCTGCTCGGCCGCGAACAGCTCGGCGAGGTGGCGGGCCACGAGCTGGTGCTCCCCCAGCGGGGCGCCGAACTGCTCGCGGGTGGCGGCGTGCCGGGCGGCCGCCGTCAGACAGCCGCGCAGGATGCCCACGCACCCCCACGCCACCGACATGCGGCCGTACGCCAACGCCGTGGTGACCAGGAGCGCGAGCGGCAGCGGTGAGCCGCCGAGCACGTGCGCGGCCGGGACCCGCACCCCGTCGAAGTGGAGGTCGGCGTGCCCGGCCGCGCGGCAGCCGAGCGGATCGGGGACGCGGGTGACGCGTACGCCGGGAGCGTCGGCGGGGACGACGACCGCCACGGCCTCGTCCCCGGCGCCGCCCATGCCCTCGCCGCCATCGCCGCCGACGCCGCCGCCGACGCCGTCCTCGTATCTGCCGAACACGACGAGCAGATCGGCGTAGTGCGCGGCGGTCACCCACACCTTGTGTCCGTCGAGGACGACGCTGTCGCCTTCGCGGCGCACCCGCGTCGTCATCGCGGACAGATCGCTGCCCGCGCCGCGCTCGCTGAACCCGGCCGCCGCGAGGTCGCCGCCGGTGAGGCGGGGCAGGAACGCCGCCCGCTGCTCGGCGGTGCCGAAGCGCTCGATGGTCCAGGCCGCCATGCCCTGCGAGGTCATCACGCTCCGCAGCGAGCTGCACAGGGCGCCGGTGTGCGCGGTGAAGGCGCCGCCCAGGGCGCTGGACAGGCCCAGACCGCCGTACGCGGCCGGGACCTGCGCGCACAGCCGCCCGTCCGCGCCGAGCTTGCGCAGCGCGTCCACCGGCAGCAGCCCCGCCCGGTCCCAGGCGTCGGCCTGCCCCTCGGCCACCGCGGTGACGGCGGCGCACGCCTCGTCGAACACGGTCGCCTCCGCCAGCACGCCGACCTCGTCCAGGACGGCCGCCTCCGTCAGGACGGCCGCCTCGGAAAGGTGCCGGTCACTCACCGGTCGCTCCGGCCGCCGCAGGCTGGAGCCGGGTCACGAGCGCGGTCATCGCCGCGACCGTACGGAAGTTGTCCAGGCGCAGGTCGGCGCCGCGGATGGAGACGCCGAAGGACTTCTCCAGGTGGACGACGAGCTCCATCGCGAACAGCGAGGAGAGCCCGCCGGAGGCGAAGAGGTCGACGTCGCGCTCCCAGGAGCGCTTGGTGCGCGCCTCCAGGAAGCGCACGATCTCCTTCTCGGTGGCCTCGGTGGCCTCGGTGGACGAGGTGGTCCCGGCGGCCCCAGCCGTCCCAGCCGTCCTGGCGGTTCCGTTGGTTCCGTTGGTCTCGCGGTCGAACGTGCTCATCAGTTCTCCTCCTGGTATGCGTAGAATCCCCGGCCGGTCTTGCGGCCGAGTTCGCCCTGCCGGACCTTGTCGAGCAGCAGGTCGCAGGGGCGGCAGCCGTCGTCCCCGGTGCGCTGGTGCAGCACGCGCAGCGAGTCCACCAAGTTGTCGATGCCGATCAGGTCGGCGGTGCGCAGCGGCCCCGTGGGGTGGCCGAGGCAGCCCTCCATGAGGGCGTCGACGGCCTCGACGGTCGCGGTCCCCTCCTGCACGACCCGCGCCGCGTCGTTGATCATCGGGTGCAGCACGCGGCTGGTGACGAAGCCGGGGGCGTCGCGGACGACGACCTGCGTCCGGCGCAGCGCGGTGAGCAGCGAGCCGACGGCCGTCATGGTCCGCTCGCCGGTCCTCGCGCCCCGGATGACCTCGACGGTCGGGATGAGGTACGGCGGGTTCATGAAGTGCGTGCCGACGACGTCCTCGGGGCGCTCGGCGTGGCCGGCGAGTTCGTCGATGGGGATGGACGAGGTGTTCGAGATCAGCGGGGTGCCGGGCCGCACGCGGGCCGAGACGTCGGCGAGCGCCTTGGCCTTGAGCTCGGTGACCTCGGTGATGGCCTCGATGACCGCGGTGGCGTCCTGGACGCCGTCGGTGGTGGTGGCCCGTTCCAGGGCGCCGGTGGCGGTGTCGGCGGGCAGGCGCCCCATCAGCTGCGCCAGGCGCAGCTCGCGGTCGATGTCGCCGCCCGCCCGCTCCAGGCGCGGTTCGTCGACGTCGACGAGCAGGACGGGGACGCCGTGCCCGAGGGCGAGGGCGGTGATGCCGACGCCCATGACTCCGGCGCCGAGGACGGCGATCCGGTGGCCGCCGGGGCCCGCGGGTTGGTCGGGGGGTGTGTGCGGCGCGCGTGTCATGCGCCTCTCCTAGGGTGCTGGGGGGTGGTCAGGGTGTGGTGGTGGTCGTGGGGTCGAGGACGGTGGCGAGCCAGTCGGTGACGGCCTGGGCCGTGGTGTCGACGTGCTCCTCCATGAGGGAGAAGTGGTCTCCGGGTACGTCGACGACCGTGTGCGCGGTCGGCCAGGTGGCCCGCCAGTCGCCCGCCGCGGGGTCCGGGTCGCCGAGCGGCCGCGAGGCGCGCACCAGGAGGGTGGGTGCCGTCACGGCGGGCGGCGTCCAGGTGTCGAGGAGACGGAAGTAGCGGCCCATGGCGGTCAGTCGGGTGCCGTCCATGGGGGCGGCCCGCTCCTCGCGCGCGAACATGCCGCCCACCAGTACGTCGTTGAACTGGGTCATCCCTTCGTTGTCCGAGAGGTACGTGTCGAGCAGCACGACCGCCGCCGGGCCCGCGCCCAGTTCCTCCAGGCGGGCCGCGACGCCGTGGGCGAGGGTGCCGCCGGAGGAGGAACCCATCAGGACGAGGGGCCGCTCGCCGAGTTCCGCGCGCAGCGTGCGGGCCTGGAAGTCGAGGAGCGCGGGCAGGTCGGCCGGTACGGGTTCGCCCGGCAGGAATCCGGGGGCCGCGAGGGCGCTGACGCCGTAGCGGTCGCGGAAGCGGGCGGCGAAGCGGGCGTACTGGTGGGCGCCGCCGAGCGCGACGACGGAGCCGAAGCAGACGAGTTCCGGCGCGCTGTCGTGGGTGCGCAGGCGCAGCAGTTCGGGCTTGGTGGCGGCGGCCAGGAGCTCGCTTCCGGTGCGGAAGTCGGGGCGCAGGGCGGCGGCGTTCTTCAGGAGGGCGATGCCCTCGTCGACCCGGCCCAGGGCGCAGGCCTGCCGGAAGAGGGTGCCGACGGGGTCCGTGGTCGCGGTGTCCTCGGGCGCCGGAGCGGCGGTGTCGGCCGCGTCCGCCGCCGCGAGTTCGGCGCGCAGCAGCTCCGCCAGGCGTGCCGGGGTCCCGCTGTCGAGCACCGCGGTGGGGCGCAGGCGCAGGCCGGTGCGCGCGGCGAGCCGGTTGCGCAGTTCGACCGCGGTGAGCGAGTCGAAGCCGACGGACAGGAACGCGTCGTCGGCGCGCAGCGCTTCGGCGGTGGTGTGGCCGAGGACGTCCGCGGCCTGGGTGCGCACGAGGTCCAGGAGGAGCCGCTCGCGCCCGGCCTCGTCCGCGGCCTCCAGGCGCTGGCGCAGCGGGGGGCCTTCGGCGGCGGCGCGGGGGGCGGCGGGCGGCTTGACCAGGGCGCGCAGCAGCGGGGGCGGGGTCTGGTCGCGGTAGGCGGCGAGGTCGAGGTGGACGGGCACGAAGACCGGGCCGCCCGCGCCCTTGGGCGCGCTGCTGTCGTCCAGGGCGAGCGCGCGGTCGAACAGCGCGACGCCGTCGTCCGCCGACAGGCCCCGCACACCGCCGCGCCGCATGCGCAGCAGGTCGGTGTCGGACAGGTCGGCGGTCAGGCCGCTGCGCCGCTCCCACAGGCCCCAGGCCAGCGAGGTGGCGGGCAGGCCCTGGCGGTGCCGGGCGGTCATGAGGGCGTCGAGCGCGGCGTTAGCGGCGGCGTAGGTGGACTGGCCGGGGCTGCCGAAGACGCCCGCGGCGGACGAGTAGACGACGAAGGCCGTCAGGTCCGCGTCCCGGGTGAGGTCGTGCAGATGCCGGGCGCCGTCGGCCTTCGGCCGCAGCACGGCGCTCAGCCGTGCGGCCGTCTGCGCCTCCAGGAGTCCGTCGTCGAGGACGCCCGCCGTGTGGACGACGGCCCGCAGCGGATGGGCCGCGGGAATGCTCGCCAAGGCCTCGGCGAGCGCGGCGCAGTCGGCCACGTCGCAGGCCGCGACGGTGACCTCCGCACCGGCCTGGCCGAGTTCGGCGGCCAGTTCGGCCGTGCCCGGCGCCTCGGCGCCCCTGCGGCCGAGGAGCAGCAGACGGCGTACGCCGTGCCGGGTGACGAGGTGGCGGGCGAGGATCCCCGCGAGGACGCCGCCCCCGCCGGTCACCAGGACGGTGCCGTCCGGGTCGAACGGCGCCGCGCCGCCGCCCGCCGGGGTCGCGGCGCGGGCGAGCCGGGGCGCGTACAGCTCCCCGCCGCGCAGCGCGAGCCGTGGCTCGTCGCAGGCGAGGACGGCGGGCAGGGCGGCGGCGGTGCCTTCGGGGTCGTCGGTGTCGAGCAGGACGAACCGGCCGGGGTGTTCGGCCTGGGCCGAGGACAGCAGCCCCCAGACGGCGGCGCCCGCCACGTCCACGGGCTCCGGTCCTGGACCCGCCGCGCCCCGGGTGAGGACGACCAGGGGCGCGGCGGGGCTGCCGCCGTCCGCGAGCCACGCCTTGACCTGGTCGAGGACGGCCGCCGCGGTGGTGTGCACGGCCTCGGGTGCCGCCTCGGGGCCGGTCGGCGGGCAGACCAGCAGCACGGCGGCAGAGTCCTTGGCACCCTCACCGGCCGCGGCGGCGAACTCCTCCGGCAGCAGCCGCGCGTCGCCCTCCCCCAGCACCGTCCACCGGCCGCCAGCGGGCGGCGGCGTGCCGGGGGTGGCCGTCTGGGCGTCGTTCGCCGGCGTGCCGGGTGCGGCCACCTGGGTCCAGTCCACGCGGTAGAGCGATCGTTCTACCGCGCGCAGTCCGGTGTACGAGGCCGTGCGCAGCGTCAACGAGCCGATGTCCGCGACGAGTCGGCCGTCCTCGCCGGTGACGCGCACGCTCACCGCGTCGGCGCCGTCGGGCCGCAGGGCGACGCGCAGGGTCCGTCCCGCGCCCGGGCCGAGCGTCACCTGGCTCCACGAGAACGGCAGCGGCACGCCCCGCGTGCCGTCGCCGTCGCCGTCGGTGGTGGCGGTGGCGGTGGTGGCGGTGCGCAGGCCGGTCGTCTGGAGGGCGGCGTCGAGGAGCGCCGGGTGCACGGCGAACGGGTCCGTCACGCCCTCGGGCAGAGTGACTTCGGCGAACAGGTCGTCGCCCCGGCCCCAGGCGGCGCGCAATCCCCGGAAGGCGGGGCCGTACTCCACGCCGCGTGCCTCCATGGCGCGGTAGAGGTCGTCGACGTCCAGTGGCCGCGCGCCGTCCGGCGGCCAGCTCTCCGGCCCGGTGGGCGCGGCCTGGTCCGGCGGGGTGGGGGCCAGGTGGCCGCTCGCGTGCGGGGTCCATGCCTCGTCCCCCGTGGCGGACTCGGGCCGGGAGTGGAAGGCGACCGCGCGCCGCCCCGCCTCCTCCAGGGGGCCCACGGCCAGCCGGAGTTGGACGGCCTCGTCGGTGGCGGGCAGCGTCAGCGGGGCGGCGAGGGTCAGCTCTTCGATCCGCGCACAGCGCAGGAGGCCGCCCGCGTGGGCCGCCATCTCCAGGAAGGCCACGCCGGGCAGCAGGACGGTGCCGGAGACGGCGTGGTCGGCGAGCCACGGGTGGGTGGCCACGGACAGCCTCCCGGTGAACAGGGCGCCGCCGTCGGGCAGGTCGACGGCGGCGCCGAGCAGCGGGTGGCGCGGGTCGCGCTGGCCGGTGGACGCGGGGTCGCCGCCGGGTGCGGGCGCGTCGAGCCAGTAGCGCCGCCGCTGGAAGGCGTACGTGGGCAGGTCGACGCGGCGGGCGCCGGTGCCCTCGAACGCGGGGAGCCAGTCGACGGGGAGCCCGGCCGCGTACGCCTCGCCCAGGGCGAGCAGCAGCCGCCTGGGGCCGCCGTCGTCGCGGCGCAGGGTGCCGATGACCTCCACGTCGTCGAGGCCGGCGTCGGCGGCGGTGTCCGCGATGCCGTAGGTGAGCGTGGGGTGGGGGCTGACCTCGACGAAGGTGCGGTGGCCCGCGTCGAGCAGCCGTCGCACGGCCGCGTGGAAGCGGACGGGTTCGCGCAGGTTGCGGAACCAGTACCCGGCGGTGAGGCGCTCTGCGGTCAGCCAGTCGGCGTCGACGGCGGACAGCAGCGGCACGGCGGGCGTGCGGGGCTCAAGGCCCGCGAGGGCGCTGTGCAGTTCCTCGCGCACGGCGTCGACGGCCCCGGAGTGCGAGGCGTAGGCGACCGGCATGTTCCAGGCCATGACATCCCGCTCCGACAGGTCCGCGACGAGGGCGCGGACGGCGTCGGCCGGGCCCGCGACGACCACGACGCGCGGGCCGTTGACCGCGGCGAGGGACACCTCACCGCCGCGCTCGGCGAGGATCCGCTCGGTCTCCTCGCCGGACAGCATCAGCGTGGCCATGCCGCCCCCGCCGGTGACTCCCGCGAGCGCGCGGCTGCGCAGGGCGGCGACGCGGGCGGCGTCCTCCAGGGTGAGGGCGCCCGCGACGCACGCGGCGGCGACCTCGCCCTGGCTGTGTCCGACGACGGCCGCGGGCTCGATGCCGTGGGCGCGCCACACGGCGGCGAGGGACACCATCACGGTGAACAGCGCGGGTTGTACGACGTCCACGCGGTCCAGGGACGGCGCCTCGGGCTCGCCGCGGAGCGCCGCGGTCAGCGACCAGTCGAGGTAGGGGGCGAAGGCGCGCTCGCAGTCGGCGACGCGCGCGGCGAACACCGGTGACGTATCGAGGAGTTCGGCGGCCATGCCGGGCCACTGGGCGCCGAGTCCGGGCAGGACGAACACCGCCTTGCGGCCGCCGCGCGGGGCACGCCCTGTGGCGCCGTCGGCGAGCAGTTCGCCGCGGGCGAGGGCGTCGAGGCCGTCGAGGAGTGCGGCGCGGTCGCGGCCCACGACGACGGCGCGGTCGGGGAACCGGGAGCGCCCGGTGGCCAGGGACAGGCCGATGTCGGCCGGGCGCGGCGCCGGGTCGGCCAGGACGTGGGCGTACAGGGCGGCGGCCTGCCCGCGCAGCGCGGCCTGCCCCTTGGCGGACAGGGGCCAGGCGACGGGGCCGTCGTGAGGCGTGGCCGGGGCGCTGGCGGGCTCGTCCTCGGGCGCCTGTTCCAGGACGACGTGGGCGTTGGTGCCGCTGGCGCCGAAGGAGGAGACGCCCGCGCGGCGCGGGCGGCCGGTGGCGGGCCAGGGCGTCGCGGCGGTGAGCAGGGACACGGCGCCCTCGCTCCAGTCGACCTGCTCGGTGGGCCGGTCGACGTGGAGCGAGCGCGGCAGCAGGCCGTGGCGCAGCGCGAGGACCGTCTTGATCATCCCGCCGACGCCCGCGGCGGCCTGCGTGTGGGTGAGGTTCGACTTCAGGGAGCCCACCCACAACGGCCGCCCCGGGTCGCGTTGTTGGCCGTACGTGGCGAGCAGGGCCTGCGCCTCGATGGGGTCGCCGAGCACGGTGCCGGTGCCGTGCGCCTCGACGGCGTCGACGTCGGCCGGGGCGAGTCCGGCGCTGCCCAGGGCCTGGCGGATGACGCGCTCCTGGGCGGGCCCGTTGGGCGCGGTCATGCCGTTGCTGGCGCCGTCCTGGTTGACGGCGGAACCGCGGATCACGGCGAGCACCGGATGGCCTTGGCGGCGGGCGTCCGACAGGCGCTCGAGCAGGAGCATGCCCGCGCCTTCGCCGAAGCCCGCGCCGTCGGCGGCCGCCGCGAACGACTTGGAGCGGCCGTCGGGCGCGAGGCCCCGCTGCCTGCTGAAGCCCACGTAGAAGCCGGGCGTCGCCATCACGGTCACGCCGCCCGCGAGGGCCAGTTCGGCGTCGCCCGCCCGCAGGGCCTGGCAGGCCAGGTGGACGGCGACGAGCGAGGAGGAGCAGGCGGTGTCGAGGGTGACGGCGGGCCCCTGGAGGCCGAGGGTGTAGGCGACGCGCCCGGAGGCGACGCTGGCGATGGAGCCGGTGCCGAGGAAGCCTTCGAGGTCCTCGGGCACGCTGCTGAGGCGGGAGCCGTACTCGCTGTAGATGACGCCCGCGTACACGCCGGTGCGGCTGCCCTTGAGGGTGTGCGGGTCGATGCCCGCGCGTTCGACCGCCTCCCAGGAGGTTTCGAGGAGGAGGCGCTGCTGCGGGTCCATGGCGAGGGCCTCGCGCGGCGAGATCCCGAAGAAGCCGGGGTCGAAGGCGCAGGCGTCGTGCAGGAAGCCGCCTTCGCGGGTGTACGAGGTGCCGGGCGCGTCCGGGTCGTCGGCGTACACGCCTTCCAGGTCCCAGCCGCGGTCGGTGGGGAAGCCGGTGACGGCGTCGCGTTCCTTGACGAGCAGCTCCCACAGGTCTTCGGGGGAGCTGACGCCGCCGGGGAAGCGGCAGCTCATCGCCACCACGGCGATCGGCTCGCGGGCCTCGTCGGCGAGTCTGCGGTTCTCCCGCCGCAGGTGCTGGTTGTCGAGGAGGGAGGCCCTGAGGGCCTCGACGACCTGGTCCGTGGACATGTTGTTCCCTTCTTCCCGCGCCGGATCAGGCACGCTCGCCACCGCCCAGCGCCATGCGCACGAGGGCGTCCACTTCCATCTCCCTGATCGCGGCGGGGTCGTCCGCCGGGGCCGCCGCCCCGCTCGTCCCGCCGCGCGTGCCGTCGCCGCCGGTCCCGGTCAGGCGCAGTACGGAGTCCAGGAGTCCGGCCTCGCGCAGCCGGGCCACCGGCACGGCGGCCAGGCGCCGTTGGAGCTCGCGGTCGCCGTCCGGGGGTACGGGGGCCGCGGGCTCGGTGGCCGGGGCGAGGCGCGCGGTGACGTAGGCGGCCGCGGCGGCGGGGGTCGGGTGGTCGAAGACGAGGGTGGCGGGCAGGCGAAGACCGGTCGCCGCGTTGAGGCGGTTGCGCAGGTCCACGGCGGTCAGGGAGTCGAAGCCGAGGTCCTTGAAGGCCTGTTCCGGGTCGATGGCGTCGGGGCCGCCGTGGCCGAGGACGTCGGCGACGCGGGCCCGTACCAGCTCCTCGATCCGCTCGTGGCGCTCCTCGGCGCCGAGCGCGGCCAGGCGCTCGCGCAGCGACGCGGCCTGTCCGGCGTCGGCGCCCGCGGCGGTGGGCCGGGCGCCGCGCACGAGGCCGCGAAGGAGCGGCGGCACGGCGCCGTTCGCGGCGCCCGCGCGGAGCCTGGCGGTGTCGAGGCGTACGGGCACGAGGGCGGCGTCGTCGCGGCGCAGCGCGGCGTCGAACAGCGCCAGGCCCTCGCTGTCGGAGAGCGCGGCGACACCGCCGCGGGCCATCCGCCGCAGGCCCGTGCCGTCCAGGGCGGAGGTCATGTCGCTGCGCTGTTCCCACAGGCCCCAGGCGAGGGACTGCGCGGGCAGGCCCTCGCCGCGGCGGTGGTGGGCCAGGGCGTCCAGGAAGGCGTTGGCGGCCGCGTAGTTGGCCTGTCCCGCGTTGCCGATGACGCCCGCCGCGGAGGAGAACAGGACGAACGCGGCGAGCGGCAGGCCGCGGGTGGCCTCGTGCAGGGCGAGGGCCGCGTCGGCCTTGGGCCGCAGGACGCGGTCGAGGCGCTCGTGCGTGAGCGAGGCGAGAACGCCGTCGTCGAGGACGCCCGCCGCGTGTACGACGGCCGTCAGGGGGTGCCCGGCGGGCACGCCCGCGATCAGTGCGGCGACGGCGGACGGGTCGGCCACGTCGCAGGCCGCGAACTCCGCTTCGGCGCCGAGGTCCCTGAGGTCGGCGAGGAGCGCGTCGGCCCCGGGCGCGGCCGCTCCGCGCCGCCCGGCCAGGAGCAGGCGGCGGGCGCCGTGGCGGGCGGCGAGGTGCCGGGCGACGAGCCCGCCGAGGACCCCGCCCGCGCCGGTGACCAGGACGGTGCCGTCCGGGTCGAGTGGTACGAGGGCCCCTTCGGGGCGGTCGGCTCCGGCGGCCTCCCCGGCGCCCTCGGATGCGGGGACCCGGGCGAGGCGGGAGGCGAGCAACCGCCCTTCACGGACCGCTAGTTGGGGTTCGCCGAGGTCGAGGGCGCCCGGCAGCAGGGAGAACAGGGAGCTGCCGCCGTCCTCGTCATCGGCATCGGCATCGGCATCGGCCAGGACGAAGCGGTCGGGGTGTTCGGACTGGGCGGAGCGCACCAGGCCGCGCGCCGCCGCGGCCGCCAGGTCGCGCACCGCGTCGTCGGGCCCCGTGCGCACCGCGCCGCGCGTGACGAACACCAGGCGGGCGTCGGCGAACCGGTCGTCGGCGAGCCAGGCCTGGAGCAGGTCGAGCGTGGAGTGAGTCAGGGCGCGTACGGCGTGTGCGTCGCCCCCGCCCGTGCTGTCCTCGTCGGCCGATGCGCACTCTGAGAGGACCACGTCGGGCACGGGTGCCCCCTGGTCGACGGCCGCGGCCAGGGCCGCGAAGTCGGGGTAGGTGTCGGGCAGGGGCGCGGCGGAGCCGAGGGCCGCCCAGCGGACGGGCGGCGTGGGCGCGCTGGCCACGGCGGGCAGGGGCGTCCACTCCAGGCGGTACAGCGAGTCGGCCGCGGCCGGGGTGGTGGCGGCGCGCAGGGCGGCGACATCGACGGGGCGGACGGCGAGGCCGGACACCGTCGCCACCGGGCGGCCGGAGGGGTCGCTCGCGCTGAGGGCCACGGCGCCCTGGGCGTCCTGGGAGAGGCGGACGCGCAGCGCGGTGGCACCGGCGGCGTGCAGGGTCACGCCGGTCCAGGCGAACGGCAGCCGCGCGGTGCCCGGCGCGAGGTCGGGGCCACGGGTGCCGGGGGCGAGCCACAGGCCTTGCAGGGCGGCGTCGAGCAGGGCGGGGTGGAGGCCGAAGGCGGCGGCCGCGGCGTGCTGTTCCTGGTCGAGGCGGACCTCGGTGTACAGGTCGCCGCCGTGCCGCCAGGCGGCGCGCAGCCCTTGGAAGGCCGGGCCGTAGCCGTACCCGGACGCGGCGAAGCGCTCGTAGAGGTCACCGACGTCGACCGGTTCGGCGCCCGCCGGGGGCCAGCTCGCGGTGTCCGCCTCCGGTGCCGCCGCGGCCGTCTCGGCCAGCACGCCGGTGGCGTGGGCCGTCCAGGGCGCGTCGGCGGCGTCCTCCGGGCGGGAGTGCACGTCCACGGTGCGGCGGCCCTCGGCGTCCGGGGCGCCGACCCGCACCTGGAGGCGTACGCCGCCGCTGTCGGGCAGCAAGAGCGGTGCCTGGAGGGTGAGTTCCTCCACGGCGCGACAGCCCGCCTCGTCGCCCGCGCGGACGGCGAGGTCGACGAACGCGGCGCCGGGCAGCAGCACGACGTCCGACACGGCGTGGTCGGCGAGCCAGGGGTGGGTGCGCGTCGAGAGGCGCCCGCTGAGGAGGATCTCGCCGCTGTCGGCGACGTCGAAGGACGCGCCCAGGAGGGGGTGCCCGGTGGCGCCGAGGCCCGCGGCCGTGACGTCGCCGCCGGTCCCCTGGGCCGGCAGCGCCCAATAGGCCTGGTGCTGGAAGGCGTACGTGGGCAGGTCGACGCGGCGGGCTGCGGTGCCCGCGAACAGCGGCGACCAGTCGACGGGGGCGCCGTGCGCCCAGGCCGTGCCGAGGGACGCGAGGACGCGTTCCATGCCGCCCTCGTCGCGCCGCAGCGTGCCGAGCACGGCCGCGTCGGCGCCCGCCGCCTCCAGGGTCTCCTCGACGGCGAGGGTGAGGACAGGGTGCGGGCTCACCTCGATGAACGTGCGGTGGCCCGCTGCCGCGACGGCGCGCACGGCGGACTCGAAGCCCACGGTGCGGCGGAGGTTGGCGTACCAGTAGCGGGCGTCCATCGTGGCCGTGTCCAGCCAGTCGCCGGTCACCGTGGAGTACAGCGGGATGTCGCTCGCGGTGGGCTCGATGTCCTTCAGGGCGGTGGTCAGTTCGGCTTCGAGGGCTTCCATGTGGGCGGAGTGGGAGGCGTAGTCGACGTCGACGCGCCGGGCCCGTACCCCGTCGGTGTCACACGCCGCTACGAGTTCGTCCAGGGCGTCCGCGTCGCCGGAGACGACCACGGCCGAGGGGCCGTTGACGGCGGCGAGGGCGAGGCGGCCGCCCCAGGGGGCGATCCGTTCGGCGGCGCGGCCTCGCGGCAGCGCGAGCGACACCATGCCGCCGTCTCCGGCGACGCGGGCGATGGCGCGGCTGCGCAGGGCGACGGTCTTCGCGCCGTCCGCCAAGGTCAGCGCTCCGGCGACCACGGCGGCGGCGATCTCGCCCTGGGAGTGGCCGACGACGGCGTCGGGGACGACGCCGTACGCGCGCCACAGCCGCGCCAGCGACACCATGACGGCGAACAGGACCGGTTGCACCACGTCGACGCGGTCCAGGCCGGTGCCGTCGCGCACGACGTCGAGCGGGGACCAGTCGACGTGCGGGGCGAGCGCGTGTGCGCAGGCGCGCATGGCGTCCGCGAACTCCGGTGATTCGTCCAGGAGTTGGCGGGCCATTCCGGTCCACTGCGAGCCCTGTCCGGGGAACACCAGGACGGTGCGGGCCTCGGTGTCGGCGATGCCGCCGATGGCCGGGGTGGCGCCCGCCGTCCACTCCTTCAGGGCGGTCAGGAGCCGGTCCCGGTCACCGACGAGGGCGGCCCGGTGGGTGAAGGCGGTCCGCCCGGTGAGGGAGAGGGCCACGTCGGCCGCGTCCGGCGCGTCCGGGCGGGCCAGGTCCGTGAGCAGGCGGTCCGCCTGGGCGCGCAGGGCCTCCGGGGACCGGGCGGAGAGCAGCCAGGGCAGGGCGCGCGGCGGCTCGGAGCCGCGCGGGGCGGGTTCCGGTTCGGCGGAGACGGGGGCCTGTTCCAGGATGACGTGGGCGTTGGTGCCGCTGAGGCCGAAGGAGGAGACGCCCGCGCGGCGCGGCCGCCCCGTGTCCGGCCAGGGCGTGGCCTCGGCGGCGAGGGCGACGGCACCCCGGGTCCAGTCCACGTGGGTGCTGGGCCGGTCGGCGTGCAAGGTGGCGGGGACGGTGGCGCGGGACAGCGCGAGGACCGTCTTCATGACGCCCGCGACGCCCGAAAGCGCCTGGGTGTGGCCGATGTTGGACTTCAGTGAGCCGATCAGGAGCGGCCGCTGGGCGGCCCTGTCCTGGCCGTAGGTGGCGAGGAGCGCCTGGGCCTCGATGGGGTCGCCGAGGGTGGTGCCGGTGCCGTGGGCCTCCACCACGTCGACGTCGGCGGGGCCGAGCCCGGCGTCGGCGAGCGCGGCGCGGATGACGCGCTGCTGGCTGGGCCCGTTCGGCGCCGAGAGGCCGTTGCTGGCGCCGTCCTGGTTGACGGCGGAGCCGCGCAGGACGGCGAGCACGGGGTGGCCCTCGCGGCGGGCGTCGGACAGGCGCTCGACGAGCAGCACACCGGCGCCCTCGGCCATGCCCATGCCGTCGGCGCCGTCGGAGAACGCCTTGCACCGGCCGTCGGCGGCCAGGCCGCGCTGGCGCGAGAAGCTGATGAGGGCGCCGGGCGTCGCCATCACCGCGACGCCGCCGACCAGGGCGAGGGAGCAGTCCCCCGCGCGCAGCGCGCGGGCGGCCAGGTGCAGGGCGACCAGGGACGAGGAGCAGGCGGTGTCGACGGTGACGGCGGGGCCCTCCAGGCCGAGGGTGTAGGCGACGCGCCCGGAGACGACGCTGGGCGCGCTCCCGGTGAGCGCGTGGCCCTCGCCCTCGGTGGAGCGGGCCACGGCGGCGCCGTAGTCGCTGTAGTTGACGCCGGTGAACACGCCGGTGCGGCTGCCGCGCAGGGCCTCGGGGTCGAGGCCCGCGCGTTCGACGGCCTCCCAGGAGGTTTCGAGGAGGAGGCGCTGCTGCGGGTCCATGGCGAGGGCCTCGCGGGGGGAGATGCCGAAGAAGGCGGCGTCGAAGTCGGCGGCGTCGTGCAGGAATCCGCCGTGCCGGGTGGTGGAGGTGCCCGGGTGTTCCGGGTCGGGGTCGTAGAGCGCGTCGAGGTCCCAGCCGCGCCCGGCGGGGAAGCCGGTGACGGCGTCGCCCCGGTCGGCGAGCAGCCGCCAGAGCTCTTCGGGGGTGGTGACGCCGCCGGGCAGGCGGCAGCCCATGGAGACGATGGCGAGGGGCTCGTCGGCGGCTCCCCGGCGGGGCTCCGCCGCGACGGGCCCCCGCTCGTCGACCGTGCCGAGCAGGCATGTCTCCAGGTGGTCGGCGAGGGCGGTGGCCGAGGGGTGGTCGAAGACGAGGGTCGACGGCAGCCGCAGTCCGGTCGCCTTGTTCAGGCGGTTGCGGAGTTCGACGGCGGTGAGGGACGCGAAGCCGAGCTCCTGGAACGCCTTCGCGGGCGGTACGGCGTCGGCGGACTCGTGGCCGAGCACGGCCGCCGCGTGGCCGCGGACGAGGCCGAGGAGGAGCCGGGTGCGCTCGGCGGGCCGCCGCAGCGCGGTCAGGCTCCGCCGCAGTTCGGTAGCGGCGGGCGCGTCGCCTTCGTCCCGGCCCTCCAGGGCGCGCCGGGCTTCGGGGAGTTCCCGCAGCAGCGGGCTGGGGCGGCTCGAGGTGAACACGGGGGCGAACTGCTCCCAGTCGACGTCGGCGACCGTCAGAAGCGTCGCGTCGTCGTCGAGGACCTCCTGGAGCGCGGCGAGGGCCCGCTCGGCGTCGATGCGGGGCAGGCCGTGCTCTTCGAGGTTGAACAGACCGGCGTCGGCGGCATCGGCGGGCGGCGCCCACGGGTTCTCGGCCCGCCAGATGCCCCAGTCGACGGTGGTCGCGGCCAGGCCCCGGCCGCGCCGGTGCTGGGCGAGGGCGTCGAGGTGGGCGTTGGCCGCGCTGTACGCGCCGTGGTCGCCGCTGCCCCAGACCCCGGCGATCGACGAGAACAGCACGAACGCGTCGAGGTCGCGGTCGAGCAGCGCGTCGAGGTGCGCCGCGCCCGCTGCCTTGGCGGCGACGACCCGCTCGTACGCCTCCACGGGAATCGTGTCCAGCGGGGCGAGCGCGATGTAGGCGGCGGCGTGCACGACGGCGGTGACGGGCGTGCCGTCCGCGTCGAGCCCGGCCAGGAGCCGCGCGACCTGCTCGCGGTCGGTGAGGTCGCACACGGGCAGCGCGAGGGTGGTGCCGTGCGCGGCGAGTTCCGCGCGGAGCGCGTCGGCGCCGGGCACGTCGTGGCCGCGCCGTCCGGGCAGGACGAGGTGTGCGGCGCCGCCGCGGGCCAGCCAGCGGGCCAGGTGCGGGCCGAGTGCCCCGGTGCCGCCGGTCAGCAGGACGGTGCCGCGCGGCTTCCAGGTGCGGCCGGGGCGGGTGGTGCGGGGCGCGCGGACCAGGCGGCGGGCGAACAGGCCGGTGGCGCGCACCGCCAGCTGGTCCTCGCCGCCGGTGCCGCCGAGCGCGGCGCACAGCCGTTCCCCCGCGCGGGCGTCGAGCGTCTCGGGCAGGTCCACCAGGCCGCCCCAGCGCTTGGGGTGTTCGAGCGCGGCGACCATGCCGGTCCCCCACACCTGCGCCTGCGCGGGCGCGGTGAGCCGCTCACCCGCTCCCGTGGACACCGCGCCGCGCGTGGCGCACCACAGGGGGGCGGTGACGCCCAGGTCGCCGAGCGCCTGGACGAGCGCGAGCGTGAGGGCCGTGCCGGTGGGCAGGGCCGGGTGCCTGGGGTGCGGGTCGTCCGCGAGGCCGAGCAGCGACAGGACACCGGTGAGGGGGCGGCCGCCGGTCGCGGCGGTGACGGTGGCGGCGAGGCGTTCGCGGTCGGCGACGGGTCCTTCGGTGTCGGAAGCGGGGCCGTCGGCCCGCGCCGTCAGCACCCGCGCCCCGTGCGCGCGCAGCGCCCGTACGCACTCTCCTGCCGTCGCGCTCTCCTCGTGGCCTTCGGGTACGAGCACCAGCCACGTCCCGGCGAGGGCGGGGGCCGCCGGGTCGGGGACGGGATGCCAGTCGACGCGGTAGCGCCAGGCGTCGGCCGTGGCGGTGGCGTGCTGGCGGCGGCGCCAGCCGTCCAGGGCGGGCAGGACGTCGCGCAGGGGTGCGGTGTCGACGGCGAGGGCGTCGGCGGCCTCCGTCACGTCGCCGCGGGCGACCAGGTCCCAGAACGCGGCGTCGGCGCCGGTGGCGGACGCCTCCGTGGCGGGGGGCGTGAGCCAGTGGCGGCGCGCCTGGAACGGATAGGTGGGCAGGTCGACGCGGCGGGCGCCCGCGCCTTCGTACACCCTGGTCCAGTCGAGGGGCACGCCGCGCGTCCACAGCGCGGCGGCGGAGGTGAGGGCGCGGCGCACCCCGCCCTCGTCGCGGCGCAGGGTGCCGGTGACGACGGGCTCGGTGAGGCCCGCGGCCTCGGCGGTGTCCTGGACGGGGGAGGTGAGCACGGGGTGCGGGGACACTTCGAGGAAGACGCCGTGGCCCTGCTCGGCGAGGGCGCGCACGGCGGTCTCGAAGCGCACGGTGCGGCGCAGGTTGCGGTACCAGTACGCGGCGTCCATGGCCGTGGTGTCGAGCCGCTGCCCGGTGACGGTGGAGAACAGCGGGACGCGGGACGCGACCGGTGTGATGTCGTCGAGGGCGGCGGTGATCTCGTGTTCGAGGCGTTCGACGTGCGCGGAGTGCGAGGCGTAGTCGACGGGGATCGTGCGGGCGCGCACGCCGTCGGCCTCGCAGGCCTCGGTGAGTGCGGCGAGGGCCGCCGCGTCCCCGGAGACCACCACGGACGCGGGGCCGTTGACGGCGGCGACCGCCAGGCGCCCCGCCCAGGGGGCGGTCAGTTCCTCGGCGCGCTCGCGGGACGCGGCGAGCGAGACCATGCCGCCGTCGCCCGCGAGCGCGGCGATGGCGCGGCTGCGCAGGGCGACGACCTTCGCGCCGTCCGCGAGGGACAGCGCGCCCGCGACCACCGCCGCCGCGATCTCTCCCTGCGAGTGCCCCACGACCGCGTCCGGTTCGACGCCCCAGGAGCGCCACAGGGCGGCCAGCGACACCATCACCGCGAACAGGGCGGGCTGGACCACGTCGACGCGGTCCAGGGAGGCCGCCCCGGGCGCTCCGCGCACGACGTCGCGCAGCGACCAGTCCACGTGCCCGGCCAGAGCGTCCTCGCAGGCGGCGAGGGTACGGGCGAACTCCGGTGCGGTGTCGAGGAGTTCGCGGCCCATGCCGGACCACTGCGCGCCCTGCCCGGGGAAGACGAAGGCGACGCGGCCGGGCGCGGGCTCGGCGACGCCGGTGACGGCGCTCGCCGCGCTCGCGGCGCCTTCCGGGTCGCGGACCAGCTCGTCGAGCGCGGCGAGGAGTTCGCTGCGGTCGGCGGCGGTGACGGCGGCGCGGTGCGCGAAGGCCGTACGCGTGGTGGCGAGCGAGTAGCCGATGTCGGCGGGGCGGGCTTGCGGGTCGGCCGCGACGCGGGCCTTGAGGCGCAGGGCCTGGTCGCGCAGGGCGGCGGCGGTGCGCCCGGACAGCACGCACGGCACGGCGTTCGGGGCGGCGTCCGCGGCCTCGGGCGCGGGCGCCTGCTCCGGGAGTGGCGGTGCCTGTTCCAGGATGACGTGCGCGTTGGTGCCGCTCATGCCGAAGGAGGAGACGCCCGCGCGGCGCGGCCGCCCGGTGTCGGGCCACTGCCTGGCCTCGGTCAGGAGCGCGACGGCGCCCTCGCTCCAGTCGACGTGCGGGGTCGGCTCGGTGATGTGCAGGGAGCGGGGCAGCAGCCCGTGGCGCAGGGCGAGGACGGTCTTGATGACGCCCGCGACGCCCGCGGCGGCCTGGGTGTGGCCGATGTTCGACTTCAACGAGCCGAGCCACAGCGGCCGTTCACCGGACCGCCCGCCGGGCCGCTCGCGGCCGTACGTGGCGAGCAGCGCGTCGGCTTCGATGGGGTCGCCGAGGGTGGTGCCGGTGCCGTGCGCCTCGACGGCGTCGACGTCGTCCGGGTTGAGGCCCGCGTCGGCGAGCGCCGCCTGGATGACGCGCTGCTGGCTCGGCCCGTTGGGCGCGGTGAGGCCGTTGCTGGCGCCGTCCTGGTTGACGGCGGAGCCGCGCAGGACCGCGAGCACGGGGTGGCCGTTGCGGCGGGCGTCGGACAGCCGCTCCAGGAGCAGCATGCCGACGCCTTCGCCCCAGCCGGTGCCGTCGGCGGACGCGGAGAACGGCTTGCAGCGGCCGTCGGCGGCCATGGCGCCCTGGCGGCTGAACTCGGTGAACACCGAGGGCCGCGCCATCACGGTGACGCCGCCCGCGAGGGCGAGGGCGCACTCTTCGGCGCGCAGGGCCCGCGCCGCCTGGTGCAGGGCGACGAGCGACGCCGAGCAGGCGGTGTCGACGGTGACGGCCGGGCCCTCGAGGCCGAGGGCGTAGGCGACGCGGCCCGACATGACGCTCATCGAGTTGCCGGTCATCAAGAAGCCCTGGACGGTCTCGGGGGCGCCGGTGCCGAGCTGGCCGTAGCCCTGGTCGATGGCCGCGGTGAACACGCCGGTGCGGCTGGCGCGCAGCGCCGCCGGGTCGATGCCCGCGCGTTCGATCGCCTCCCAGGCGGCCTGGAGCAGCAGCCGCTGCTGCGGGTCCATCGCGAGGGCCTCGTGCGGGGACACCGCGAAGAACTCGGCGTCGAAGTCGGCGGCGCCGTCGATGAAGGCGCCCCGGCAGGGCACGCCGCCCGCGCTGAGCCGCGCGGTGTCCCAGCCCCGGTCGCCGGGCACGCCGGTGACGGTGTCGCGGCCCTCGGCCAGGAGCCGCCACAGCTCTTCGGGGGTGCGGACGCCGCCGGGGAACCGGCAGCTCATGGAGACGACGGCGATCGGCTCCCGGCTCTTGGACTCGGCCTCGCGCAGCCGTCGGCGGGTGTCGCGCAGGTCGATGGTGACGCGGTTGAGGTAGTCGCGCAGCTTCTGCTCGCCGGTGGGCGCGCTCGGCTGCCGCTCGGGGGTGGGCGCGCTCATCGGGCCCCTCCGTGGGTGCGTCGGGACGGCGCGGTCGGGACGGGACTCACGAGATGCCCAACTCCTTGTCGATCAGGTCGAAGATCTCTTCGTTGGTGGCGGACTCGATGGCGTCGGCGGGGTCCGCGCCGCCGTCGGTGACGTCGTCTTGGGGCGCGGAGTCGAGGCGGGCGAGGGTGTCGCGCAGGCGCCGGGCCAGGTCGGCGCGGTGCGGGGCGCCGTCGGCGCCCGCGTCGGCCAGGGCGGTGGCCAGGGCGTCGAGGCGGTCGAGTTCCGCGCTGCCGGGCGGCGCGGCCGTGGCGCGGTCGGCGAGGAGCCGGGCGGCGAGGTGGCGGGCGAGGGCCTCGGGGGTGGGGTGGTCGAAGACGAGCGCGGCCGGAAGGCGCGTCCCGGTCACCGCGGTGAGCCGGTTGCGGAGTTCGACGCCGGTGAGGGAGTCGAAGCCGAGGTCCTTGAAGGGCCGCTCCGCGCCGATGAGGTCGGTGGAGGCGTGGCCGAGGACGGCGGCGGCGTGGCCGCGCACGAGGTCGAGCAGGACGCGCTCGGCCTCGGCGGGTGCCAGCTGGGCCAGTTGCTCGGCGAGCGTGGGCCCGGCGGGCGGCGCGGAGGCGGTGGGTGCCGCGGCCCGGCGCGGGGCCCGCACCAGGCCGCTGAGCAGCGGCGGCAGGGGCGTTCCCGTGGCGCTGACGGCGCGCAGGGCGGCGGTGTCGATGTCGGCGGCGAGCACGTGGGCCTGTGCCGCGCCGAGGGCCGCGTCGAAGAGCGCGAGGGCGGCTTCGGTGGTGAGGGCGCCGACGCCGCCGCGTGCCATCTTCCGCACGTCGGCGTCGCTGAGGTGCGCGGTCAGGGTGCTGCGCTCCTGCCACATGCCCCAGGCGACGGACACGGCGGGCAGCCCTTCGGCGCGGCGGCGCGCGGCCAGCGCGTCGAGGGCGGCGTTGGCGGCGGCGTAGTTGGCCTGTCCGGCGCCGCCGAGCAGCGCGGCGCCGGACGAGAACAGCACGAAGGCGGCCAGGTCGTGCTCCCGCGTCAGCTCGTGCAGGGCGAGCGCGGCGTCCGCCTTGGGCGCGAGGACCCGGGCGAGGCGGTCGGGGGTGAGCGCGGTGAGGGTGGCGTCGTCGAGGACTCCGGCGGCGTGCACGACGCCGGTGAGGGGGTGGGCCGTCGGGACGGCCGCGAGGAGCGCGGCGAGCGCGGCGCGGTCGCTCACGTCGCAGGCGGCGACGGTGACGTCGGCGCCCGCCTCCGCGAGCTCCCGCACCAGGCGTTCGGCTCCCGGCGCTCCCCTGCCCGCGCGGCCCGCGAGCAGCAGGTGGCGGGCGCCGTGGGCGGTGGCCAGGTGGCGGGCGACGAGTCCGCCGAGGGTGCCGGTGCCGCCGGTGATCAGGACGGTGCCTTCGGGGTCGAGGGGCTCGGGCAGGGTGAGGACGTTCTTGCCGATGTGCCGGGCCTGGCTGAGGTGGCGGAACGCCCGCGGGGCCTGGCGGAGGTCCCAGCAGGTCAGCGGCAGCGGGCTGAGGACGCCCCGCTCGAACAGGGAGAGGACGTCGGCGAGCATGGCCGCGACGCGGTCCGCTCCCGCCTCCATCAGGTCGAAGGCCCGGTAGTGGACGCCGGGGTGGGCGCGGGCCACGTCGTCGGCGTCGCGCACGTCGGTCTTGCCCATCTCGACGAAGCGGCCGCCGCGCGGCAGCAGGCGCAGCGAGGCGTCGACGAACTCCCGGGCCAGGCAGTCGAGGACGACGTCCACGCCGTGTCCGCCGCTGGCGTCGAGGAAGCGTTCGGCGAAGTCGAGGGTGCGGGTGGAGGCGATGCGGTCGTCGGCCAGGCCGAAGCCGCGCAGCACGTGCTGCTTGGCGGGGGCGGCCGTCGCGTACACATCGGCTCCGGCGTGCCGGGCGAGCTGGACGGCGGCCATGCCGACGCCTCCGGCCGCCGCGTGCACCAGGACCGACTGGCCGCGCCGCAGCCCGCCGAGGTCGAACAGGCCGTAGTACGCGGTGAGGAAGACGATCGGCACCGACGCGGCCTGCGCGTAGGTCCATCCGGCGGGGATGCGGGCGAGGGTGCGCCGGTCGGCGACCGCGGTCGGGCCGAAGGCGCCGCCGAAGACGCCGAGGACCCGGTCGCCGGGGGCGAGGTCGGTGACGCCGGGGCCCGTCTCCAGGACGACGCCCGCGCCTTCGCTGCCGAGCACGGCCTGGTCGGGGTCGAGCCCGAGGGAGACGACCACGTCGTGGAAGTTGAGGCCCGCGGCGCGCACGGCGACGCGTACCTGCCCCTTCGTGAGCGGCGCGAGCGCGTCGGGGGCGGGGACGGCCGTGAGCCCGTCGACGGAGCCGTCGCCGGTGAGTCCGATGCGCCAGGCGTCCTCGGCTCCCGGGGGCGGCACGAGGGTGTCGCGGCCGGGCCCGGCGGTCAGGCGCGGCACGAGGACGTCTCCGGCGCGGACGGCCGTCTGGGGTTCGCCGGTGGCGAGGGCGGCGGGCAGGGCGGCGCGGGACTCCGGCAGGCCGTCGAGGTCCACGAGCAGGAACCGGCCGGGGTGTTCGGTCTGCGCGGTCCGCAGCAGCCCCCACACTCCGGACCGGGTCCAGTCCGCCGTACGGTCGCCGGGTCCGGTGGCGACCGCGCCGTGGGTGACGACGGCGAGGACGGACGCGTCGAACCGTTCGTCGTCAAGCCACTCCCGCACCAGGGCGAGGCAGTCGGCGGTGACGGCGTGCAGCGCCGTGGACTCGTCCCGCTCGCCGGGCGCGGTGTCGGGGCGCGGGCAGTGGGCGACGACGAGCGCGGGCACAGGGGTGTCGGGGGCGGCGCGCAGTGCGGCGAAATCGCCCCAGGTCACTTCCTCCTCTCCCGCGGCCCCGGTGTCGGGCGCGGGCACCCAGTCCACCCGGTGCAGGCCGTCCCCGTGGCGTTCGGCGCGGAGGCCGTCGGCGGGCGCGGGCCGCAGGGTGAGCGAAGCGGCCGTAAGGACCTCCTGCCCGGCGAGGTCGTGCACGGTCAGGGCGACGGCGTCGGGTCCTTCGGCGGTGATCCTGGCCCGTACGGCGGTGGCGCCGGTGGTGTGCGCGGTGACGTCGTTCCAGCTGAAGGGCAGGCGCGCGGTGTCGTCCCTGCCGGGCAGCAGCGCGGCGGTCTGCAGGGCGGCGTCCAGGAGCGCCGGGTGCAGGCGGTAGCCGGGCGCGTCGGCGTGCTGCCGCTCGTCCAGGACGAGTTCGGCGCAGATCTCGCCGTCGCGCGCCCAGGCGGCACGGATGCCCTGGAACGTGGGCCCGTAGGCGTACCCGGCGGCCGCGAACCGCTCGTAGAGCCCTTCGATGTCCACGGCCTCGGCGCCGGGCGGCGGCCAGGCGATGAGGGCGGGCGCCGCGGTCCTGGCGGCGGGCGCGACGGCTCCGGTGGCGTGGGCCGTCCACGGCGGGGCGGCGCCGGTGTCGCTGTCGTGCGCGGTACGGGCGTACAGGCCGAGCGCGCGGCGGCCGTCCTCGTCGGGCGCGCCGAGCCGTACCTGCACGAGGACGGCGCCCTCGTCGGGCAGCACGAGCGGCGCCGCCAGGGTGAGTTCGTCGACGCTGGCGCACCCGGCTTCGGCGGCGGCGCGCAGGGCGAGCTCCAGGAAGGCGGTGCCGGGCAGCAGGGCGGCTCCCTGGACCGTGTGTTCGGCGAGCCAGGGGTGGGTGCGCCGGGAGAGGCGTCCGGTGCACAGGAGTTCACCGCTGTCGGCGACCTCCACGGCGGCGCCCAGGAGCGGATGGCCGGTCGTGCCGAGGCCCGCGGAGGCGACGTCCCAGGTGGTGGTGGGGACGTCGAGCCACAGGCGGCGCTCTTGGAAGGGGTAGGTGGGCAGCTCGACGCGCGTGCCACCGGTGCCGTCGAAGGCGAGCGACCAGTCGACGGACACGCCGTGCGCGTGCGCCTGGCCGAGCGCGAGGAGCATCCGCTGGAGGCCGCCTTCGTCACGGCGGAGGGTGCCGAGCACGGGAGCGTTCACGCCCGCGTGTTCTAAGGTCTCCTCGACCGCCATGGCCAGCACGGGGTGCGGACTGACCTCGATGTACGCGCCGAAGCCCTGCCCCGCGAGCGCCTGGACGGCGGGGGCGAAGCCGACGGTGCCGCGCAGGTTCGCGTACCAGTACGCCGCGTCCATGGCCGAGGTGTCGAGCCAGTCACCGGTGACGGTGGAGAACAGCGGCACCGTGCCCGGCACCGGCGCGATCCCGTCCAGGGCCGTGAGCAACTCGTCCTCGATGCGCTCGACGTGGGCGGAGTGCGAGGCGTAGTCGACGTCGACGCGCCGGTTCCGTACGCCGTCCGCCTCACAGGAGGCCCGCAGCTCGTCCAGAGCGTCGGTGTCACCGGACACCACCACCGCTGAGGGCCCGTTGACCGCGGCCACTGACAACCGGCCGTTCCAGGCGGCCAGTCGGGCCTCCGCGTCAGCCGGTGTGAGCCCCACGGACACCATGCCGCCGCGCCCGGCCAGCTGGACGATCGCCCGGCTGCGCAAGGCGACGACCTTCGCGCCATCCGCCAACGACAGCCCGCCCGCGACCACCGCAGCCGCGATCTCCCCCTGCGAATGCCCCACCACCGCATCCGGCACCCCACCAAAAGCCCGCCACAACCGCGCCAGCGACACCATCACCGCGAACAACACCGGCTGCACCACATCCACCCGCTCCAGACCGCGCCCCTCACGGATCACGTCCAGCAGCGACCACTCCACATACGGGGCCAGAGCCGCCTCGCACTCCCCCATGAACGCGGCGAACCGCTCCGATTCAGCGAGCAGGTCACGCGCCATGCCCACCCACTGAGCGCCCTGCCCCGGGAAGACGAACACCGTCCCCCCGGACACCGACGCCCGTCCCTCGACCACGCACGGCGACGCCTCACCCAGCGCCAACGCCCGCACACCCTCCAGGAGTTGCTCCACATCCCCGGCCACCACGGCCCGGTGCTCGTGCAGCGCCCGCGTCACCGCCAGCGACCACCCCACATCAGCGGCCCCTGCCGGTACGTCGAGCAGCCGCGCGGCCTGCTCTCGAAGCGCCTGCGGCGACTTGGCCGACAACAGCCACGGCACCGGAGTCCGCACCCCACGCACCTCGGACGGCGCCTCCGGCTCCGGGGCCTCCTCCACGATCACGTGCGCGTTCGTCCCGCTGACGCCGAAGGACGAGACCCCGGCCCGGCGCGGGCCGCCGGCGGTCTCCCACGGGCGGGCCTCGGCGAGCAGCCGCACCTCGCCCGCCGACCAGTCGACCTGCGGGGTCGGCTCGTCGACGTGGAGGGTGCGCGGCAGCACCCCGTGCCGCAGCGCCAGGACCATCTTCATCACCCCGGCGACACCGGCCGCCGCGGAGGTGTGGCCGATGTTGGACTTCAGGGAGCCGAGCCACAACGGCCGCCCCTCCACGCGCTCTTGGCCGTACGCCGTGAGCAGCGCCTGTGCCTCGATGGGGTCCCCGAGCGTGGTGCCCGTGCCGTGGGCCTCGACGGCGTCGACGTCCTTCGCGGTGAGGCCGGCGTCGGCGAGGGCCGCGCGGATCACGCGCTGCTGGCTCGGCCCGTTCGGCGCGGTCAGGCCGTTGCTGGCGCCGTCCTGGTTCACGGCGGAGCCGCGTACGACCGCGAGCACCGGATGGCCGTTGCGGCGGGCGTCCGACAGGCGCTCCAGGAGGAGGATTCCCGCGCCCTCGCCGAAGCCCGTGCCGTCGGCGGCGGCCGCGAAGGACTTGCAGCGGCCGTCGGCGGCCAGGCCGCCCTGGCGGCTGAACTCCACGAAGAGTTCGGGGCTCGACATCACGGTGACCCCGCCCGCGAGGGCCAGCGCGCACTCGCCACGGCGCAGCGACTGCACCGCCGTGTGCAGGGCCACGAGGGACGAGGAGCAGGCGGTGTCGATGGTGAGGGCGGGGCCTTCCAGGCCGAAGGCGTAGGCGATGCGCCCGGAGACGACGCTGCCGGAGTTGCCGGTGCCGAGGAAGCCCTCGACGTCCTCGGGGATGTGCGGGAGCAGCCGTACCGCGTAGTCCTGCTGCATCAGGCCGATGAACACGCCCGCGGGGGTGCCGCGCAGCGCGGCCGGGTCGATTCCGGCGCGCTCGATGGCCTCCCAGGTGAGCGTGAGCAGGAGGCGCTGCTGCGGGTCCATGGCGATGGCCTCGCGGGGCGAGATGCCGAAGAAGTCGGCGTCGAAGTCACCGGCGCCGGTGAGGAATCCGCCCTCGCGGACGTACGAGGTGCCGGTGTGCGCCGGGTCGGGGTCGTAGAGGGTGTCGAGGTCCCAGCCTCGGTCGGTGGGGAAGGCGCCGACGGCGTCGGTGCCGGAGGCGATGAGCCGCCACAGGTCGTCGGGGGTGCGGACCGCGCCGGGGAAGCGGCAGCCCATGGAGACGATCGCGATGGGCTCGTCCGCGGCGGCGGTGGCCGTGGGCGCGGCGGCCGGGGCCTCGGTCCCGGTGAGTTCGTCCCGCAGGTGCGCGGCGAGCGCCTCCGGGGACGGGTGGTCGAAGACCAGGGTGGCGGGCAGGCGCAGGCCGGTGGCGGCGCCCAGGCGGTTGCGGAGTTCGACGGAGGCCAGGGAGTCGAAGCCGAGGTCGCGGAAGGCGCGCGCGGGGGCGACCGCGCTGTCGGAGGTGTGTCCGAGGACGGCGGCGGCCTGCGCGCACACCAGGCGTACGAGGGTGCGCAGGCGTTCGGCGGCGGGCAGCGCGGCGAGGCGCTCCGGCAGCGCGGCGCCGGTGCCTGCGGGGGTCGCGGCGGCGGCCGCCCTGCGCGCGGGGGCCCGGACGAGGTCCCGCAGGAGCGGATGTACGGGTTCGCCTTCGGCGGCGCGGGCGCGCAGCGCGCGGCGGTCGATCCTGAGCGGGATGAGCAGCGGGGCGTCGACGGTGAGGGCGGCGTCGAGGAGCGCGAGGCCCTGGTCGGTGGTGAGGGGCGGCAGGCCGGAGCGGGCCAGGCGGCGCACGTCGGCGTCGTCGAGGTGGCCGGTCAGGGCGGAGCGCTGCTCCCACAGGGTCCAGGCCAATGCCTGCGCGGGCAGGCTCAGGGCGTGGCGGTGCTGGGCGAGGGCGTCCACGAACGCGTTGGCGGCCGCGTAGTTGCCCTGCCCTGGCCCGCCGAAGGTGCCCGCGGCGGAGGAGAACAGGACGAAGGCCTTGAGGTCCAGGTCCCGGGTGAGCTCGTGCAGATGGTGGGCGGCGTCGGCCTTGGGGCGCAGGACGGTGTCGACGCGGTCGGGCGTGAGGGAGGTGACGACGCCGTCGTCGAGGGCGCCCGCGGCGTGCACGACCGCCGTCAGGGGGTGCTCGGCCGGGACGGCGGCGAGCAGCGCGGCGAGCGCGTCCCGGTCGGCGGCGTCGCAGGCGGCGAGGGTGACGTGGGCGCCGAGCGCGGTCAGTTCCTCGGTGAGCTTCGGGGCGTCGGGCGCGTCGGGGCCCGCGCGCCCAGCGAGGAGGAGGTGGCGGACGCCGTGCCGGGCCACGAGGTGGCGGGCCACGCGGGAGCCGAGGAGTCCGGTGCCGCCGGTGACCAGGACGGTGCCGTCGGGGTCGAGGGCGACCGGCGCCGGGTCGGCGGCGGGGACCTTGGCGAGGCGGGGGGTGAGGACGGTGTCGCCGCGTACGGCGAGCTGGTGTTCGGCGGTGGCGAGCGCCGAGGCGACGCTGTCCGCGTCCGCCCGCTCGTCCAGGTCGAGGAGGGTGAAGCGGCCGGGGTGTTCGGCCTGGGCGGAGCGCGCCAGGCCCCAGACGGCGGCGCGGGCCGGGTCGGGGGGCGCGTCGCCCGGGGTGGCGGCGACCGCGCCCCGGGTGACGACGGCGAGGCGGGACCGGGCGAGGCGGTCGTCGGCGAGCCAGGCCTGGAGGACGGCGAGGGCGTGGTGGAGGGCGCGGCGGGCGCCTTGGGGCGCGTCGTCCGTGTCGCCGTCGGCGGGGAGCACGGGCAGCAGTGCGAGGGCGGGCGCGGGCGCTCCCGCGTCCAGAGCGGCGGCGAGCGCGGCGACATCGGCGTGGAGGGCCGTCCCCGTCGGGGTCGGGATGCCGTGCTCGTGCGGGCCGATGACCAGGACGTCGGCGTCCTGGGGCGGGCGCGGGCAGGGCACGGCGGCCCACCGCACCTGGTACAGCGACTCGTGGTGGGCGCGGCCCGCGCCGGGCCGTGGCGCGGCGGGGCGCAGGGTCAGGGACTCCACGGACGCGACGGGGCCCCCGGCGGCGTCGGCGACGTCCAGGGCGAGGGTGTCCGGCGCGGTGGTGGTCAGGCGGACGCGCAGCGCGGTGGCGCCCGACGCGTGCAGGGTCGCGCCGGACCAGAGGAACGGCATGCGCCCGCCTTCGGCATCCGAGGCGTCCGAGGCGTCGGAGGCATCCGAGGCGTCGTCGGCGGTGAGTCCGGTGGCGTGCAGGGCGGCGTCGAGGAGCGCCGGGTGCAGGGCGAACCGCTGGGCGTCCTGGTGGAGTTCGGGCGGCAGGACCGCTTCGGCGTACAGGTGCTCGCCCTGCCGCCAGGCCGCCGTGAGGCCCTGGAAGGCGGGCCCGTAGGCGAAGCCGCCCTCGGCGTAGCGCGCGTACATGCCGGTGAGGTCGAGGGGGGTGGCGCCGGGCGGGGGCCAGGCGGTCAGCTCGGCGGCGGACGCGGGCGCGGGGGCGGCCGGGGCGAGGACGCCGGTGGCGTGGCGGGTCCACTCCTCGTCGGTGTCGGGGTCGTCGGGCCGCGCGTGCAGGGCCAGGGCGCGGGTGCCGTCGGCGGCGGGCGCGGCGACGGACAGGCGCAGCACGACGCCGCCGTCGTCGGGCAGGAGCAGTGGCGCTTCGAGGGTGAGGTCGTCGACGCGGGGGCAGCCGGTGCGGTCGCCCGCGAGGACGGCGAGTTCGAGGAAGGCCGTGCCAGGCAGCAGGGCGCTCCCGCCCACGGCGTGGTCGGCGAGCCAGGGGTGGGTGCGCGGCGAGAGCCTGCCGGTGAACAGCAGTCCCTCGCTGTCGGCGAGGGCGACGACGGCACCGAGCAGCGGGTGTTCGGCGGGGGCCAGGCCGATGGAGGCGGCGTCGCCCGCGGGGACGCCGGTGTCCTCCAGCCAGTAGCGCTGCCGCTGGAAGGCGTACGTGGGCAGGTCGACGCGGTGGGGGCGGGGCCCGGCGAGGACGGCGTCCCAGTCGACGCGCACGCCGCGCACGTGCAGCTCCGCGAGGGCGGTGAGCAGGCGGCGCGGGCCGCCGTCGTCGCGGCGCAGGGTGCCGAGGGCGAGGGCGTCGGTCCCGGCGGCGGCAGCGGTGTCCTGGAGCGCGGCGGCCAGGACGGGGTGCGGGCTGACCTCGATCAGGACGCGGTGCCCGTCGGCGAGCAGCGCCTGGGCGGCCTGTTCGAACTCCACGGTGCGGCGCAGGTTCTCGTACCAGTACGCGGCGTCCAGGCGCGTGGTGTCCAGGAGGCCGCCGGTGACGGTCGAGTAGAAGGGCACGGCGGCCGGGCGGGGCGTGATGCCCGCGAGTGCCTCGGCGAGCTCCTCGCGGATCGCCTCGACGTGCGGGCCGTGCGAGGCGTAGTCGACGGGGATGGCGCGGGCCCGTACGCCGTCGGCGGCGAGCGCGGCGCGCAGTTCGGCCAGGGCGTCGGGGTCGCCGGAGACGGCGACGGACTCGGGGCCGTTCACGGCGGCGAGCGCGATCCGCTCGCCCCAGGGCGCAATGCGGGCGCGCACCCGGTCGGCGGGCAGGGACACCGAGGCCATGCCGCCGCGCCCGGCGAGGGCTCGCAGCGCCCGCGCGCGCAGCGCGACGACCTTCGCGGCGTCCTCCAGGGTGAGCGCCCCGGCGACGCAGGCGGCGGCCATCTCGCCCTGGCTGTGCCCGGCCACGGCGGCGGGCTCCACGCCGTGCGCGCTCCACACCCGCGCGAGGGAGACCATCACCGCGAACAGGGCGGGCTGGACGACGTCCACGCGGTCCAGGCCGGGGGCGCCGGGCGCGCCCCGTACGACGTCCAGGAGCGGGAAGTCGATGTGCGGGGCGAGGGCGTCGGCGCACTCGGCGATGCGGGCGGCGAACACCGGGGATGTGTCGAGGAGTTCGCGGGCCATGCCGGGCCACTGGGAGCCCTGCCCGGGGAAGACGAAGGCGACGGCCTCGTCGGGGCGTGACGTGCCGCGCACGACGCCGGGCGGCGGCGGGCCGTCGGCGTGGATCAGCGCGTCGAGGCCTTCGAGCAGCGCGTGCCGGTCGTCGGCGACGACGGCGGCGCGGTGTTCGAGCGCGGCGCGTCCGGTGGCCAGGGTGTGGGCGAGGTCCGGCAGGCGCAGGTCGGGGCGGTCGGCCAGGTGGGCGCGCAGGGCGGCGGCCTGGGCGCGCAGGGCGTCCGCGCCACGCGCGGAGACGACGCACGCCACCGGTCCGGTGGGCTCCGGTTCGCTGGCCGGGGGCTCTGGGGCGGGCTCCGCCTGCTCCAGGATCACGTGCCCGTTGGTGCCGCTGACGCCGAAGGACGACACGGCCGCGCGGCGCGGGCGCCCGGTCTCGGGCCAGGCGGTGGTGTCGGTGACGAGCCGCAGCGCTCCCGAGGACCAGTCGACTTGGGGCGTGCGGTCCGTGCCGTGCAGGGACGGCGGCACCACGCCGTGCCGCAGCGCGAGGACCATCTTGATGACGCCGCCCACCCCGGCGGCGGCCTGGGTGTGGCCGATGTTCGACTTCAGCGAGCCGATCAGGAGCGGCTGTTCGGCGGAGTGCTCACGGCCGTACGTGGCGAGCAGGGCCTGGGCCTCGATGGGGTCGCCGAGCGGGGTGCCGGTGCCGTGGGCCTCGACGACGTCGACGTCCCTGGCCGTGAGCCGGGCGCCCGCGAGGGCCTGGCGGATGACGCGCTGCTGGGAAGGGCCGTTGGGGGCGGTGAGGCGGCTGCTCGCGCCGTCCTGGTTGACGGCGGAGCCACGGACGAGCGCGAGGACGGGGTGGCCGTTGCGGCGGGCGTCGGACAGGCGCTCCAGGAGCAGCATGCCGACGCCCTCGCCCCAGCCGGTGCCGTCGGCGGCGGCCGCGAAGGACTTGCAGCGGCCGTCGGCGGCGAGTCCGTTCTGGCGGCTCATCTCCACGAACGGCACCGGCGTGGACATCACCATGGCGCCGCCCGCCAGGGCGAGGGCGCAGTCGCCCTGGCGCAGCGCCTGGCAGGCCAGGTGGAGGGCGACGAGGGAGGACGAGCAGGCCGTGTCGACGGAGACGGCGGGGCCCTCCAGGCCGAAAGTGTAGGCGATGCGCCCGGAGGCGACGCTGTCGGAGCTGCCGTTGCCGACGTAGCCCTGGACGTCGTCGGGCACCTGGCGCAGGCGGACCGCGTAGTCCTGGTACATGACCCCGGCGAACACGCCGGTGCGGCTGCCGCGCAGCGCCTGCGGGTCGATCCCGGCGCGTTCGAAGGCCTCCCAGGTGGTCTCCAGGAACAGCCGCTGCTGCGGGTCCATGGCGAGGGCCTCGCGCGGGGAGATCCCGAAGAAGCCGGGGTCGAAGTCCGCGGCGTCGTCGAGGAAGCCGCCCTCGGCGCAGTACGTGCTGCCGGGCCGCTCCCCCGCCGGGTCGTGCAGCGCGGCCAGGTCCCAGCCGCGGTCGGCGGGGAACGGGCCGATCGCGTCGGTGCCCGCGGCGACGAGGCGCCACAGGTCCTCGGGGGTGCGCACGCCGCCCGGATAGCGGCAGGCCATGGCGACGACGGCGATCGGCGCCCGGTCCTTCGCCTCGGCCTCGTTCAGGCGCTGCCTGGTCCGGTGCAGATCGGCGGCCACCCGCTTGAGGTAGTCGCGCAGCTTGTCGTCAGTCACCGTGTTCACCGTGGATCGTCACCTTCGGTACGCGGGGCGGTCGGGGGGCGTGGGGTGTGCCGGGCGCCGTCACGGCCCGCCGAGTTCCTGGTCGATGAAGTCGAAGAGCTCGTCGTCGGTGGAGCCCATGCGGTCCTCGACGGCGTCCTCCTCCCCCGGTCCCGTCCCGGGGCGCAGCGTCTGAAGGAGGTCTTGGAGGCGGGCGGCGAGCGCGGTGCGCGCGCCGTCGTCGGGCATCGCGTCGCGCACCGCGGCTTCCAGGCGGTCGAGTTCGGCGAGGGCGGCGGGTCCTGTCTCGGCCGCGCCGTCCGCCGGTGCGGTCTCCTCGGCGAGGTGCCGGGCGACCGCGGCGGCCGTCGGGTGGTCGAAGAGCAGCGTGGCGGGCAGGTGCAGGCCGGTGGCGGCGCGCAGCCGGTTGCGCAGCTCCACGGCCGTCAGGGAGTCGAACCCGAGGTCGAGCAGGGGCTGTTCGCTGCTGAGCGCGAGGGGGTCGGGGAAGCCGAGGACGAGGGCGGCGTGGGTGCGGACCACGTCCAGGAGGACCCGTTCGCGCTGCGCGGGCGGCAGCCCGGTCAGCCGCGCCCGCAGCGCGTCGGCGGCGTCGGGTCCTGGGCCCTCGCCCGCCGCGGCGCGCCGCACAGGCGTGCGGACGAGGCCGCGCAGGAAGGCGGGGACGCCGCCCGCGGCGGCCTGTTCGGCGACGGCGGCGGTGTCCAGGCGCAGCGGCATCAGGGCGGGCGCGTCCAGTCCTGTGGCCGTCTCGAAGAGGGCGACGCCGTCGGCGGGGCCGAAGGCGACGATGCCGCCGCGGGCGATGCGGGCCAGGTCGGCGTCGCCGAGGTGCCCGGTCATGCCGCCGCCGGTGGCCCACAGGCCCCACGCCAGCGAGACGCCGGGCAGGCCCCGGGCGCGCCGCCGGTGGGCGAGGGCGTCCAGGAAGGCGTTGGCCGCCGCGTAGTTGGCCTGGCCCATGCCGCCGAAGACGCCCGCGATGGAGGAGAACACGACGAACGCGGTCAGCTCGCGCCCGGCGGTCAGCTCGTGCAGGTGGACGGCGGCGTCGACCTTGGGGCGCAGCACCCCGTGGAGCTGCTCGGGCGTCATGTCGGCGACGACGCCGTCGTCGATGACGCCCGCCGCGTGCACGACGCCGCGCAGCGGGTGCTCCAGGCCGTCGAGGAGCTTGGCCAGGGCCTCGCGGTCGGCGGCGTCGCAGGCGACGATCTCGGCGTCGGCGCCCAGGGCGGCGAGGTCGGCGCGCAGCGCGTCGGCGCCGTCGGCGGCGGGCCCGCCGCGGCTGGTCAGGAGCAGGTGCCGCACCCCGTGCTCGGCGGCGAGGTGCCGGGCCACGAGGCCGCCGATGGAGCCGGTGCCGCCGGTGATGAGGACGGTGCCCTCGGGGTCCCAGACGGGTGCGCGCACGGGCGTGGAGCCGGGCACGCGGGCCAGGCGCGCGGCGTGGATCCGCCCGGCGCGCAGGGCGAGTTGGGGCTCGCCGGTGGCGAGGGCCGCGCGCAGGGCGGTGGCGGTGCCGGACTCACTGTCGGTGTCGCACTCGGTGTCGGTGTCGGCCTCGATGTCGGCTTCGATGTCGATCAGCACGAACCGGTCCGGGTTCTCCGTCTGCGCCGAACGGACCAGGCCCCAGACGGCGGCGTGCGCCGGCTCTGCCACGTCGTCGTCGGGGGCGACGGGGACGCCGCCGGTGGTGACGAGGGCGAGCCGCGCTCCCTCGTACCGCGCGTCGGCGAGCCAGTCCCGCACCAGGACGAGGACGTCTTCGGCGCACGCGTGGACCGCGGCGGCGCTCTCCCCCGTCGTGCGCGGCAGCGCCGTCACCACCAGGGCGGGCACCGGCGCGCCCGCGTCGACCGCCGCGCCGAGCGCGGTGAGGTCCGTGTGCGCGGGAGCGAGACCGGCGGTGGCCGCGTGGTCGCCGAGGACGGCCAGGGACGCAGCGGGCGGGTTCGCGGGGGCGGCGATGACGGGCCACTCCAGGCGGAACATGTCCTCGTACGCGCCCGCGCGGGCCTCCTGGATCCGCTCCGCCGTGACCGGCCTGAGCACGAGCGAACCGGCCGACAGGACGGGGCGTCCGGTGGGGTCCGCCACGGTCAGGGCGACGGCGTCGCGCCCGGCGGGCGTCATGCGCAAGCGCAGCGCCGGGGCGCCCGCGGCGTGCAGCCGCACGCCGCTCCAGGAGAACGGCAGCCATCCCTGGTCGCTGCCTTCGAGCACGCCGAAGGCCAGCGAGTGCAGCACGCTGTCCAGGAGCGCCGGGTGCAGGCCGTAGCGGCCCGCGTCCCGCTGCTGCTCCTCGGGCAGGCGCGCCTCCCCGTAGACGGCGTCGCCCAGGCGCCAGGCGGCGACCAGGCCCTGGAAGGCGGGCCCGTAGGCGAAGCCGCCGTCGGCGAGGCGCTCGTACAGGCCGTCGACGTCGAGCGCTTCGGCGTCGGCGGGCGGCCAGGCGTCGAGTGCTTCGGGCTCGGCCGGTGCGCCCTCGCCGAGGCGGCCGCTCGCGTGCCGGGTCCAGGGCTCGTCGGGGGCGGCGTGCTCGGGCCGCGCGTGTACGGCGAAGGCGCGGCCGCCGCTCGCGTCGGGTGCCTGGACGGTGAGCTGGAGCGTGACGGCGCCCCGCTCGGGCAGGGTCAGAGGGGCTTCCAGGGTGAGTTCGTCGACTTCCGCGCAGCCGGTGCGGTCGCCCGCGTGGACGGCGAGTTCGAGGAAGGCGGTGGCGGGCAGGAGCGCGCCGCCGTGGACGGCGTGGTCGGCCAGCCAGGGGTGGGCGGCCACGGACAGGCGGCCGGTGAACAGATAGCCGCCGGTGTCGGCGAGCGGGGAGCCCGCGCCGAGCAGCGGGTGCCCGGACGGCAGCAGGCCCGCCGCGGGCATGTCGCCCGCCGCCGGGGTGGGCGGGAGCCAGTAGCGGCGCCGCTGGAAGGGGTAGGTGGGCAGCGGCACGTGGCCGCCGGGCGCGCCCGCGTACAGCGGTGCCCAGTCGACGCGTACGCCGTGGACGTGCAGGCGGGCCAGGGCCGCGGTGAGCGCGGCGGACTCCGGCGCGTCCTTGCGCAGCAGCGGCACCAGGGCGGCGCCGTCGGTGGCGGTGAGGCAGTCCTGGCCGAGCGCGGTCAGGGCGCCGTCGGGGCCGAGTTCGAGATACGCGGTGGCGCCCTCGGCCTCCAGGGTGCGCACGGCGTCGAGGAAGCGGACGGCGTGGCGGACGTGGCGCACCCAGTGGTCGGGGTCGGCGAGTTCCTCGGGGCTGGCGAGGGCGCCGGTCAGGTCGGAGACGACGGGGACGCGCGGCTCGTGGTAGGTGACCTGTTCGGCGACGGCGCGGAAGTCGGCGAGCATGCCGTCCATGTGCGGGGAGTGGAAGGCGTGGCTGACGGTGAGCCGCCGGGTCTTGCGGCCCTGGGCCCGCCAGTGCGCGGCGGTCTCCTCGACGGCCGCCGCGTCGCCGGACAGGACGGTGGCGGCGGGCCCGTTGACGGCGGCGACCGCGATCTCGCCCTCGCGGCCCGCGAGATGGGGCGCGAGCTCGGCCTCGGAGACGGTGAGCGCGACCATCGCGCCGCCGCCGGGCATGGCCTGCATCAGGCGCCCGCGCGCGGCCACCAGGGCGGCGGCGTCGGGCAGCGAGAGCACTCCGGAGACGTGCGCGGCGGCCAGCTGTCCCACGGAGTGCCCGGTGACGAGGTCGGGCCGCACGCCGTACGACTCGACGAGCCGGTAGAGGGCGATACCGAGGGCGAAGAGGGCGGGCTGGGTGTATGCCGTGGTGTCGAGGAGTGCGGCGTCCGTGCTGTCCGCCGCGGCGTGGACGACGTCGCGCAGCGGCCGGTCGAGGAGCGGGTCGAGCTCCGCGCACACCGCGTCGAAGGCGTCGGCGAACACCGGGAAGCGGTCGTACAGCTCCTTGCCCATGCCGGGGCGCTGGCTGCCCTGCCCGGGGAACAGGAAGGCCGTCTTGCCCGTCCGTCCGGTGGTGCCCGCGATCAGGCCCGCGGCGTGGGTGCCGTCGGCGAGCGCGGTCAGCGCGTCCAGGAGCGCGGCGCGGTCGGCGCCGACGAGGACGGCCCGGTGCTCGAAGGCGCCGCGGCCGGTGGCCAGGGCCTTGCCGACGGCGTCGGGGTCGAGGCCGGGGTCGGTGCGGACGCGGTCCAGGAGCTGTCGGGCCTGGTCGCGCAGGGCGTTCTCGCCGCGGGCTGACAGCAGCCAGGGCAGGACGCCCGTGGCGGGCGCGGGCCGCTGGGACGCCTCAGGGGCGGTGTCGGGGACGTGTTCGAGGATGGTGTGCGCGTTGGTGCCGCTGACGCCGAAGGACGACACGGCGGCGCGGCGCGGACGGCCCCCGTCGGGCCAGGCGGTGTTCTCGGTGGGCACCCGCACATGGCCCGCGGACCAGTCCACGTACGGCGTCGGCTCGTCGATGTGGAGGGTCGCGGGGAGCGTGCCGTGCCGCATGGCGAGGACCATCTTGATGATGCCCGCGATGCCCGCGGCGGCCTGGCTGTGGCCGATGTTGGACTTGGACGAGCCGACGAGCAGCGGCCGTTCGGCGGGGCGTTGTTGGCCGTACGTGGCGAGCAGCGCCTGGGCCTCGATGGGGTCGCCGAGCTTGGTGCCGGTGCCGTGGGCCTCGACGGCGTCCACGTCGCCGGGCGCGAGGCCCGCGCTCGCCAGGGCCTGGCGGATGACGCGCTGCTGGGAGGGTCCGTTGGGGGCGGTGAGGCCGTTGCTCGCGCCGTCCTGGTTGACGGCGGAGCCGCGGACGAGCGCCAGGACCGGGTGGCCGTTGCGGCGGGCGTCGGAGAGGCGTTCCAGGAGGACCATGCCCGCGCCCTCGGCCCAGGCGGTGCCGTCGGCGGCGGCCGCGAACGGCTTGCAGCGGCCGTCGGCGGCGAGCCCGCGCTGGCGGCTGAACTCGACGAACGCGCCGGGCGTCGCCATCACGGTCACCCCGCCCGCGAGCGCCAGGGAGCACTCGCCGCCGCGCAGTGCCCGCGCCGCCAGGTGGACGGCGACCAGGGAGGACGAGCAGGCCGTGTCGACGGTGACGGCGGGGCCCTCCAGGCCGAAGGTGTAGGCGATGCGCCCGGAGGCGACGCTGCCCGCGCTGCCGATGCCGAGGTAGCCCTCGAACTCCTCGGACGGCTCGGTGACGCGGGAGCCGTAGTCGCGGTAGCTGGAGCCGACGAACACGCCGCCGTCGCCGCCCTTGACGCTCCGCGGGTCGATGCCCGCGCGTTCGAACGCCTCCCAGGCGGTCTCCAGGAGGAGGCGCTGCTGCGGGTCGACGGCGAGGGCCTCGCGGGGGCTCATGCCGAAGAAGGCGGGGTCGAAGTGGTCGGCGTCGTAGAGGAATCCGCCTTCGCGCGCGTAGGTCCGTCCGACCTTCTCCGGGTCGGGGTCGTAGAGGCCCTCCAGGTCCCAGCCCCGGTCGGTGGGGAACGCGGAGATGGCGTCGGTGCCGTCGGCCAGGAGCCGCCAGAACTCCTCGGGGGTGGTGACGCCGCCGGGGAAACGGCAGCTCATGGCGACGATCGCGATGGGGTCGTCGTCGGGGGCGGCCGGGGCGGCCATGGGCGTGGCGGTGGCGGGTTCGGCCGCGCCGAGCAGTTCCTCGCGCAGGTGCCCGACGAGCGCGGTGGTGGTGGGGTGGTCGAAGACGAGGGTGACGGGCAGACGCAGGCCGGTGGCCTCGGCGAGGCGGTTGCGGAGCTCGACGGCGGTCAGCGAGTCGAAGCCGAGGTCCTTGAAGGCGCGTTCCGGCTCGATGGCGGCGGGGTCGTCGTGTCCGAGGACGGCGGCGGCCCGGGTGCGGACGAGGTCGGCGAGCTCCTGGGCGCGTTCGGCTTCGGGCAGTTCGGCGAGGCGGGCCGCGAGGCCGTCCGCTCCCTCGCCGGGCGCGGCGGCGCCGTCCGCGAGGGCGCGGCGCACCTCGGGCAGGTCGCCGATCAGGGCGCTGGGGCGCAGCGCGGTGTAGGCGCGCGCGAAGCGGTCCCAGGCGAAGTCGGAGACGATCAGATGGGTCTCGTTGTCGTCCAGGGCCTGCCACAGGGCGGCCACGGCGAGCTCCGGGTCCATCGCGGGCAGCCCGTTCCTGACGAGGCGTTCGCTGGTGGCGCCCGCGGCGAGGCTCTCGCCGCCCCACAGGCCCCAGGCGACGGAGGTGGCGGGCAGGCCGCGGTCGCGGCGGGCCCGGGCGAGGGCGTCGAGGTGGGCGTTGGCGGCAGCGTAGCTGCCCTGTCCGGTGCCGCCGAGGGTGCCCGCGAGGGAGGAGAACAGCACGAAGGCCGTGAGGTCCGCGGCGGCGGTGAGCTCGTCGAGCAGGAGCGCGGCGTCCGTCTTGGGCCGCAGCACGGCGGCGGCGCGCTCGGGGGTGAGGGCGTCGATGACGCCGTCGTCCAAGACGCCCGCCGCGTGGAACACGGCGCGCAGCGGCCGGTCGGCGGGGATCCCGTCGAGGAGGCGTACGAGGTCGGCGCGGTCGGCGGCGTCGCAGGCGGCGACGGTGACCTCGGCGCCCAGGGCGGCGAGTTCGGCGGCGAGCGCGGCGGCGCCGGGGGCGTCGGGGCCGCGGCGGCCGGTGAGCAGCAGGTGCGCGGCGCCGGAGCGGGCGAGGCGGCGGGCGATGTGGGCGCCGAGGCCGCCGGTGCCGCCGGTGACGAGGACGGTCCCGTCGGGGGTCCAGCCGGTGCCGTCGGGCTCGTGCCGGGGTCCGGCGTGGGTGAGGCGCCGCCCGAAGACGCCGGAGGCGCGCACGGCGAGCTGGTCCTCGCCGTCGGTCCTGGCGAGGGCTCCGGCCAGGCGGGCGCGGGCCCGCTCGTCCAGGCGGGCGGGAAGGTCGATGAGTCCGCCCCAGCGTTCGGGGTGCTCGACGGCGGCGACCCCGCCGAGGCCCCAGTGCGGGGACTGCGCGGGCGCGTCGAGGCGGTCGGAGCGGCCCACGGCGACCGCGCCCCTGGTGGCGCACCACAGCGGCGCCTTCACGTCGGCGTCGCCGAGCGCCTGGAGCAGCGTGGTGGTCAGGGCGAGCCCGGCGGGCAGGGCGGAGCCCGGGGTGTGGGGCGCTTCGGCGAGGGCGAGCAGGCTGAGGACGCCGTCGGGCGGGGTGTCCGTGGCGTGGGCGCGCAGCCGGTCGGCGAGGGGGCCGCGCCCGGTGTCTTCGGTGCCGAGCTCGACGACGACGGGCTCGCCGCCGTGTGCGCGCAGCGCCCGGGCGCAGGCGGCGACGGTCTCGTCGGCGGCGAGGGCGGCGGGCACGGCCAGCCACCAGGTGCCGCCGAGCCGGGCGTCCCCGTCCTGGGCGAGGGGCTTCCACGTCACGCGGTGGCGCCAGGAGTCCACGGTGGAGCGGCCGCGGTGGCCGTCCAGCCACTGCGAGAGGGCGGGCACGACGGTGCCCATGGCGGCGCGCACGTCGTCGTCCTCGATGCGCAGGCACCGCGTCAGGGCGCCCAGGTCCTGGTCGGCGACGGCGTCCCAGAAGCCGTGGTCGGCCACGTCCGTGCCGGGGCCGTCGGCGGCGCGCTGGGCGGGCTCCATCCAGTAGTGGCGGCGCTGGAAGGCGTAGGTGGGCAGCTCGCAGGGGCGGGCGCCGGTGCCGTCGAAGACCGCGTCCCAGTCCACGGGGTGGCCAAGGACGTGAAGTGCGGTGAGCGAGGCGAGCAGCTGGTCGCGGCCGCCCTCGCCGCGCTGCAGGGTGCCCACGACACCGCCGGTGCCGCCCGCCAACTCCAGGGCTTCCTGGAGCCACACGGTGAGCGCCGGGTGGGTGCTGGCCTCGACGAACAGACGGTGTCCCGCATCCAGGAGGGCGTCCACGGCGCGGCGGAAGTGGACGGGCTCGCGCAGGTTGCGGTACCAGTACGCGGCGTCGAGCGCGGTGGTGTCGAGGGCGGCGCCGGTGACGGTGGAGTAGAAGGGCACGCGGGAGGGGCGCGGGGTGATCCCGGCGAGCAGGGTGCGCAGCTCGTCGTGGATCTCCTCGACCTGCGGCGAGTGCCCGGCGAAGTCGACGCCGGGCAGGTCCCAGCAGAGCACGCCGTCGTCGGCGAGCGCGGTGTGCAGCTCGCTGAGGGCGGCGGGGTCGCCGGAGACGGTGACCGTGGTGGGGCCGTTGACGGCGGCGATGCCGAGCCGGTCCGCCCAGGGCGCGATCCGGGCCTCGACCCGCTCCGGGGGCAGGGGCACGTACAGCATGCCGCCGCGCCCGGTGAGCGCGGTCAGGGCCTTGCTGCGCAGGGCGACGACCTTCGCCGCGTCGTCCAGCGACAGCGCTCCCGCCACGCACGCCGCGGCGATCTCCCCCTGCGAGTGCCCCACGACCGCCGCGGGCTCCACCCCGTACGACCGCCACACCTCAGCCAACGACACCATCACCGCGAACAACACCGGCTGCACCACATCCACCCGCTCAAGGTCCACCCCCGAGCGCAACACCTCCACCAACGACCAATCCGTATACGGCGACAACGCCTCCGCACACTCCCCCACCCGCGCCGCGAACACCGGCGACGACTCCAGCAGCTCCCGCGCCATCCCCGGCCACTGCGACCCCTGACCCGGGAACACGAACACGGCCCGCCGGTCCTGGGCGGCGGTGCCGCGTACGGCGCCGGGTCCGGTGCGGCCGTCGATGAGGGTGTCGAGCGCGGCGAGCAGGGCGTCCCGGTCGCGGCCGACGGCGGCGGCGCGGTGTTCGAAGGCGGTGCGCGTGGTGGCCAGGGAGTGCCCGATGTCGGCGGGGCGCAGCGCGGGCCGGTCGGCGACGTGGGCGCGCAGCCGTACGGCCTGTTCCTGGAGCGCCTCCGGGGTGCGCGCGGAGAGCACCCAGGGCACGGCGGTGCCAGGGGTGTCCTCGCGGGTGGTCTCCGGCTCCGCGGGCGGCTGTTCGACGATGACGTGGGCGTTGGTGCCGCTGAGCCCGAAGGACGAGATCCCGGCGCGCCGGGGGCGGCCGTTCACGGGCCAGGGGGCGGGCTCGGTGAGCAGGGACACCGCTCCGGCGGACCAGTCGACGTTCGGGGACGGCGCGTCCACGTGCAGGGTCGCCGGGAGGTGCTCGTGGCGCAGGGCGAGGACCATCTTCATGATGCCCGCGACACCGGCGGCGGCCTGGCTGTGCCCGATGTTGGACTTCAGCGAGCCCAAGTGCAGCGGTGTGGCGCGGTCTTGGCCGTACGTGGCGAGGACGGCCTGCGCCTCGATGGGGTCGCCGAGGGTGGTGCCGGTGCCGTGCGCCTCCACGGCGTCGACGTCGGCGCCGGTGAGCCCAGCGGCGGCGAGGGCCTCGCTGATCACGCGCTGCTGTGCGAGGCCGCTGGGGGCGGTGAGGCCGTTGCTGGCGCCGTCCTGGTTGACGGCGGAGCCGCGCAGGACGGCGAGCACGGGGTGCCCCGCGCGGCGGGCGTCGGACAGGCGCTCAAGGAGGAGCAGGCCGACGCCCTCGGCCATGCCGAAGCCGTCGGCGGACGCCGCGAAGGACTTGCAGCGGCCGTCGGCGGCGAGCCCGCGCTGGCGGCTGAAGCCGGTGAAGGTGAGCGGTGAGCCGATCACGGTGGCGCCGCCCGCGAGCGCGAGGGAGCAGTCGCCGTCGCGCAGCGCGCGCGCCGCCAGGTGGACGGCGACCAGGGAGGAGGAGCAGGCCGTGTCGACGGTGACGGCCGGGCCTTCCAGGCCGAGCGTGTAGGCGACGCGGCCGGACAGGACGCTGGTGGAGATGCCCGCGACGAAGAGGCCTTCGAGTTCGTCCGGTACGGCGTCCATGCTGCCGCCGTAGCCCTGGTAGGCGGCGCCCGCGAAGACGCCGGTGCGGCTGGAGCGCAAGGTGTGCGGGTCGATGCCCGCGCGCTCCAGGGCCTCCCAGGAGGTTTCCAGCAGGAGGCGCTGCTGGGGGTCCATGGCGAGGGCCTCGCGCGGGGAGATCCCGAAGAAGCCCGCGTCGAAGCGGCCCGCGTCGTAGACGAAGCCGCCCGCGGCCGCGTAGCTGGTGCCGGGCTGGTCGGGGTCGGCGTCGTAGAGCGCGTCCAGGTCCCAGCCGCGGTCGGCGGGGAGTTCGGCGACCGCGTCGCGGCCGTCGGCGACGAGCCGCCACAGCTCGTCGGGGGTGGCGACGCCGCCCGGGTAGCGGCAGGCCATGGAGACGATGACGATCGGGTCGTCCTCGGCCGCGGCGGCGCGCGCCGCCGGGGCGGGGGCCGGGGCCTTGGCCGCCGGGGTCTGTCCGCCGAGGAGTTCGGTGCGCAGGTGGCGGGCGAGTGCGCCGGGCGAGGAGTAGTCGAAGACGACGGTGACGGGCAGGCGCAGGCCGGTCGCCGCGGTGAGCCGGTTGCGCATCTCGACCGCGGTCAGCGAGTCGAAGCCGAGGTCGCGGAAGGCGCGGTCGGGCGCGATGGCGTCGGTGGCGTCGGTGGTGTCGTGGCCGAGGACGGCGGCGGCCTCGGTGCGCACGAGTGCGGTCAGGAGGCGGTCGCGCTCGGCTTCGCCGAGGTCGCGCAGCCTCTCGCGCAGGCCGCCGGTGTCCGGGGCCGCGGCGTCGGCGGCCCGGTCCTGGCCGGGCTCCAGGGCGGCGCGGGCCTCGGGAACGCCGCTGATGAGGGGGCTCGGCCTGCTGGTGGTGAAGACGGTGGCGAACCGGTCCCAGTCGATGTCGGCGACCAGGACGAGGGTCTCGTCGTGGTCGAGGACCTGCTTCAGGGCGGTGACGCAGGTGGCGGGCGGCATGAACAGCACGCCTTGGGCGCGCAGTTGGTCCTCGGCGAGGTTCGCCGCCATGCCGCCGCCGTCCTCGGGGCTCCAGATGCCCCACACCACGGACGTGGCGGCGAGGCCCCGGGCCCTGCGGTTCTCGGCGAGGGCGTCGAGGTGGGCGTTGGCGGCGGCGTACGCGCCGTGGATCGCGCTGCCCCACACGCCGGAGATGGAGGAGAACAGCACGAACGCGTCGAGCGTGTCGCGGTCGAAGAGGGCGTCGAGGTGGGCCGCGCCGAGGGCCTTGGCGTGCAGCGTGTCGGCGAACTCGGGCAGGTCGGTGTCGTCGAGCGCCACCAGGGAGCCGCCGGCGGCGGCGTGCAGCACGGAGCGGATCGTGTGGCCTTCGGCCTCCAGGTCCGCGACGAGCGCGGCGAGGGCGTCCCGGTCGGTGATGTCGCAGGCGGCGACGGTGGCGCGGGCGCCCAACTCCTCCAGCTCCTGGGCGAGTTCGGGGGCGCCGGGCGCGTCGGGGCCGCGGCGGCCGACGAGGACGAGGTGCTCGGCGCCCTCGCGGGCGAGCCAGCGGGCGATGTACGCGCCGAGGCCGCCGGTGCCGCCGGTGATCAGGGTGGTGCCGCGCGGGGTCCAGGAGCGGCGCGGGGCGGCGTCGCCGAGCGGCGCGCGGACGAGCCTGCGGCCGTGCGTTCCCGCGTCGCGCACGGCGAGCTGGTCCTCGTCGCCGGGCGCGGCGAGCAGCGCGGCGAGGCGGGCCCCGGCCCGTGCGTCGGGTGCGGTCGGCAGGTCCACGAGGCCGCCCCAGCGGCGCGGGTGCTCCAGGGCGGCGCACCGGCCGAGGCCCCAGGCGAGGTGCTGGGCGGGGCTCACGGCCGGGTCGGCGGGGCTGACGGCGACGGCGCCGCGCGTGGCCCACCACAGCGGCGCGGTGAGCCCGGCGTCGCCGAGGGCCTGCACCAGGGCGAGGTTGAGGGCGGTGCCGACGGGCACCGAGGGGTGGCGCGGGTGGGGCCGTTCGTCGGTGGCGAGCAGCGAGAGCACGCCCTGCGGGTCGGCGCCGTGGACGGCGTCGGCGATGCGGGCGGCGAGCGGGCCGCGCTCGCTGTCGTCGGCGTCGAGGACCAGGGTCGTGACGGTGGCCCCGGCGTCTTCGAGGGCGGTGACGCACGCGCGGGTGCCGTCGTCGTCGGCCCCTGCGGCGGGCAGCGCGACGAGCCAGGTGCCCGAGAGCCGGGCGGCGGCGGGCTCCGGCAGGGGCTGCCAAGTGGTCCGGTAGCGCCAGGACTCGACGGTGGCGAGCTCGGCGCGCCGTCGCCGCCAGGTGGCGAGGGCGGGCAGGACGGCGCTGAGCGGCTCTTCGGGGCCGACGCCGAGCGTGGCGGTCAGCTCGGGCAGGTCGCCGGTGCGGACGGCCTCCCAGAAACGGCCCTCCACGGGGTCGACGATCGGCTGCGCCGCGGTCGGCGCGGGCGGCGACTCCAGCCAGTACGGGCGGCGCCGGAAGGCGTACGTGGGCAGGTCCAGGGCGGTCTCGTGGCCGTCGAAGACGCGGGACCAGTCCGGGGACAGGCCCCGGGTGTGGGCTTCGCCGAGGGCGAGCAGGAAGCGCTCGGGGCCGCCCTCGTCGCGGCGGAGCGTGCCGAGGACGGCGGCGGGGCGCTCCAGGTCCGCGGCGTCGGCGGTCTGCTCCACGCCGACGGTGAGGACGGGGTGGGCGCTGATCTCGACGAAGAAGCCGTGGCCCTGGTCGAGCAGCGCGCGCACGGCGTCCTCGAAGCGCACGGTCCGCCGCAGGTTGCGGTACCAGTACCCGGCGTCGAGGGCGGTCGTGTCGCGGAGCCAGTCGGCGTCGACGGTGGAGTAGAAGGGCACGTCGGCGGCCCGGGGCGCGAGCCCGGCGAGCGCGGTGCGCAGGCGCTCCTCGATCGCCTCGACGTGCGCGGAGTGCGAGGCGTAGTCGACGGGGATGACGCGGGCGCGCACGTCCCGCGCGGTCAGTGCGGCGACGACGCCCTCGATCGCCTCCGGGTCGCCCGACAGGACGGTCGTCGCGGGCCCGTTCACGGCGGCGACGGAAAGGCGTTCGCCCCACGGCTCCAGGTGCGGGCCGAGGTCGGCGGCGGGCAGCGGCACGGACGCCATGCCGCCGCGCCCGGCGAGCTCGCCGAGGGCCTGGCTGCGCAGGGCGACGACCTTGGCCGCGTCGTCCAGGGACAGCGCGCCCGCCACGCACGCGGCGGCGATCTCCCCCTGGGAGTGCCCGAGCACCGCGTCCGGCTCGATGCCGTACGAGCGCCACAGCTCCGCGAGGGACACCATCACCGCGAACAGCGCGGGCTGCACCACGTCGAGGCGCTCCAGGGGCGGCGCGTCGTCGGCGCCGCGCAGGACGGCCGTCAGGGACCAGTCCACGTACGGCGCCAGGGCGCGTTCGCAGGCCGCGATCCGGGCCGCGAACACCGGCTCGGCGTCGAGGAGGCCGACCGCCATGCCCGGCCACTGCGAGCCCTGCCCGGGGAAGACGAACACGGTCTTGCCGTCGGCTCCGGTGGTGCCCCGCACCAGGCGCGGGCTCGGGGCGCCCGCGGCGAGCGCGCGCAGCCCGTCGGCGAACCCGGCCCAGTCGTCGGCCACGACGGCGGCGCGGTGCTCGAACGCGGAGCGCGTGGTGGCGAGGGCCCGGCCGATGGCGCCGACGCCGACCGCCGCGTCGGCGGATTCGGCGGGCCCAGCGGCGTCGAGGTGGGCTAGGAGGCGCTCGGCCTGGGCGCGCAGGGCGTCGTCGTCGCGGGCGGAGAGCACCCAGGGCAGGGCGGCGCCCTCGTCGGGGGTGACCGCGGTGCCGTCCGGGGCGTCGTCCGCGGTGTCCTCTTCGAGGATGAGGTGGGCGTTGGTGCCGCTCACGCCGAAGGCGGAGACCCCGGCCCGGCGCGGCCGCCCTGCGGGCTCCCAGGGGAGGGCCTCGGTCAGGACGCGCACGGCGCCCTCGGACCAGTCGACGAAGGGGGTGGGCTCGTCGACGTGCAGGGTGCGGGGCAGGCGGCCGTGGCGCAGGGCGAGGACCATCTTGATGACGCCGCCGACGCCCGCGGCGCCCGAGGTGTGCCCGATGTTCGACTTCAACGAGCCGACCCACAGGGGCTGTTCGCCCTCGCGCCGCTGTCCGTACGCGGCGAGCAGGGCCTGTGCCTCGATGGGGTCGCCGAGGCGGGTGCCGGTGCCGTGGGCCTCCACGGCGTCGATGTCGCCGGGCGCGAGCCGGGCGTCGGCGAGGGCGGCGGCGATGACGCGTTCCTGCGCGGGGCCGTTGGGAGCGGTCAGGCCGTTGCTGGCGCCGTCCTGGTTGACGGCGGTGCCGCGGACGACGGCGAGGACCCGGTGGCCGTTGCGGCGGGCGTCCGCGAGGCGCTCCAGGACGACGACGCCGACGCCCTCGGACCAGCCGGTGCCGTCGGCGGCGGCCGCGAACGCCTTGCAGCGGCCGTCCGCGGACAGCGCCCGCTGCCTGCTGAAGGCGACGAACGCGTCCGGGGTCGCCATCACCGCGACGCCGCCCGCGAGCGCCAGGGAGCACTCGCCGGAGCGCAGCGAACGCACCGCGAGGTGCAGGGCCACCAGGGACGAGGAGCAGGCGGTGTCGACGCTGAGCGCGGGGCCTTCGAGGCCCAGGGTGTAGGCGACGCGGCCGGAGACGACGCTGGCGGCGGTGCCGGTGTCGAGCAGGCCCTGGAGTTCGGGGACGTCGCGCGAGGCGCCGCCGTAGTCGTTGCGCATGGCGCCGATGAACACGCCGGTGCGGGTGGCGCGCAGGTCCGCCGGGTCGATGCCCGCGCGCTCGACGGCCTCCCAGGAGGTTTCCAGGACGAGGCGCTGCTGCGGGTCCATGGCGAGGGCCTCGCGCGGCGAGATGCCGAAGAAGCCCGCGTCGAACGCGGCGGCGTCGTGCAGGAATCCCCCGTGCCGCGTGGTGGAGGTGCCGGGGTGGTCCGGGTCCGGGTGGTAGAGCGCGTCGGTGTCCCAGCCCCGGCCCGTGGGCCAGGTGGTGATGGCGTCGGTTCCGCCGTCGAGCAGGTCCCACAGGCGTTCCGGCGTGTCGGCGCCGCCGGGGTAGCGGCAGCCCATGGCGACGATCGCGACGGGCTCGTGGCGGGCGTCCTCCGCCTCGCGCAGACGGCGGCGGGCGTCTCCCAGGTCCGCGGTGGCGCGCCTGAGGTATTCGAGGAGCTTCTCGTTGTCCGGCATGGGTGTCTCGGTTCTCCCTCAGGCCCCGTAGTTGTTGTCGAGGAGTGCGAAGAGTTCGTCGGCGGTGGCGGTGGCCGTGTCGGTGCCGTCCGCCCCGTCCGCGGCGTCGCCTTGGGGCAGACGGCCGTTCCAGGCGCGCAGCAGGTCCCGCAGCCGGGCGCCGACCTCGTCGGCGCCGGGCGTGTCGGGGCCCGCGGCGGCGAGCGCGTCGGCGAGGCGGTCCAGTTGGGCCAGGACGGGCCGCTCCGGTTCGGGTGGCGCGGTGATGCGCGTGTGCAGATGGGTGGCGAGCGCGGCGGGCGTGGGGTGGTCGAACACCGCCGTGGGCGGGATGCGCAGTCCGGTCGCCTCGCTGAGCCGGTTCCTGAACGTGACGGCGAGCATGGAGTCGAACCCGGCGTTGGCGAAGGGCTGTCCGGGTTCGACGGCCGCGCTGCCGGAGTGCCCGAGCACGGCGGCGGCGTGCGCGACGACCAGGTCGAGGACGGCCCGGCGCCGGTCGGCCTCGGCCAAGGGGGCGAGCCGCGCCGCGAGTTCGGCGGCCGGGTCCGCGCCGGGGGCCTCGGCCTCGTCCACGGAAGCGGGCGCGGGCGCGGTGGCTCCCGCTGTGGCGGTGAGGGCGGAGCGGCCCGGTGTGGGCAGCCAGTACCGCGCGTGCTGGAAGGCGTAGGTGGGCAGGGCGGGCGGGGGGCCGCCCTGGGGCAGGACGGCGGCCCAGTGCACGGGCGCGCCGCTCGTCCACGCCTCGGCGAGGGCGGTGAGCACGCGGTCGGTGCCGCCGTCGTCGCGGCGCAGGGTGCCGACGGCGGCGACGGGCCGCCCGGCCCGCTCGGCGGTGCCCGTGAGGGCCGCGGTGAGCACCGGGTGCGGGCTCACCTCGACGAACAGGTCGTGCCCCGTGGCGGCGAGCCGTTCGGTGGCGCGGGCGAACTCGACCGGCTCGCGCAGGTTGCGGTACCAGTACCCGGCGTCCAGCGCGGTACCGTCGACGACGTCGCCGGTCACGGTGGAGTACAGCGGTACGTCCGCGGGCCTGGCCCGCACTCCGGCGAGCGCGGTGCGCAGCGTCTCGCCGACGTCGGCGACTTGCGCGGAGTGCGCGGCGTAGTCGACGGGGAGCCGCCGCGCGCGTACGTCGTCGCGCGCGCAGTCGGCGAGCAGTTGGTCGAGGGCGGCGGGCTCGCCCGCGACGACAACGGCTTCGGGGCCGTTGACGGCGGCCACGCCGATCCGTTCGCCGTAGGGCAGCAGGAGTTCGCGTACGCGGTCCTCGGGCGCGGCCAGGGAGACCATGCCGCCGCGGCCCGCGAGACGCAGGAGTTCCCGGCTGCGCAGGGCGACGACCTTGGCGGCGTCCTCCAGCGACAGCGCTCCCGCCACGCACGCCGCGGCGATCTCCCCCTGCGAGTGCCCCACAACCGCCGCGGGCTCCACCCCGTACGACCGCCACACCTCAGCCAACGACACCATCACCGCGAACAACACCGGCTGCACCACATCCACCCGCTCAAGGTCCGCCCCCGAGCGCAACACCTCCACCAACGACCAATCCGTATACGGCGACAACGCCTGAGCGCACTGGGCCACCCGCGCCGCGAACACCGGCGACGACTCCAGCAGCTCCCGCGCCATCCTCGGCCACTGCGACCCCTGCCCCGGGAACACGAACACGGTCCTGGCCTCGCCCGCGCGGCCGGTGGCGAGGCCGGGTGCGGGGGTGCCGTCGGCCAGGGCGGTGAGCGCGTCGAGGACGTCGGCGCGGGTGCGGCCGGTCACCGTGGCGCGGTGGCCGAAGGCGGTGCGGGTGGTGGCGAGGGCGCGGGCGAGGTCCGCGAGGGGCAGTTCGGGGGCGGTGTCCGCGTGGGCGCGCAGGCGGCGGGCCTGGGCGCGCAGGGCGGGCGCGGTGGCGGCGGACAGGGGCAGGGTGACGGCGTCGGTGGCGAGGGGGGCGGTGTCGGGGGGCTCGGGCGCCGGGGGTGGCGTGTCGTGCGGGGCCTGTTCGAGCAGGGCGTGGGCGTTGGTGCCGCTCATGCCGAAGGAGGAGACCCCGGCGCGGCGCGGGCGCCCTGTGTCGTCCCAGGGGCGGGCCTCGGTCAGGAGGCGGACCGCGCCCTTGGACCAGTCCACGTTGGTGGAGGGCTCCTCGACGTGCAGGGTGCGTGGCAGCAGGCCGTGGCGCAGCGCCATGACGGTCTTGATGACGCCCGCGACGCCCGCGGCGGCCTGGGTGTGGCCGATGTTGGACTTCAGCGAGCCGAGCCACAGCGGCCGCCCCTCGGTCCTGTCCTGGCCGTAGACGGCGAGCAGGGCCTGCGCCTCGATGGGGTCGCCGAGGGTGGTGCCGGTGCCGTGCGCCTCGACGAGGTCGACGTCCGCGCTGGTGAGCCCGGCGGCGGCAAGCGCCCGGCGCAGCACGCGCTCCTGTGCGGGGCCGCTGGGGGCGGTGAGGCCGTTGCTGGCGCCGTCCTGGTTGACGGCGGTGCCGCGGACGACGGCGAGGACCGGGTGGCCGAGGCGGCGGGCCTCGGTGAGGCGTTCGACGACGAGGACGCCGACGCCCTCGCCCCAGCCGGTGCCGTCGGCGGTGTCCGCGAAGGACCGGCAGCGGCCGTCCGGCGAGAGGCCGCGCTGGCGGCTGAACTCCACGAAGACGTCGGGGGACGCCATCACGGCGGCGCCGCCGACGAGCGCGAAGGAGCACTCCCCGGCGCGCAGGGCCTGCCCGGCCAGGTGCAGGGCGACCAGCGAGGACGAGCAGGCGGTCTCGACGGTGACGGCGGGGCCCTCGGTGCCGAGGGTGTAGGCGACGCGGCCGGAGGCGACGCTGGTGACCGTGCCGCTGAGCAGGTGGCCCTCGACGTCGGCGGCCGGGTCCCGGGGCCCGGTGCCGTACCCCTGCGAGGCGACGCCCAGGTAGACGCCGCCCTGGCTGCCGCGCACCGACCGGGGGTCGATGCCCGCGTGCTCCAGGGCCTCCCAGGAGGTTTCCAACAGGAGGCGCTGCTGGGGGTCCATGGCGAGGGCTTCGCGCGGGGAGATCCCGAAGAACTCGGCGTCGAAGTCTCCGGCGCCGTCGAGGAATCCGCCGCCGCTGGTGGAGAAGGTGCCCTCGCGTTCGGGGTCGGGGTCGTAGAGGTCGGTGAGCGGCCAGCCCCGGTCGGCGGGCAGGGCGCCGATGGCGTCGCGTTCGCCCGCGACGAGGTCCCACAGGTCGTCGGGGCCGCTCACGCCGCCGGGGAAGCGGCAGGCCATGCCGACGATGGCCAGCGGCTCGTCGACAGCGGCGGCGGGGCCGGTGGGTGCGGCGGGCTCGGCGCCCGGCGCGGGCGGGGCGCCGGTGAGTTCGGTGTGCAGGTGGGTGCCGAGCGCGGTGGCGGTGGGGTGGTCGAAGACGGTGCTCGCGGGCAGGGTGAGGCCGGTCGCGGCGGCGAGGCGGTTGCGCAGTTCGACGGCGGTGAGCGAGTCGAAGCCGAGGTCGTGGAAGGGCCGCCCGGCATCGAGCGCCGTGGCCGAGTCGTGCCCGAGGACGGCGGCCGCCTCGGTGCGTACGAAGTCGGTGAGGGCGCGCCGCCGTTCGGCGCCGGGCAGGGCGGCGAGCCGGTCGCGCCAGCGGGCGGCGGCGTCGGGCACGGCGTCCCGGGCCGGTTCCGGTGCCGCGTCGGGCAGGTCGCTCAGGAGCGCGCTGTCGCGGCCGGAGCGGAACGCCGGGGCGAAGCGCGCCCAGTCCATGTCCGCGACGACGAGGCCGCTTTCGCCGTGTTCCAGGGCCCGCCACAGCACGTCGAGCGCCGCTTCGGGGGCCATCGGGACGAGGCCGAGGCGGCGCAGGTTCGCGCCGGTCGCCCCCTGGGCCATGCCCGCGCCCGCCCACGGCCCCCAGGCCACGCAGGTCGCGGCGCGGCCCTGGGCGCGCCGCCGCTCGGCGACGGCGTCGAGGTGGGCGTTGGCGGCCGCGTAGGTGGCCTGGCCGCCGCTGCCCCAGGTGGCGGAGACCGACGAGAACAGCACGAAGGCGTCCACGTCGGCGCCGAGCAGGGCGTCCAGGTGGTCGGTGCCGCGCACCTTGGCGGCGGTGTCCGCGGCGAGCCGCTCGGGCGCGCAGTCGGTGATCGGGAGGTCGGCGGTGACTCCGGCGGCGTGGAACACGGCCCGCACGGGTGCGCCGTCGGCCGCGAGGCGGTCCAGGAGTTCCGCGAGGGCGCTCCCGTCGGCGATGTCGCAGGCCGTGACGGTGGTGGGGGTGCCCGCCGCGGCCAGTTCCCGGGCGAGGTCGGCGGCGCCGGGCGCGTCCGGTCCCTGTCGGCTCGTCAGGACGAGGCGGTCCGCGCCCTGCCGGGCCAGGCGGCGGGCCACGTGGGCGCCGAGGCCGCCGGTGCCGCCGGTGACGAGGACGGTGCCGCGCACGCTCCACGCGGGCTCGTCCCCCACGGCCGCCGCGGCGCTGGTGTCCCTGACCAGGCGGCGGCCGTGCAGACCGTCGGCGCGGATCGCCACTTGGTCCTCGGCCCGGCCCGCGTCGCCGGGCACGGCCCCGGCCAGGAGGGCGCACAGGCGGCGCAGGGCGGTGCCGTCCGGCCGCTGGGGCAGGTCCGCCAACCCGCCCCAGCGGCCCGGGTGTTCGAGCGCCGCGACCCTGCCGAGCCCCCACACCTGGGCCTGCTCGGGGCGTTCGGGGCCGTGGCTGTCGACGGCGACGGCGCCGGTGGTCAGACACCACAGCGGGGCGTCGCGGCCCGCGTCGCCGAGGGCCTGGACGAGCAGCAGCGTCGTCTCGGTTCCGGTGGCGGTCGCGAGCAGGGAAAGGACGCCGGTGACGTCGCCCGGCACGCGTGCGGCGAGCCCGGCCCGGTCGGCGCCGTCGCCGACGGCCAGGACGCTCACGTCGGCGCCGTGGTCGGCGAGTGCGCCCCGGCAGGCGTCGGCGAGCGGCGCGGCGTCGGCCGTGTCGGGCACGACGAGCAGCCAGGTGCCGGTGAGGCGGGCGGGCGCCGGGTCGGGCAGGGCGCGCCAGGTGACGCGGTAGGTCCAGGAGGCGTTCGTCGCGGGGGCGGGGCGGCTTGGGCGGGGCGCGGGCCAGTACCTGCGGTGCTGGAAGGGGTAGGTGGGCAGGTCGGGCGGCGGCAGGTGGGCGGGGCTGCCCGTGGTCCAGTCGACGGGCACGCCGCGTACGTGCAGGGCGGCGAGGGCGGCGGTGAGCGACTCGGTCTCGGTGCGTCCCTCGCGCAGCAGCGGCAGGGCGCGGCAGTCGTCGCCGTCGGCGCGGCACCCTTCGACGAGGCCGGACAGGACCCCGCCCGCGCCGAGTTCGAGGCAGCTGGTGGTGGCCGCGGCGAGCAGGGCGCGGGCGCCGTCGAGGAAGCGGACGGTGCCGCGCACGTGGCGCACCCAGTACTCGGGGTCACTGAGCGTGTCGGCGCCTGCGTGCGCGCCGGTGAGGTTCGAGATCACGGTCAGGCGCGGCGGCGCGTACGTCAGCTCCGCCGCCACGGCGCGGAACGCGTCGAGCATGCCGTCCATGCGCGCCGAGTGGAAGGCGTGGCTGACGGCGAGTTCCTTGGTGCGGCGCCCGCGCGCGCGGAAGTCCTCGACGAGGCGCAGGACGGGGGCGCGGTCGCCGGACAGAACGGTGGCGCGCGGTCCGTTGACGGCGGCGACGCTGACGCCGTTCGCCGTGCTGCCCGCGTCCGCGAGCAGCGCCCGTACCTCTTGTTCGTCGGCTTCCACGGCGGCCATGGCGCCGCCGTCGGGCAGTGCGTCCATGAGGCGGCCGCGGGCGGCGACCAGGGCGCAGGCGTCCGGCAGGTCGAGGACCCCGGCGACGTGGGCGGCGGCGAGTTCGCCGATGGAGTGCCCGAGCAGCACGTCGGGCCGTACGCCTCGGTGTTCCAGGAGGCGGAACAGGGCCACTTGGAGGGCGAAGAGGGCGGGCTGGGTGCAGCCGGTGCGGTCCAGGTACGCGGCCGCCGCGGTGCCGGGGGCGGCGAACATGAGGTCGCGCAGCGGCAGCGGCAGGTCCGGGGAGAGGTGCGGGGCGAGGTGGGTGAGGACGGCGTCGAGCGCGTCGGCGAAGACCGGTTCGTCCTGGTAGAGCCCCGCGCCCGCGCCCGCGCGCTGGCTGCCCTGCCCGGGGAAGAGGAAGGCCGTCCGGCCGGGGGCGGCGGCGTGTCCGGTCACGAGCCGCCCGTGGGAGCGGCCATCGGCGAGGGCGTCGAGCGCGGCGAGCACCGCCTCGGGCGCCTGGCCGAGGACGGCGGCCCGGTGGCCGAGCGCGGCGCGCCGGGTGGCGAGGGCGTGGGCGGTGCCCGCGAGGTCGCGGGGGGTGCGGGCGGTGAGGTACGCGCGGACGTGGGCGGCCTGTGCGCGCAGGGCGTCCGGGGTGTGGGCGGACAGCAGCAGGGGCGGCACGGGGGCGCCGGTGTCGGGTTCGGCGGGGTCCGTGGCGGGCGGTGCCTGTTCCAGGACGACGTGGGCGTTGGTGCCGCTGATGCCGAACGAGGAGACTCCGGCGCGGCGCGGCGCGCCCGTGTCCGGCCAGGGCGTGGGCGCGGTCAGCAGCCGTACGGTGCCCTCGGACCAGTCGATGTGCGGGTTGGGCTCGTCGGCGTGGAGCGTGCCGGGCAGTTCTCCGGCGCGCAGGGCGAGCACCATTTTCATGAGTCCGGCGACACCGGCGGCGGCCTGGGTGTGCCCGATGTTGGACTTGACGGAGCCGAGCCACAGCGGCCGTCCGGCCGGGCGTCCGGCGTGCACGGCTTGGAGCGCGCGGGCCTCGATGGGGTCGCCGAGTACGGTGCCGGTGCCGTGCGCCTCCACGGCGTCCACCTGGTCGGGGCGCAGGCCGGCGGCGGCGAGGGCGGCGCGGACGACGGCCTGTTGGGCGGGGCCGCTGGGAGCGGTCAGGCCGTTGCTGGCGCCGTCCTGGTTGACGGCGCTGCCCCGGATCACGGCGAGCACCGGGTGGCCGTGGCGGCGGGCGTCGGACAGGCGCTCCAGGAGCAGCACTCCGGCGCCCTCGCCCCAGGAGGTGCCGTCGGCGCCCGCGCCGAACGCCTTGCAGCGCCCGTCGGGGGCCAGGCCTCGCTGGCGGCTGAACTCGACGAACAGGCGGGGGGTGCTCATGACGGTGACGCCGCCCGCGAAGGCCTGCTCGCAGTCGCCGCGCCGCAGCGCCTCGGTGGCGAGGTGGACGGCGACGAGCGACGAGGAGCACGCCGTGTCGACGGTGAGGGCCGGGCCTTCGAGGCCGAGGACGTAGGCGACGCGGCCGGACATGACGCTGGCCGTGTTGCCGGTGAGGAGGTGGCCTTCGGACACTTCGGGGTCGGCGCCCGCGAGGTGCATGTAGTCCTGGCCGTTGGTGCCGACGAACACGCCGACGCGGCGCCCGCGCAGCGCGGCCGGGTCCTGCCCGGCGCGCTCCGCGGCCTCCCACGCGGTCTCCAGGAGGAGCCGCTGCTGGGGGTCCATGGCGAGGGCCTCGCGCGGGGAGATCCCGAAGAACTCGGCGTCGAACCCGGCGGCGTCGGCGACGAACGCGCCCTGGGTGCAGTAGGTGGTGCCGGTGCGGTCCGGGTCCGGGTCGTAGAGTCCGGCGGCGTCCCAGCCCCGGTCCGCGGGCCAGTCGGTGACCGCGTCCCTGCCTTCGGCGAGCAGCTCCCACAGCTCGTCGGGGCGGCGCACTCCGCCGGGGAAGCGGCAGCCCATGCCGACGACGGCGATGGGCTCGTCGTCGCGGGCGGCGGGCGGAGCCGGTGACGCGTCCGGCGTGGGGCCGGGGCGGGGTGCGCGCGCTTCGCCGGGCTGCCCGGACGCGCCGAGCTCGCCGATCTCACTCAGCAGGTGTGCCGCGAGGGCCGCGGGTGTGGGGCGTTCGAAGAGCACGGTGGCGGGCAGCCGTACGCCGGTGGCGGCGGCCAGGCGGTTGCGCAGTTCGACGGCGGTCAGCGAGTCGAACCCCATGTCTGTGAAGGCCCGTTCGGGGTGGACGGCGTCGGCGGTGGCGTGCCGCAGGACGGCCGCCGCCCGGGCGCGGACGAGGTCGGTGACGAACCGGGCGCGGTCGGCGGCGGGCACGGCGGCCAGCTGCTCGTGGAGCGCCCCCTGGGACGCGCCGGTCCTGGCGTCGGCGCCGCCCGTGTCGCCTGCGGTGTCCGCGGCGACGGCGGTGAGTTCGGTGAGCAGGGTCGCGGTGCGCGGCCCCGCCGCTTCGGCGAGGCAGCGCCAGTCGGCGTCGGCGACGACCACCAGCGCGTCGTCCTCGGCGAGGGCGCGCCCGATCGCGGTGACGGCGGCAGCGGGGTCCATGGAGGGCAGTCCGCGGTCCCGCAGCCGCCCGGCGACCCGGTCGTCGAGCATGCCCTCACCGGCGGCCCAGGCGCCCCAGGCGAGGGCGGTGCCGGGCAGCCCGTCGGCGCGCCGGGCGGCGGCGAGGGCCTCCAGGGCGGCGTTCGCGGCGGCGTAGTTGGCCTGGCCCGCGTTGCCCACGACGCCCATGACGGAGGTGAAGACGACGAACGCGGCGAGGTCCTGGCCCAGGGTGGCCTCGTGCAGGACGCGGGCGGCGGTCACCTTGGCCCGCAGGGAGACAGCGAGCCGGGCGGGCGTGAGGGCGTCGAGCGTGCCGTCGTCGAGGACGCCCGCCGCGTGCACGACGGCGGTCAGCGGCTGGTCCTGCGGCAGGGTGCGCAGCAGCTCGGCGACGCTCTGGGGGTCGGCGACGTCGCAGGCCGCGACGGTCACGGCGGCCCCGGCCGCTGCCAGTTCGGCCCGCAGCGCGTCGGCGCCGGGCGCCTGCGGCCCACGGCGGCCGACGAGCAGCAGCCGCCCGACGCCACACCCGGCCAGCCACCGCGCCACGTGCGCGCCGACGCCCCCGGTACCGCCGGTGACGAGGACGGTGCCGTGTCCGAACGCCGCGGCGAGCGCGGGCGGGCCGCCGCGCACGGGAGCGGGCAGCAGCCGCCGCGCGAGGACCCCGGTGGGCCGCACCGCGACCTGGTCCTCTTCGGCGGCGGCCGTCAGGACGGCGCACAGCCGTCGCAGGGTCCGCTCGTCCGGCGCGTCGGGCAGGTCGGCGAGGCCGCCCCAGCGGTCGGGGTGTTCGAGCGCGGCGCAGCGGCCGAGCCCGGCGACGGCGGCGTGTGCGAGGGGGCCGGGCCGCTCGCCCGCGCCGGTCACGGCGGCGCCCCGCGTCAGGCACCACAGGGGCGCGTCGATCCCGGCGTCGCCGAGCGCCTGGACGAGCGCGAGGGTGAGCGCGAGAGCGCCGGGCAGCTCGTCGTGTTCGGGGTGGGTGCGGCGTTCGTACGCGAGCAGGGAGAGCACTCCGGCGACGGGCCGTTCCCCGGCGGCCGAGGTGAGCGCGGCGGCCAGCGCGCCCCGTGTCTGTCCGGGCCCGTCCGCCGTGACGACGGTGACGTCGAGGCCGATCGCGCCGAGCCCGCGCACGACGTCGGCGGCGGCCGTCTCCTCCTCGGGGCACACCGCGAGCCAGTGCCCGCCGGGTGCCGACGCGGGCGGCAGGTCGAGGGGCCGCCATCCCACGCGGTGCCGCCAGGAGTCGACACGCCGCTCCCGCGTCCGCTCGGCCCGCCAGGTGGTGAGCGCGGGCAGCACCTCGTCCAGGGCTTCCGGAGTCACCCGCAACGTCTGGGCGAGCCGCGCGGGTTCCGCGCGCACCAGCGCCTCCCACAGCTCGTCCCCCGCCCCGTCGGCCGCGGCCCGCGCGGTGTCCAGCCAGAACCGCTCGCGCTGGAAGGGGTAGGTGGGCAGGTCGACGCGCGTGGCACCGGTGCCGTCGAAAGCGGGCGACCAGTCGACGGACACACCGTGGACGTGCGCCTGGCCGAGCGCCAGGAGCATCCGCTGCAGGCCGCCCTCATCGCGGCGCAACGTGCCCAGCACGACGCCACTCGCGCCCGCGTGCTCCAGGGTCTCCTCGACCGCCATGGCCAGGACGGGGTGCGGACTGACCTCGATGTACGCGCCGAAGCCCGCCTCGGCCAGCGCCCGCACGGCGGGAGCGAAGCCGACGGTGCCGCGCAGGTTCGCGTACCAGTACGCCGCGTCCATGACCGAGGTGTCGAGCCACTCCCCCGTCACCGTGGACAGCAACCGCACCTCGCCGCGTAACGGCTCGATCCCCTCCAGGGCTGCCAGTAACTCGCTCTCGACGCGCTCCACATGGGCGGAGTGCGAGGCGTAGTCGACGTCGATACGCCGTGCACGCACCCCATCCGCCTCACAGGAGGCCCGCAGCTCATCCAGAGCGTCGGTGTCACCGGACACCACCACGGCCGAGGGCCCGTTGACCGCGGCCACCGACAACCGGCCGCTCCACGGGGCCAGCCGCTCCTCGACATCAGCCAAGGGCAGCGCCAGCGACACCATCCCCCCATGACCCGCCAGCCGCACGATCGCCCGACTGCGCAGCGCCACCACCTTCGCGCCATCCGCCAACGACAGACCGCCCGCGACCACCGCAGCCGCGATCTCCCCCTGCGAATGCCCCACCACCGCGTCCGGCACCACACCAAACACCCGCCACAACCGCGCCAGCGACACCATCACCGCGAACAACACCGGCTGCACCACATCCACCCGCTCCAGACCGCGCCCCTCACGGATCACGTCCAGCAGCGACCACTCCACATACGGGGCCAGAGCCGCCTCGCACTCCCCCATGAACGCGACGAACTCCGCCGACTCCGCCATAAGGTCACGTGCCATCCCCACCCACTGAGCGCCCTGCCCCGGGAACACGAACACCGTCCCCCCGGACACCGACACCCGGCCCTCCACCACGCACGGCGACGCCTCACCCAGCGCCAACGCCCGCACACCCTCACCGAGTTGCTCCACATTCCCGGCCACCACGGCCCGGTGCTCGTGCAGCGCCCGCGTCACCGTCAGCGACCACCCCACATCAGCGGCCCCGGCCCCGACCTCAAGCAACCGCGCCGCCTGCTCCCGCAACGCCTCCGGCGACTTCGCCGACAACAGCCACGGCACCGGAGCCAGCACCTCACGCACCTCGGACGGCGCTTCCGGCTCCGGAGCCTCCTCCACGATCACGTGCGCGTTCGTCCCGCTGATCCCGAAACCGGATACTCCCGCCCGGCGCGGCCGGTCCCCCGTGGGCCACGGTGCCGGTTCGGCGAGCAGGTGTACGTCGCCCGTGCTCCAGTTCACGTACGGCGAGGGCTCGGTGAGGTGCAGGGTGCGGGGCAGCAGCTCGTGGCGCAGGGCCAGGACCATCTTCATGACGCCGCCGACCCCGGCGGCGGCCTGGGTGTGGCCGATGTTCGACTTGAGGGATCCGAGCCGCAGCGGCCGTCCGTCGGGGCGCTGTTGCCCGTACGTGGCAAGGAGCGCCTGCGCTTCGATCGGGTCCCCGAGCCGGGTGCCCGTGCCGTGGGCCTCCACGGCGTCGACGTCCTGAGCCGTCAGGCCCGCGTCGGCGAGGGCCGCGCGGATCACGCGCCGCTGGCTCGGCCCGCTGGGCGCGGTCAGGCCGTTGCTGGCGCCGTCCTGGTTGACGGCGGAGCCGCGTACGACCGCGAGCACCGGATGGCCGTTGCGGCGGGCGTCCGACAGGCGCTCCAGGAGCAGCACGCCGACGCCTTCGGCCAGGCCGAACCCGTCGGCCGAGGCGGAGAAGGCCTTGCAGCGGCCGTCGGCGGCCAGGCCGCCCTGGCTGCTGAACTCCACGAACATGCCCGGCGTCGGCATCACCGTCGCGCCGCCCGCGAGCGCGAGGGCGCACTCGCCGCGGCGCAGCGACTGCACCGCGAGGTGCAGGGCCACCAGCGAGGAGGAGCAGGCGGTGTCCACGGTGACGGCGGCGCCTTCGAGGCCGAGGACGTAGGCGATGCGGCCGGAGGCGACGCTGCCGGTGTTGCCGGTGAGGAGGTGGCCGTTGCCGTCCTTCGCCTCGTGCAGGCGGGGCCCGTAGTCCATGGTCATCGCGCCGATGTAGACACCGGTGCGGCTGCCGCGCAGGGTGCCCGGGTCGATCCCGGCACGCTCCAGGGCCTCCCAGGAGGTTTCCAGGAGGAGCCGCTGCTGCGGGTCCATCACGAGGGCCTCGCGGGGCGAGATGCCGAAGAAGTCCGCGTCGAAGCGGTCGGCTTCGTGGAGGAAGCCCGCCTCGCGCTGGTAGTGGCGCCCGGGTCCGGTGTCGTCGGGGGCGCAGGCGCCCTCGGTGCTCCAGCCCCGGTTGTCGGGGAACGGCGTCACGGCGTCGGTGCCGTCGGCCAGGAGCCGCCACAGGCGCTCGGGGCTGTCGGCGCCGCCGGGGTAGCGGCAGCCCATGGCGACGATCGCGATGGGGTCGTCGGCCGCCGGAGCCGCCGATGCCTCCACGGCCTCCCGCTGCCCGTCGTCGCCAAGGAGTTCACCGCGCAGCGCTTCGGCGAGTGCCTTCGGCGTCGGGTGGTCGAAGACAGCCGTCACGGGCAGGGTGGCGGCGCCGGTGGCCCCGGCGACGCGGTTGCGGATCTCCACGGCCGTCACGGAGTCGAGGCCCAGTCCGGTGAACGTCGCCTCGGGGTCGACGGGCCGGGTGTCGCCGAGCACCGCGGCGACCTCCTGGACCACGACGCGCAGCAGCCGCTCGCGCTGCCCCGGGGCGGTGAGCTCGGCCAGTTCGTCGCGCAGGGCGGCCCCCGCGTCCTCGGTGTCGGCGTCGGCGTCGCCTTGCCGCAGGTCGGCGGGCAGGTCGGCGGGGCGGGCGTCGAGCCCCGCGAAGACGGCCTCGTGGTCGGGGGTGGCGCCGTGCGCGTACGCCTCGCCGAGCGCGGTGAGGAAGCGTGTGCGGTCTCCGTGGCCGCGGCGCAGGGTCGCGCCGACGTGCGCGGTGACGCCGCGTTCGGCGGCGGTCGCCTGGAGGGCGGTGACGAGGACCGGGTGCGGGCTGACCTCCAGGAGGAGGGCGTGGCCGTCCCGCAGCAGGGCCGTGGTGGCGTCGTGGAAGCGGACCGTGCCGCGCAGGTTGCGGGCCCAGTAGGAGGCGTCGAGCGCCGGTTCGGGGAGCAGGTCGCCGGTGAGGCCGGAGTAGTACGGCAGGGTGGCGGGCAGCGGCCGGACGGGGGCCAGGTCGGCGTGCAGGCGGGGCGCGATGGCGTCGATGTGCGGGGAGTGCGCGGCGAGTCCGACGGCGATGCGGCGCGCGTGGACGCCCGCGGCGGTGAGCCGCTCGGCGAGTTCCGCGGCGGCGTCGGCGTCGCCCGACACGATCACGGAGCGCGGCCCGTTGACGGCGGCGATGCCCAACCGCCCGTCGAACGCGTCCAGATGGGCCGCCACGTCGTCCGCGGCGGCCATGACGGACACCATCTCGCCGCGCCCGGACAAGGTGGCCTGCGCCTGGCTCCACAGGGCGACGACGCGGGCGCTGTCGTCCAGGGAGAGGGCGCCGCTGACGGCGGCCGCGGTGATCTCGCCGCAGCTGTGGCCGAGGACCGCGGCGGGCTCCACGCCGTGGTCGCGCCAGAGCCCGGCGAGGGCGACGCCGACGGCGAACAGGGCGGGCTGGACGACGTCGGGGCGCTCCAGGCCCGGCGCGCCGTCGGCGGCGCGCAGCACGTCCATGAGGGACCAGTCGACGAAGGGTTCCAGGGCCTGCGCGCAGGCGTCGACGCGCTCCTTGAACCGGGGCGTGGAGTCGAGGAGTCCGGCGGCCATGCCGGGCCACTGGGAGCCCTGCCCGGGGAAGACGAAGGCGACGGCCCCGCCGGGCCCGCCGGGGCCTTCGGCGAGCCCGGGCGTGCCGCGGCCGTGGGCGAGCGCGTCGAGGCCGTCGAGGAACGCCTCCCGGTCTCCGGCCACCAGCGCGGCCCGTCGCCCCGGCGCGGTCGGTGCGCCCGCGAGGGCGAGCCCGACGTCGGCGGGGCGCCACTCGGGCAGGGCGCGCAGATGGTCGCGCAGCCGCCGCGCCTGCGCCGCGAGGGCGCCCTTGCCGTCGGCGGACAGGGCCCACAGGAGGGGGGTCCCGGCAGGGGACTCGGGCACGTTCACGCCATGGCTCCTCAGCACGTACGGGGACAGGGACAAGGGGGCGTGGACCGGCGCGCGGTCCATGCCTGGGCGCGCCGGGGCGCGGCGGGTCCGCACGGTTCGGGTGCGGGCGCATCGGCGGGTGAGGGCGTACGGGGGTGAGGGCTCCGGTACGGGAGCCGCGCGTCGGGGGGGGGGGGGGGGGGGGGGGGGGGGGGGGTGCAGGGGGGGGGGGGGGGGGGGGCCGGGTAACCCATCGTAGGGGGTCCCCCGGGAGGGCCTCCTCCAGTCTCTTGTCTCTCGT
>NZ_JBWKEY010000011.1:0-10794 GCF_056435225.1 Streptomyces sp. NPDC043996 | reverse complement strand
GAGGGGGGTTCCAGCGTGGTTGGGGGGGGGCCGGGGGGGGGGGGGGGGGGGGGGGGGGGGAGGGCTCCGGGAAGGAAACCCGCGGGGGGGGGGGGGGGCCCCCTCCCCCCCCCCCCCGACGCCGCGTCAGTACAGGCCCTCTGGTGTGGAGTTGGTGATCTGCAGCGGCCGGACGTCGGCCACGCCGTCGCAGGGCCAGGCGTCGTCGAGGTGGCGCGTCGCCTGGTCGCGCTCGAGGATGTTGGGCAGGAAGAGGTCGTCGTGCAGGACGGTGAGGCGCACTTGGCCGCTCGCGCCGGGCGCGACGACCGCGCGCCAGTCGTCGGTGCCCACGACGGCCATGGTGACGTGCGGGTAGTTCGGCATGTACGGGAGGGGCCCGCCGTCGTCCGGTGCGCCGAGGAAGGCGGCGTTGCCGAAGGTGTTGCCGTAGCTGATGCCGCAGATGCCGCCGCCGAGGGCGGCGCGGAAGTCGCGGTGCATGGCGCCGCTGATCTGCGTACCGCTCAGGCGGACCCCGGCGAGGCGCGCGACGTGGTCGGGCGCGCGTCGGCACAGCGCCGCGAAGAGGGCGGGGGTGGTGTTGAGGTAGGCGATGTCTCCCTGGTCCAGGGCGTCGGTGATCTGGTCCAGGAGGTGGGCGGTGTAGCGCTGGACGTCGCCGAGACGGCCCTCGCGGATGAGGTGTTTCACCCAGCGGGGGTCCATGTCGATGGCGTACACCTGGCCCGCGTACAGGTCGGCGACTTCCCAGACGCCGTGTCCGATGAGGTGCGGTCCGGTGGGTGTCGCCTGGAGCCAGCCGCGCCCTGGTGCGAAGCCTTCGTGGACGAAGGACCAGCGGCGCCAGACGGCGCGGTGCCGGAGCATGGCCGGGGTGTAGAAGACGCGGCAGGGGGTGCCGGTGGTGCCGCCGGTGTCCCAGACGCGTCCGGTGAGGGGCCGGGGCACGGCCCGGGGCACCAGGTCCGTCGGGTTCGCGGTGCGCAGGTCGGCCAGGGGGAACGGGCCGAAGGCGGTGAGTTGTTCGTAACGCGTGATGTCACGCGGTTCGAAGTCGAGCCGCTCGCGGCGGCGCAGCCAATAGGGGCTGCCGTCATCGGGATGGAAGGTGCGCCGCACGACTCTGCGGGTCCATTCGTCGATGTCGGTGTCGAGCCACCTTTTGGTGAGCGTGTCGGGGTCGGCCGCGAACGGCTCGGCCCGCTCCTTTTCGTATACGTCGTGCCGCATCTCAGTATCTCCGCGCACCGGAGTCGAACGCACTGAAGTCGACTCCTAAATCGTAGGCGGTACTGACAGCGAGTTGAATGTCTTCTGGGCTTTCCACGTGAACGACGGGGAACGGGAAAGCGAGGATTCCGTTGGGGATGGAAGGGCCCATCACAAGGCCGAGGCTCACGCCGTGGCCGAGCATTCCCTCGTATACGTCCACGAGGCTGATGGGGTCCGTCGGGTTCCGCTGGAACATGTCGCGCACGTCGTCCGCTGTCTTCAGCTCGCCGCGCTCCAGACAGGAGAGCAGGGGAATGCGGGGAGCGGTGAACGGCATCGCCGCCACATGGGGTGCGATGAAATCGCGGAAGGGCGCGCGCAGCGGGGAATGCACGGCGATGGCGCGCCCGGGCAGCGGCACGATCGTGCCGGGCTCGGCGTCGGCGGCCAGGCGGTCGACGGCCGCGCGGCGCCCGGCGAGCATCAGGATGCGCTGTGATCCGTCCGTCACGGGCCCGAAGTCACCGGCGAGGTGGACGTCCGGGCTGCCCTGCCAGGGCGGCGCGGACCGTGCGCGGCCGGCCGGCACGAAGGCGAGCGCCATGCTCTCCTCGGGGTCGCCGGGCCGTGGGCCTGGGGCGTCGGCCGTCCGGGCCAGCATCGTGAACAGCGCTTCGCGGTCCAGGGCTCCGGCCAGGCAGCTCGCCGTCATCGCGCCCAGGCTCAGCCCGCCGACCACGGCGGGGCGCAGGCCCGCCTCGGCCAGGAGGTCGTGCACGGCGACGGCTAGGGCCGCCTCGCGCACCGTGCCCGCGCTCTGCCGCCGCTCCCGCCCCTCGGGCAGTTCTCCGCGCAGGATCTGCTCGGCCGTCAGGCCGGTCCACTGGGATATCTGTTCGTAAAGGCGACGCATGAGAGGGGACGACTCATAGAGCTCGATCCCGTGCGGTTCAGTCCCTACGCCGCCGCCGAATAAGTACCCCAGGGACATGCATACTCCTGTCACACTTCAGAACAGCACTTGCCAGAACAGCCCTTGCCACACCACTTCGGCACCGAACCCCAGTGCCGAGTCCACGCTACTGACGAAGACCTTCCCACGTCACGGCCCGAGAAATCCATGAAGCCTTAAAAATATGCCACACGCCACATCCCGAAGGCCCGGTTTTCAAAAGTTGAGAGACGAACCGAATCGGAGTCAGTAATGACCCGAACTCCCGTGAGGGAAAAGGGAAAGCCGCCTGTGCAGGCGGCGGCTCAAACAGGTTCCATAGAAATGCGAATGAGACAGCGGCGAGCCTAACACCGGGACCACGACGGCGAAACGGCGCCTTCCGGATTCGGCCACGCCGTCGGCGCCCGGCAACGCCGCGAAGGAAAGGCGTGTTCAAGCCAGAATCGAACACCCCGCACGCCACGATACCCACGCGGATATGCCCGGAACTCCAGCCTCCATGGCCCTCCCCGCCTTCCGCCAGGGTCAGGAACACGCCTCTGGCAGGTGCCCCGCGCGGTTGCCGCGAGCCGTGCCCCAAGGGGCCGATCACCGAACACACGCCGCACACGGCCCCGAGGAAGTGGCGTGAAGGCGCAGGCACGTGTTCGACGGGCCACCCCCCAGGGGGGCGAACTCTCGCACACAAGGCCGGTTCCGGCCGCCTTCATTCCGCGGCGAAGTTGGCTCGCGTGCTGCGGCGCGAGCCGCGCCGCGCGAGCCGGGAACCGCTGGATACGGCAGCTCACGCCGCCGCACCGGCCGCGGATGACCCGCCCGCGCTTGGACCGGACCATCCCCGTCCGGAGGCGGCGGGCGGGTGCCTACTTCCCGCTCTCCGCCAAGGCGCGGGTGCCGGGGGCGCAGCGCTCCCGGAGGGCGGCGAGTTCGGCGGGCGGGAGGCGGTGCGAGGCACCTCGGCGGCCGCCGTCGAGCGTCGCGGCCCCGGCGTCCAGCCACGAGGGGAGCGGTTCCACGCCGATGAACTCGGCGAGCCGTGTCAGCTCCTCGCGCGGTTCGTCGAGGAGGTCCTCGTAGGCGAGCGTGGTCCGCAGCGGGGCGGGCACCTCGCCGAGGCGGGCCACACCCCGGGTGACGAGTTCCGTCCACAGCTCTCCGAACCCGGTCAGCGGCAGCGCGCTGTCCAGGACGAGCGCGGGGTCGAACCGCTCGGCCAGCAGCCCCGACAACTCCGGTGGCAGGGCGGCGATCTGCTCCTTGGTCAGCCCCTCGGGGCGCTCGACGCCGGTGCGCGCGACGATGTCGCGCATCAGGTAGATCAGCCGGTAGCCGGTGTGCCTGCTCATGGACAGGGCGCAGTCGGGCCCGTCCCTGAACAGGTGCACGAAGCGGGCCTCGGGGAACGCCTCGCGCAGCAGCGGCACCCGGTCCGACGAGTAGCCGGACCGCTCGACGGCGGCGGTGCCGCCGAAGCGCGCGCCCAGCAGGTCGAAGAGGGCTTCGTAGTGCGCGGCGGCCGTGCGCTCAGGCCAGCGGGGCACCTGTTCCTCGAGTACGTCGAACAACCCGTCGGGGTCGTCGGTGAGATGCGGGAGCACCATCAGGGACAGGGCGGGGATGCCGGTGGTGTCGGTCGCGAACCGCCCTGGGCGGCGCGTGTAGACGAACTCCGGCATCGGCGCCCCGCTGCGGATCATGCGCTCGAACAGCGGGTTGGGGTCGGCGAGCAGCCGCCAGAACGCGGGGCCGCCGATGCGGCCTTCGGGGAAGCCCCGGCTCTGCACCGAGGCCAGCAGTTCGTTGAGGCTGAGCACGTCCGGATGCCCGTTGACGATGGTGGACAGCGCGGTCGAGCCGCTGCGGCCCGTACCGACGACGAACGTCAGGGTGCGCATGCGCCGTTCTCCTTCGACGAGGTGCGATCACGGAAGGTCCGCTCGCGAGCGGGTCTTTGGCGAGCGGTCCGCTCGCGGAGGACCCGCTCACGAGCGGACCGATCATGATCAGGCTTCCCGCGCGGGTGTCGGCCGACACCTCCGCCCGACACCCCCTGCCTCCACCAGAAGGGCCCTAGCTCCAGATGATGTCTCCGTCGGCCGCTCCCCAGCCGGCGGCCGCTCCCCAGCCGACGGCCGGTGTCGCCGCCGCGTGGTCGATCGGGTGGCGAAGGCGGGTGCGGGCCCGTGCCGGGGCCGGTGCAACGGTCATCTCTGTCTCCGAGTTCGGGTGGTGTCGCCGAAGCGGTCGCCGGGATGGCTACGGCCATGGGGCGACCGGCTCCAGCGACGAGGGCCCCGCCCGGGCAGGCGGAACCCCGCGCTTGCCGGGTCAAATTGACGCTATGACACTTTCACCCGGTCGGCAAGTGACTACGATGCCTTTGTCGTGTTGGCCAGCTGTGGGAGTCCGTGATGCCTGAACGCTCTTTCGACGCGCGGCGCCTGCGGGCGGCGCGGGTGGCGGCGGGCCTGACGCAGACCGGCCTCAGCAAGGCGCTCGGCGTCTCCCGCTCGGCGGTCACCACCTGGGAGAACGGCCGGGGCCCCGACCCCGAGCGGCTGCCCGCCATCGCCCGGACCCTGAACTGGGACCTCGACTCCCTCTTCCCCCGCAGGGGCGCCCCCGACCTCGCCGACCTGCGGTGCGACGCGGGCTTCGCGCAGTACGAGATCGAGAAGCTGGTGGGCAGCAAGGACGCCGCCCGCCGCGCCGAGCGCGGCATCCACCGCCTCTCCCCCGCCCTGGCCCCGGCGTTCGCCGCGGCCTACGGCGTGACGGAGGGGGAACTGCGGGCGGCGGAAGACCGCTCCTTCGGCGCCGATGACGCCCTGGCCGCCGACGAGGGCGCGCACGGCGGCACCGCCCCGATCCCGACGACGCTCGCCGAGAAGATCACCTATCTGCTCGAGCACACCTACCCGCGAGGCCAGGGACCCTCGGACGCCGACATCGCCCGCGAGGTGAACCAGGCCGCGGGCACCGCCGTCATCACCGCCGACGGCGTCCGGGACCTGCGTACCGGCGCCGTCACCGAGACCTCACCCGTCATCAGGGAAGGACTCGCCCAGACCTTCGGCGTGACCGCGTTCTTCTTCCAGCCCGACGACCTCACCATCGTCCGGACCATCGTGGAGGGACTCCAGACCCTTCAGCTCGTCCGCAGCGGCCAGATCAGCCACATCGCCGCCCGCGGCATGGGCCCCGAAGGCCTGCCCGCCTCCCTGCTCGCCGCCATCAACGACCTCGTCGCCCACCTCCCCGAGCCCCACGGCCCGGGGGACACCACCCCGAACCGCTAGCCGGACCCGGCCGCCCTACGCCCCGCCCGGCAGCGCCCGCACCGCCCTGGACAGGGCGACGAGTTCCTCCACCTCCGCGCCGCGGTCACCGAGCCACGGCACGGCCAGCGGTGCCACGGGCCGGGACTCGGCGTGCCCGCCGCGCACCGCGGCCGCCGCGCGCCGCAGCCGTACGGCCAGTTCCCCGGCCGACGGTGACTCCGCGTCGCCACCGCCCAGATGAGGCCCGATGCGGACCAGGCCGTCGCGGCACTCCACCACGCGGCGCGCGTAGCGGCGATGGACCGGGCCGCCGCGGCGGGCCGTCTCCGGCAGCACGGTGCCGGGGAAGGCCGCGGACAGCAGCCGCCACAGCGGTTCCAGCTCCCGGTAGGCGCGGCGGTGGCGCAGCCACAGCCGCCAGGCGGCGGCGCGGCTGCGCGCTCCCGGCCAGGTCACGCCGAGTACGAAGACCGGGGTGCTGAACAGCAGCAGGGTGCCGGTCGCGACGGTCAGCCAGTGCGGCACGCCGCCGCCCGCGGCCCGGTGCGCGACGAAACCCGTGCGCGAGGCGGTGGCGGCCACCATGCCGAGGAGCCCGGCGGTGGCCGTCCACAGCCCCACGGCCGCGGAGCCGTGCGACAGGTGCGCGTAGCGGCGGGTCCGGCACGCGGACACGACGAGGGTGTAGAGCATGTACAGGCCCACCGTGCCGTAGAACGCGCCGACCTGAGGGACCGTCATATCGGCGGACTCGAAGGTGGAGCGCAGCACCGCGTCGTCCGGCGCCGTGACCGCGTCCGCGGTGAGGGCGCCGCACACGACGAGCAGGGCCGTCGCCTCGCGCCGGGCCCTGCGGCGGGTCGCGGGCCCGTCGTCCACCGCGTACAGGTAGAAGACCATCAGGCAGCAGGTCATGCCCAGCGTCAGCACGTTCAGCAGGAGCTTGGCGGTGCCGGTGCCGAAGGCCGCGTCGAGGGTGGGCGTGGAGCCCGGCATCGCCATGGAGGCCGCGGCACACGACAGGCACAGCGTCAGCCACCGCAGGGGACGGCTCTCCGGGGTGCGCGAGAGCTGGTAGAGCTTCCACACGGCCGCGCAGGGCAGCACCACGAAGAAGAGGGTGTAGTACATCCCCATCCCGCTACAGCCATCCCCGGCTGTCGCCCATCGCGGAGTGCACCCGGCGCAGTTCGGGGTCGTCGGACACCGCGGGGGCGACCTCGTTCAGGACGCAGGCCCACTCCGTGATGATCGTCGCCGCCCGCTCCGCCTCGCACTCCTGGTCGTCGTCGTAGGCGCAGCGGGTCATCACCCGGCGCACCGCGTCGGCGCTCAGCCCTGGCACCACCACGCCCCAGCCGCCGCCGTCGGGGTCGGTCCCGTGTCCGCACCAGATGTGGCCCATCACCTCGTGCAGGATGATGTGGTCCTGGTGCATCGGCGTGGTGTGCCGCTGGTAGAGCACGAGGTCGGCCGTCGGGGTCTCCACCCACAGGCCCAACGGCCCCGGTACGGGCAGCGGGTGGGCGCGCAGCACGATGGGGCGGCCGCGCTTGCGCTCAAGGGCCCGGCACAGGGATTCCACGCTCAGCGGGGGCCGGACGTCCAGGTCGCGCAGTTCCCGCCGCAGCCGTCGCCGCAGCTCCCGCTCCGCCGCCCGTTCGCGGCGGGCCGCGAGCAGACCGCGGGCCAGCGACCGCAGCGTCCCGCCCGGCGGGACACCGCCGCGCCACTCGTCCCCCTGTGGCCCGATGCCAGGCACCGTCCCCTCACCGCCTCTCCCCGTGACCGCAAGCCGCGTCACCGCGCGCACCCCGTCGACGGCGACCGCCCCGGGCCTCACCCACCGGAAGGGCTCCGACCTGGGACGTCACCACGGTGATACGCGCTCACGCGGACCGCGACAGCTTAACTGGCCCCCTTGCGCAAGCCGCCGGGCTCCCCGCCCCCCACCACTTCGCGCAGCCGTTCGATGCCGGGCGCGGTCTGATCTATCCTGCGTCCGTGACCAGCGAACAGACCCCTGCAGGCGTCGTGAGCGACGAAGTGACGGAAACCGATCTGGAGTTGAGCGACGGCCGCAGGCTGCACGTCTACGACACCGGGACGCCCGGCGCCGACGCCCGCCTGGCCGTCTTCTGGCACCACGGCACGCCGAACATCGGCGCGCCCCCCGCGCCCCTCTTCCCTGCCGCCGCCCGGCTCGGCATCCGCTGGGTGTCGTACGACCGCCCCGGATACGGCGGCTCCACGCCGCGCCCCGGCCGCAGTGTCGCCTCGGTCGCCGACGACGTCGCCCACGTCGCGGACGCCCTCGGCATCGCCCGGTTCGCGGTCATGGGCCACTCCGGCGGCGGCCCGCACGCCCTGGCGTGCGCCGCCCTGCTGCCCGAGCGCGTCATCGGCGCCCTCGTCGTGTCGGGGCTCGCCCCCTTCGACGCCGAAGGGCTCGACTGGTTCGCGGACATGGCGGACTACAACGCGGATTCCCTGCGGGCCGCCGTCCAGGGTCCCGAGGCGAAGAAGCGGTACGAGGCGACCGCCGGGTACGACCCGGAGATGTTCACGCCCTCCGACCGCACCGCGCTGTCCGGCGAGTGGTCCTGGTTCACGAGCGTCGCAGGGCCGGCCCTCAAGGCGGGCCCCGGCGTCCTCATCGACGACGACCTGGCCTACGTCGCCCCGTGGGGCTTCGATCCCGCGCGGATCACCGCGCCGCTCCTGCTCCTGCACGGCGCGAGCGACCGCCTGGTGCCCCCCTCGCACAGCCGGTGGCTGGCGGGCCACTGCCCCACGGCGGAGCTCCGGCTGAGCCCGGGGCACGGGCACATCTCCGTGCTCGGCGAGGCCGCGTCCGCCCTGGAGCGGCTCGTGGACCGCTGCGGCCACCGGGGGTTCGCGCGCTCAGCGTGAGCCGGGCCCGAGCCGCTCCGCGAGGAAGGCGAGGATCTCGTCACGGGCCCGCGTGGTGGGGTGTCCTTCCTGGTCGACGAGGTGGGCCGTGACGACGCTGTGGGCGCAGCCGACGACGTCGCGGAAGAAGGGCGGCGGGTCCGTGCGGGCCGCCTCTGCGGGCAGGACGCGGCCGTCGAAGGCGTCGCCGAGCAGCGCCCGGTAGGCGGCGAACCGCTGGCCGGTGCACCACTTGTCGTCCTCGAAGCGGTAGCCGAGGACCTTCAGCCCGTCCCGCTCGACGCGTGCGGCCACGGCGGCGGCGTCCTCGTCGGTCATCTCCAGGCCGCCGGGGTCGTCGAGCGGGAGCGAGGGGTGGTTGACCACGGAGGCGATGACGGCCGGTTCGAGCGCCATGGTCAGGGCGAAGTTGCCGGTGAAGCACAGCCCCACGGCGCCGACGCCGGGGCCCCCGCGCTCGGCGTGCGCCGTGCGGGCGAGGCCGCGCAGCCAGCTGACGACAGGGCTGGTGCCGCCCCCGGCGAAGGCCCGGAACTCGGCGCTGACGCAGGCCCGTCGGACGACGGTCTCCATGGCGTCGGCGAGCGGGTAGGCGCCGTCGACGCCGAACAGCGAGGGCAGGTACACGCTGAACCCCGCGTCGCGCACCCAGCGCCCGAACCGGGCGACGTCAGGGCTGATCCCCGGCATCTCGGGCATGAGGACGACGGCCGGTCCCGCCCCGGCGACGTACACGGTCTTGCTGGTGTCCTCGACGCGGATGGCCCTCCGCTCGAAGTCGCTGAGGAGGTCGTCGTAGCGCCCTTGCGTGGTTGTCATGACCGTAAGGATGGCGAGAGGCTGTGCCCGCGGAGAATCGGCGATATCGCCAGGTGTCTTGGTGATACCGCCAGCCACGTCATCGAGCGCTGGGGGGTGCCGCGTTGAGCGCTGAGAGTGCTGTATCGCGTACGGGAAGTGCCATGTCTCATGCCGGAGGTGCCGTATCGCCCGCGGAGGGTGCCGGGGCCAGTGGGCCGCGAGTGAGCGTCCTGGCGTACCCCGGGTGCTTCGCGTCGGAGGTGTTCGGGGTCCTCGACCTGCTGACCATGGCCACGCACGTCGCCACGGCGCGGGGAGCGGCCCGGCCGTCCTACGAGGCGTCGGTCGTCTCGCCCCGGCGGCGGGTGACCGCGTCCGGCGACTCGCGCCTCGACGTCGCGGCGGTCCGCCCCGCGGACGTGCTCATCGTGCCGGGCTTCGAGCTGCCGCCCACGCTCGACCTCGACGCGGCCCTGGCGCGCCTCGAGCCGGAAACGGCCGCGATACGGGAGCGGGCCGCGGCGGGCACCGCCGTGGTGTCCCTCTGCGTCGGCGCGTTCCTGCTGGCGGAGGCGGGCCTGCTGCGCGGGCGCGAGGCGACGACGTCCTGGCTGTACGCGGACCAGCTCGCCCGCCGCTACCCCGACGTGCGCGTCCGCTCCGAGAAGCTCGTCGTCACCGATGGCGGCGTGACGACCACGGCGGCCTTCAGCGCGATGTACGACTTCGCGCTGCGCCTCATCCGCGAGCACGACGGCCCCCGCGTCGCCCGCGCGACCGCGCGCGTCGCGCTCATCGACGACGCGCGCTCCACCCAGTCCCCCTACGTCGACCTGGACCTCCTGCCCACCGTGGGCAGGGGCTTTTCGCTCGGCGTCAAGCGCTGGCTCGACCAGAACCTCACGGCGCGCTACGACCTGCCCGCCCTCGCCCGGGCGTTCCAGGTCAGCACCAGGACCATGCTCCGCCGCTTCGGCGACGAGGCGGGCCAGACGCCCCTCGCGTATCTGCACACCGCCCGGGTGCGCCGGGCCAGACACCTCCTTGAGAGCACCGACAGGACCGTCGCGAGCATCGCCGCCGACGTCGGATACCGCGACACCGGGACGTTCGGGGCCCTGTTCACCCGGCACACGGGCCGAGGGCCGAGCGCGTACCGCGCGACGTTCCGCCGCCACGACGCCCCCGACACCTCCGACGCCTGAGCACGACGTCCCCCACGCTGACCTCAGGCGCCCCTCTGCCCGCACCCGTACACAGTTCCTCGCTCAGACGCGCTCCACGAAAGCGGTGAGCCCTATGCTCCCGTAGCGGGTCACAGCGGGTGACCGCTCGGGGGCGGGGGGTTGGGGAACACATGTCCGTCGAGGAGTACTGGAGCAGGAGCGACGACGAGCTGTACGCCTTGCTGGGGGCGGAGCTGCTGGGTGCGGGCCTGGGGCTGTCCCCCGCTGACGACGAGGACAAACGCCGGTTCGGACAGCAGTGGTTCGCCAATAAGCACCGTGAGCGGGGGTTCGCCCCCTGGGCGGATCCCCGTTGTCAGTGGCCCGCACTACGGTGATCACAATCGTTCTGGAAGGGGGTGGGCCGCGTTGATACGCGCGTACAAGTTCCTGATGCGGCCCA